>CAZNZA010000035.1:32895-42230 GCA_964577325.1 uncultured Polyangiaceae bacterium
CGGCTGTTGCGGGTACGGCTGCGGCTGTTGCGGGTACGGCTGTTGCGGGTACTGCACCCCCCCTTCCGCAGGAGGCGGGCCGTAGCTGGGCGGGGCCGATGTGACTGGAGTATCCGGTGCCGGCTCGCCGGGGGGAGGCGTGACATATGGCGGCGGCGGAGGGGGGGGCGGTGGAGCGCTTGGCACCTCCGGAAAAGCTACAGCTGGTTGCGTGGGGGGTGGTGTTGGATCGGCTTGGCTCCAACCCGCGTTAAGCCAAGTCAGTGTCCCGAAAAACACGCCAAAGTGTGTGAGGGTGAGCCGAATCACTTGGCTGTTATGGAGCGGTAGCGCGCAGATTTCGAGTTTTCTTCAATCAATCCTGCCGATGGATTGCCTCGGACCGGAAACTTCGATACGACCTGAGTTCCCGCGCGCGATGCGCGAGGCGTGCAGTAGCCAGGAGTAATAAAGCATGGCGATTCAGGTCGACCTCAGTTCCGCAGAAGCATCTACCGCAGAAGTGGGGGCGCTGGTTCTTCCCGTATTCGCTGGAGAGCTTGGCCGCCAGAAGCACTTTTCGGCGCTGGATCAGCTGGTCGATGGCCAGCTCAGCGCCCATGCGTCGGCGGCCGAGTTCGCGGCTGGCTTAAACCAGGCGCTCGAGTTCCCGACTCTGGGGCGACTCAAGGCGCCACGTTTGGTTCTGGTCGGGCTTGGTCCCAAGCGTGGCGTGAGTGACGCATCGCTTCGCCATGCACTTGCTACCGGCCTGCGCAGCGTGGCGAGCGTGACTTCGGTGGGAGTGGTCCTGCCCGAGACGATCAAGGGCGCAACCATGCGGGCCGTGGCCGAAGGCTGCCTATTGGGTAGCTATCGCTTCACCAAGTACCTCACCGGCGAACGAGCGCCCAAGACTGCGACGAGTAGCGTTACCGTTTTCCGTGCTGGCAAGGCTACCGCCGCCGAGCGAAAGGCGCTCGAACTCGGCTGCGCCGTTGCCCAAGCGGTGACCATTGCTCGCGATGCAGTCAACGAGCCGCCCAACGAGCTCACTCCAGTGGCGCTAGCGGAGCTTGCCACCAAAGTGGCGAAGGCCGGCAAGATGAAGGTCAACGTGTTGGACAAGGCCGGCATCAAGAAAGCTGGCATGAAGCTGCACTATGCGGTTGGTCAGGGCAGCGCCAACGAACCTCGCTTCATCCATATCACTTACACGCCGCCGCGCGCGAAGAGGAGAGTGGCATTCGTTGGTAAAGGATTAACGTTCGACTCCGGTGGCTTGTGCATCAAGCCAGCTCAAGGCATGGGCGAGATGAAAAGCGACATGGGGGGCGCAGCAGCCGTGCTCGGCCTGATGGCGGCGGTGGCAGTCGTGGCGCCCAACGTCGAGGTGCACGGGATCATCGGAGCCGCCGAGAACATGCCGGACGGCTTGGCGTACCGGCCGGGTGACATCTTTGGTTCTCTCGATGGCAGGACGGTCGAGATCGTCAACACTGACGCCGAGGGCAGGCTGGTGTTAGCCGACGCCCTGACGTACGCAAAAAACCTCGGGCCAGACCTGATTGTCGACGCCGCCACACTAACCGGCGCCTGTGTCGTGGCCTTGGGCAAGTCGTGTAGCGCGTTCTATACCACCGACGAAAAGCTCGCGAAGCAGTTCTCGCAATCGGCGAAGCAAGCGGGGGAAGCGTTTTGGCGCATGCCTTTGCTCGAAGAGCTCCGGGAACAACTCAATAGCGAGATAGCCGACATTCAGCACACCGGCGACCGCTGGGGCGGCTCAATTACGGCCGCTCTCTTTCTGCGTGAGTTCGTAGGCGACGTGCCTTGGATCCACTGCGATGTGGCGGCTCCCGTTTTGTATGACCGTCCGCGGGGGATGTACCCCAAGGGTGGCACCGGGCATCCGGTGCTCACGTTTTTAGATTTCGTCGAATCGTTGAGTTAGCGCGCCGACAGCTCGTGCCCCGCAATTGCCCCGCGGGGCGCGCCGCCTGCCCGCTTGGACTAGGGCTGGCTCAGGTGCGGCGCCTTTCTCCGCCAAACGACGTCAGGCCAGCAAGATGGACGCATCACTCGTGTAGTCGCGACCATCGCCGATCGGGGTTTCGATGCCATAAGAGTGCCCGAGCGCATTGTATAGCTCGATCGCCTTCACGCGTTCCTGCACGTGGGCGCCGAGCTTCAGTCGCCCCGCGCCACCGGCAAAGCCGTGAAACAACCGCGACACGTCGTGATTGGTGCCCAC
Organism: uncultured Polyangiaceae bacterium; assembly: GCA_964577325.1. Classification (GTDB taxonomy): domain Bacteria; phylum Myxococcota_A; class Polyangia; order Polyangiales; family Polyangiaceae; genus SZUA-265. The sequence goes on from CAZNZA010000035.1 coordinate 35,129, forward strand.
CTCGCTGCCAATCATGACGGCTACGTTGTCCAACAAGGTTTTGCCATTCGCTCCTGGAAACTCTCGAGAGTTCATCTTCTCCAGCACGAGCGCGATGTTTTTGTGGATGAAATGGTTGTGCGCCGTGCCTACGGCCACGGCTTCCGGATCGTCAGACGCCAAGCGGTGGTAGTCGTAATGGGGGTTGCCATGGAACGCGTAGTTGGCGTCATCGGGAGTGGGATAGGCCCCTTCGAAATGCGTGTGTCCGCCGCCCGAGTCGAAGGACAAGTTGCCGAACCTGAACATGTCGGCTTCCAGTCCCGCCACGAACAAGTCAGCCATGATCTGGTAGGCGTTTTCGAAGTCGATGGGGTTGACGTGGTAAACCCGCTCTGGGTCCGAGTCGTTGCCGCCATCCACCTTGTAGTCGAGCTCAGGCGCCGTGGGACGCTCCACGTTGACGACCGGCCGATCCTCGACGGAATAAACGTTGCGCTCGATTTGCCGAATGCGCTCCAGGTGATTGTTGAGCACCGTCTTGTCTGCTTCTGGCAAGTGGGATGCGGGTCCCGTGTAGCGCTCATATGCGGGACGCAGATAATCCATGATGGAGCGTGCGGCGCGCTCCTTGGCGTTCATTTCGGTGGCTTGAGGGATAGTGCCGAACAGCTTTTCGAACAGCTCGACCGGCGAGGCCAGATCCTCGAAATCTGCGGCGTTGCGCCCCTCACGGTCGTAGATGCGCTGGATCTGGTAGTTCAGCCCGCGCCGAAAATAGATTCCGGTGTCGATGACGCGATAGGGAGAAGGCACGCCGTTCGGGTAGTTGGCGAGCATCGTCTCGAAGTGCAGCGACGGCCCCTGAGGGATGACGTTGTTGCCGCCCGTTAACACTGTGCGATAGCCGGAGAACAGGTACGGTTGCCCATGGTGGTGTTGAGCATCGACGGGATTGTCGGCCGCAGCTGTCATATCCACGTCCGTAAACAAGCTCATCTTCCCAGCGCTCAGCAGCGGCTCGTAGTAGCGCAGCGGGCCTTCCAGTCCACGATCGAGTACGAAGTAGGGTGAACCCAGGCCATACATCAGGCTCACCATCGCCGCACCGGGATCTGGCTCTGCTCCGTAGAGAGAGTCGGTGAGCATGCTTTCGATGAACGGCAAACCCAAGGTGATGCCGGAAACCTTGAGCAGCGTACGACGACTGAGACTGAATCGATACTTCATGGCGAGAACCGAGCTTATTGAGAGGAAAACACCGGCTGCTGGACGACGGCTCGGATCAGATTCCCGAACGTGACGGACCCAGCGTCTGCCCCTGCGGATTGTAGGACGGCGTCAATCACGTCCGCGGGATACGACGTGTGACGGAGACCGTAGCGGACGAAGTGATCCACCATGCAGCGATTGAACTGGTCGCTCGAGGCAACCAGGGGAAGGAAGTCTTCGAACCCCGAGAACGTGAACGTGCCCAATGACGTCGTTATGGGCCCGCTATCCTGCAATCGTGGGTCGTCATAGTAGCGGCCATCGCCTGCCCATTTGTTCAAGGCGAAGGCATACGGTTCGAACTGCACATGGCACCCGAGGCAGCTCGGGTCTTGGAGGCGAGCTTCCGCTTCGTCACGTTGCGTTGGGTCTGGAGGCAGCTCGCCGGCCACGTCGTCGGGATTGAAGGCCGTGCTCGGCGGCGGAGTCGGCGGAATGCAAAGCATCTGGTGAGCGAGGAACTGCCCACGGCTGACCATGCTGCCTTCGAAGGCGTTGCTCATTGCTATGAGCGTCGCCGGGTGCGTCACCAAGCCCATGAACCCGTTGCTCGCCTCGGCTTCGACCGTCGTTAGGGCCTCGTTCGCGCCCAGGTAGGCCGCGGTGATCGGGTTGGTCACGAAGGACCGGGTGGTGAGGATCGCCCCGATGGGAGCATCGGCTGCGATGAGCGCTGCAAACGTTTCCTCCGCTGAAGAGACCAGTGCTTCAATCGTTGCGCGGTCGACGTCCACGGTGCGTTGAAACGCCTTACGTAAACCGAGATAGTCGTAAGCGAAGGCGCGAGCGAAGCCCGAGCCGTGGGCCGTCAGCAATCGATCGACATGATAGGTGAGGCGGTCGGGGGTGCGTAGGCTGCCGCTGCGTGCGTCGGCGAGCAGCTCCTCATCAGGCGGCCCGTCAGTGACGAAAAACGACAACCGGGCAGCGAGCTGATAATCCGTCAGCGGGTCGCCCTCGAACAGGTAGAGGAACTCGGGGGACTGCAGGATTGCCCGCACGACGAGGGCAAGTGTGTCGGTGAAGCTCAGCTCGTTGGCTGCGGCTGCATCCAACACCGGACGGTAAGCTTCAACTTCTTCCGCAGAAAGCGGACGGCGGTAAGCGCTCTCGCCAAAACTGCTGATGAACTGGCTGACGCACGTTAACTCCGCACAGCCCCCATAGCGAGCAGCGAGCGCCGACCAGTCCACGGCACTATCGGTCATCGCCTTAGCGGCGGCATCGAAGGCCAAAATCAAATCGTAAGGCTGCGACTGCGCGAAACCGGCGTTCGAGTAACCCGCGTTTGGTGCAATCTCTGGGATGAGCGGAAGGAAAGGGAGCGCGTCGATGCCCAAAAGCAGACCAGCGGCATTGACGTATTGACGCCCAGTGAGGCGTGAAAGGACGCGGTACGGTGCGTTCTTGATGGGAATCGTGCGTAAGTCGCTGGCGACACCGCTGCCCGTCCCGTCGGTAATACCGTCGGGATTGACGCCAGACGAGGTTGTTGGGGTGACGTTAGGCGCCCCGGGAGCACCAACAGAATCATTCGGAACGCCTGTCCCGCCTTGCGGGGCGGTCGGCATCATCCCTGGTGCGCCAGGCGCGTTGGTTGCGTCGGCGGAATTTGGCGAGCCTGGAGGTGTCGTCGCCCACGGCTCAGCGGGTTCGGAGCACGCTACCGTCAGGCCGAGTCCGACCACACCGACAATACACGCAGCGACTCGACGACGGCCGAAAGGAAAACGGTGGCGCCGGCTACCGTGGTCGGCGTCGATGAGCCAAGAGCAGTTGATCATGGGTTTTGGCAGTCTAAAGGAATCTGGCGAAAGATCGCGGCACATCCACGGTCGCGGACAGCGTCCGTTGCGGCCATGAAAAGTTCGAGCCTCAGTGCGCGTCACGTCTCTCGCTGGACGCACTGTCCTTGGACACGTATCCTTGACCAGGTTGAGCGGATCACTTTTCAGCAACGGGCTCCAAGCGATGGACGCTAGTGCGAGTCAGGCCGCCGCCGGTGAAACCCGTTCTGGTACAAGTCAGCGAAGAAGGGCCTTTCTCCTTTTGGGCGATTCAGAGCGCAACGGGTCGGCGGCGATGGCGGGGCCGGTACGCTTAAACCTGTTGATCGCAGGATCTTACGCCTGGGCAGTGACGGTGGCCACGCCGGCGTGGGGATCTCGACGGGCCGCCGCTATCCTTTGTTCAGCAGGGGCGTTACTTGCGCTGTTCGGAGGCATCCTTGGTTCACGCCGTATGCCCAAGGCGGGACGAGCCCTCACCATGGCCGGATTTTTGGGGCTGAGTTGCGTGACGTGGCTCGTGCTCGGCCCCGCGTTGGACGTCGATAAGTTGGAACCGGTGCGATCGGCGTTGGGAGCACTGGGGTGGTTCGTGTTCGCGTTGGGTTGGGGATCCGTTCGGCACCCGCGGGCCATCCCTGAGGATGACCCGCGAGTCATTCGCGAGGCAGAGCCCTTATTGCCGCGGCGTGCGCTGCCTCGCGCGACGTTGACGGTGTTCGCTGTGACGGTAGCGGTCGCCCTCCTGCCTTGGCTATTCGCTTGGACCGTGGAGCGGCGTGAGCACGCGTTGCTGGCCCACGTCCTTGGGCTGGGACTCGCGATGTGGCTGCTGGGCGTCGGAATTCAGAGCGCCGTGACGATAGGTGCCGTCAGAGCATGGGCCAAACCGCCAACTCGCCTGGGCTTCGCTACTCCGGCCCTAGCGTGGGCAGCGGCACTGCTCGTCGTGGGACTGGCGTACGCGGCGGCGGGGGGGAATTAGTGGGTCGAGTCATCGAGATACTGAGCGTCCTGCTATTTTTCGCAGCGGCGGGCGCGTTCGTGAGGGGCATTTTAGAGCTCGGCGACCAGCGCGACCTTCACGCGGTCTATTGGACGGTGTTGGGAGCTGTCCTTTTGAAGGGCTCGGTCGACCTCCTGCGTCCTTTGCGAAGTTCGTAGCTCGTGATGCTTACTGGGCCCAAAATACACGGCGGGGAACGCAGAAGCAGCCTCTCGACGTGCTGGCAAACGCTGGCAGCACTGACCGCGGCGGTTAGGGCTTTGACTGCGTGCACAGCGCCCTCGAGCTCGGAGGTCAGGGGCTTGGACGCCGGGGTAGTCGTGAGCATCGGTGAGACGAAGATCGATGGGCGACTGCTCGAGCGAGTGTATGAACGTGCGGCAGAAAGTGCACGGTCGCCGGCGGCGGCCGTAGACGAACTGGTGGCAAATGCTTACCTTACGCACGCGCTACGTTACTGGGACCCGGGTACCGCCGCCGCACTCGAGCGCACGGCGCTGGCTCATGGCCTAACGGTCCAGCTGTGGGAAGACGCCAAAGCGGATGGCCCTGTTACAGCCGTAGAACTAGAAGAGTGGAGTCGGCGGCACTGGCTAACAGTGGCGCGACCAGCCTCAGCGCGCACCGTGCACGCAGTGGTCATCATCAGTCAGGAGGCTCTGCCGCCAGAACAAGCGCGGGCACGGGCTGTGGCGGCAGACATACGACGCGCCGTCCTAGACGCGCACGAGCCAAAAAAAACGTTCGAAGAACTAGCGCGAGCCGTTCCGTCGGCGGGCTTCGATGTCCGGGTAGAGACGCTTGAACCCGTAGCTGGCGACGGTCGGATCGTACCCGTGGAAGCCCCCCCGGATAGACACGAGTTTGGGAGTTACGATCGGGCATTCGCCGAAGCGGCCAACGCTTTGGAGGAGCCGGGCGCCACCTCGGAAGTGGTGCGCACTGCATTCGGTTACCATGTGGTGAGGCTGATCGAGCGGCTCCCGGAGCACCTTTTAAACGAGGCTGAACGGCGCGAGCAGGCTACGCCGGACGTGATGACCCAGCGAGCTCAGGTTCGTCTGCAACGAGTGTTGTCGGAGCAACGGGCCGCGGTTGACGTGCGCAGGGAACGTTCTGCAGAAGAGGCTACTGCCCGAGTGCGGGTGCAGCCGTGAGACGACGGATTTGTTTCGGCGGCCGCGATCAGGCGCTGTCGAAGTTCGCGGCTACGCTTGGGCGGCTCTGCGATGCGGTATACGCGGACGCGGCAGCTTTGGTCGACGGGGAAGGAGAGACGGTGGACTACGCGGGCACCCTGTCCCCCTATGACACCAAAGTGGCGGCCGCGGAATGGCAGCTGGTGCTCACCGGTTTGCGGGCAACCCAACTGCACGGCTCTGCGTATGAGGTGATGGTGCGCGCTTCTTGCGTCACTTACGCCGCCTTCGCCGTTTCTGAGGGATATGCCTTGGTGCTGCAGCTTCCGCGGCGTTGCTTCGGGATATCGCGCCGGGCGGTAGGCGAAGCGATGCGCGAGTTATGCGTGGAGGCGGGCTTGGAGCTGCCTGCTCGTTTTGCGGCGGAGCAATGGTCCCACGTAGATGTGCGCGAAGCGGCCCACGGCCGTCCCTTGGCGATGTGGACCGATCAGGCGTGGGCCAGGGCACAAGTCATCGGCCGCATTCACTCCAACTCCCTTCAGCTGGGCGAAAGCGCGTTCCGCGTCATGCTCGAGAGCGGATACGAAACTAACCTGGTTCGGGAACGTCTAGGTCGTTGGTACCGCGAAGAAGAGCCGTGAGTGCGATTGCCGTCTCGGTACGACACCGACGCGCGCAGATAGTCTACTGCCGAGCCATCAGGGGGCGTCCAGACCCTCGCCCCTTGCTTGAAGGGCGTGCGGCACTACATTGCTCGGTCGAGGTCGTGCTTCAGGGGAATTCACAGGCCCATTCGGGACAACCTGTGGATAACTGAAAAAAGCAAACCCTCGAAAAAAAGACTTTGACAACAGGGGGGGGCGGGGATAGTTTCCGCCTCCCCTTCGGGACGGAACGCAAAACACCGCGGAGCAGCCAACCGGCAACCCGCGCAGCTTCCAACCCCTCGGTCCTTGAAAACTGAATCTTATTCCCGTGATAAGCATCGCGGGTCCCGGTCGAGCCGGCAGACTCTCGACCCAGGATTTCCCTGGGTCACTACCAGAGTCAACAGGATACCCATCCTGTCAATGTCGGCTCAGAACCATGAGCGAAAACAATTGGTGACGCGCTCCACGCGTCGCGATCCGAAGTGCCGAAAGGCGCCGCGGAACCGCGGCCGCGAAGAGCGAGTCGACCGACAGGATTTAACTGGAGAGTTTGATCCTGGCTCAGAACGAACGTTAGCGGCGCGCTTAATACATGCAAGTCGAGCGAGAAAGGGCTTCGGCCCCAGTAAAGCGGCGCACGGGTGAGTAACACGTAGGTGATCTACCCTCGGGTGGTGGATAACACCCCGAAAGGGGTGCTAATACAGCATAACACCGCAAGGTCAAAGCGGGCCTCTCTATAGAAGCTCGCGCCTGAGGATGAGCCTGCGGCGCATCAGCTTGTTGGTAGGGTAATGGCCTACCAAGGCAAAGACGCGTAGCTGGTCTGAGAGGATGAACAGCCACACTGGAACTGAGACACGGTCCAGACTCCTACGGGAGGCAGCAGTAGGGAATCTTGCGCAATGGGCGAAAGCCTGACGCAGCGACGCCGCGTGAGTGATGAAGGCCTTCGGGTTGTAAAGCTCTGTGGGGAGAGAAGAATAAGCATGAGTTAACACCTCATGTGATGACGGTATCTCCTTAGCAAGCACCGGCTAACTCTGTGCCAGCAGCCGCGGTAAGACAGAGGGTGCAAACGTTGTTCGGAATCACTGGGCGTAAAGCGCGTGTAGGCGGCTTGGCAAGTCGGGTGTGAAATCCCAGGGCTCAACCCTGGAAGTGCATTCGAAACTGCTTCGCTAGAGTACTGGAGAGGAAGGTGGAATGCTTGGTGTAGAGGTGAAATTCGTAGATATCAAGCGGAACACCGGTGGCGAAGGCGGC
>CAZNZA010000036.1:0-4364 GCA_964577325.1 uncultured Polyangiaceae bacterium
GCGTTCTACAAACGCGGCCTGCTCGGTGGGCAACGAGGACTGAGCGTAGCCTTCGATCTGCCCACGCACAGAGGCTATGACAGTGACCATCCGGACGTAGCAGGGGATGTGGGGATGGCGGGCGTGGCCGTTGACTCCGTGCTCGACATGCACGCGCTGTTCGATGGCATTCCGCTGACGGATGTAAGCGTATCCATGACCATGAGCGGAGCCGTGCTGCCCATCCTGGCGAGCTACGTCGTGGTCGCACAGGAGCAAGGAGCGAAGCTGTCGGATTTGCAAGGTACGTTGCAAAACGATGTGCTGAAAGAGTTCCTGGTGCGCAACACCTATATTTATCCGCCGGGACCTTCGATGCGGATCGCCGGCGACATCATCGCCTACTGCAGCCAGGAGATGCCTCGCTTCAACCCGATTTCGATCTCGGGTTACCATGTTCAGGAGGCGGGAGCTACCCCGGCTCTCGAACTCGGCATCACGCTGGCCAACGGCTTGGCGTACATCGACCGCGCCCTCGAGGCTGGTCTCGAGATCGACGCTTTTGCGCCGCGATTGTCGTTCTTCTTTGGGGTGGGAATGGACTTCCTCCTCGAGGTGGCAAAACTACGGGCCGCACGCGCGCTGTGGGCGGAGCTCGTCGAGCAGCGTTACGCACCCAAGTCGGCTCAATCACTGAGGCTTCGCATGCATTGCCAAACTTCCGGCGTGAGTTTGACGGCACAAGATCCCTTGAACAATATCGTTCGTACGACGGTGGAGGCGTTGGCGGCCGTGCTGGGGGGTACTCAGAGCCTACACACGAATGCTTTCGATGAAGCGTGGGCCTTGCCGTCGGAGGCTGCGGCGCGGGTGGCACGCCACACCCAGCTTGTCCTTCAACACGAGACCGATCTGTGTCTCACCGTAGATCCGCTTGGCGGCGCCTACGCGATCGAGGCGCTCACACAACAGGTAATAGACGAGGCGCGCGCGTTCGTCCACGAAGTAGACGCAGCGGGGGGTATGCTGCGGGCTATCGAGCAAGGCTGGGTGCAACAGCGCATCGAGCGAAGTTCGGCAGAACGTCAGGTACGCTTAGACCAGGGGCTGGATAAACTCGTGGGTGTAAATTTCCAGGCTTCATCCGAGGCTGAGCCGGACGTGGACGTACGGGTCGTCGACAATGCTGAGGTTTTGGCGGCGCAACGGGCTTCGCTCGCTCGACTACGAAGCGAGCGGCTGCCTGCTGCAGTTGAGAGCGCTTTGACCCACGTCGAAGCCGTCGCTCGTTCTGAAACGGCGCGCCCTGGGGAGCTGATGGAGGCGTGCGTGACGGCCATGCGCTCCCGATGTAGCGTGGGAGAGCTAACAGAGCGTTTGGAACGCGTTTGGGGCAGGCATAGGACCGCTGCTCAAGGCGTCGTCGGTATTTACACGCGAGGGTACGCCATGGATGAAGCTTGGCAAGCGGTGGTGCGCTTGGTCGAAACCTTCGAGCAGCGGACTGGGCGGCGTCCGCGTTTGCTCATCGCAAAACTGGGACAAGACGGCCACGACCGCGGCGCCAAGGTGGTGGCGTCCGGCTTCGCGGACGCCGGTTTCGACGTGGACTTGGGGGCGCTGTTTCAAACACCGGCGCAAGTAGCGCGGGTGGCGATCGACAACGATGTTCACGTCATAGGTATTTCCACGCAAACCGCCGCGCATCGAACGCTCGTGCCCGAGCTCGTCGAGCACCTGCGTGCCGAGGGGGCCAACGACATCATCGTCGCTTGTGGTGGGATCATTCCTCTCGCGGACAGACCAGAGCTCGAACGCGCTGGGGTGCGGCTCATCTTTTCTCCGGGTACGCCAGTGCTGGATTCAGTCAAGCAGGTGATGACTCTTTTGCTCGAGCGCGCGTAATGGACGAGATGGAGGCGTTGGCAGTGCGCGTTCTAGCGCGTGAACGCCGGGCACTGGCCAGAGCGTTGAGCTTGGCGGAAAGTGCGCGAACGTCTCACCATGAAGCGATGACGCGACTGCTCGTAGCTTTAGGTCCAGCGAGTGGACGAGCGTTGCGGATCGGTGTGACAGGCATTCCTGGTGCTGGAAAGAGCTCCATCATCGATGCGTTCGGCATGCATTGGACGGGACGAGGTCTGCGCGTAGCGGTGCTCGCGGTCGATCCTTCGAGCGTGCGAAGCGGCGGCAGCATTCTGGGGGACAAGCTGCGTATGCCGCGGCTGTCGCTAGAACCTTGCGCCTTCATTCGGCCGATTGCCAGTCGCGGCGCCAGCGGCGGTGTTGCCGCACACTTGGACGACTGCGCGCGGTTGTGTGAGCACGCCGGCTACGATGTCATCGTCGTCGAGACGGTGGGCGTTGGGCAGGGTGAGGTGGAAGCAGCCGCGTTATGTGATGTGTTGGCGCTTCTGATCGTGCCGTCGGCTGGTGACGAGGTGCAAGCGTTCAAGCGTGGCGTGACGGAAGTCGCCGACATGGTACTCGTCAACAAGGCCGATGGTGACCTCGTGCATGCCGCCAGTCATGCCGCTCGGGAGTACGAGCGTGGGATTGGCATCTTACATGGCGCAGCCCGCGCGCCGTTTGCCGTGAGAACATGCAGCGCATTGGAAGGGAGCGGCGTGCTCGACGTGGCTGACGAACTCCTGCACATGGCGCGCGCGCAAGCTACGCCAGAGAAGCGGGGGGAGAAGCGACAAGAACTGTTCCGGCGCGCGCTGGAGCGCCAAGCCGTAGCCTCCCTATGGCGGCAGCTCGACGCTTGGGCTGGCTTTCCTGACCTGCTTACGGCATTGAAGCGTTCGGAGTTGACGCTACGTCAGGCCATCGAGCGGGTTACCGCAAGCGGCAAAGTCAGCACGTGAACCGCTCAAGGCAGCCGCGTTTGCAACCCGAGATTCAGCTCTAGGCCGAGGCTCAAGGCGCGGACGAACGAAACGTTCGGTCCTAACGTAACAAACGCGCCCAGGTTCGGCGTGAAGTCGTATTGACCGCCGAAATGGAGTCGCGCCAAGAAGTCGGTCGCGTAGTTTCTGCCGGGCGCCGGCACCAGGGCACCCTCGAGTTGTGCGCCCAGCGACGGTTCCAAAAACGCCTTCAGCCGCGAATTGCTGATCGTGTACAACCTCAGTCCCACGCCAAGGACGGTCGTTGCTGCCGTGTTCGTCTGCGTCTCGCTCGACAGCCCGAGCCGCGCCCACGCGAACGGCTCGATCGTTCCTGTCAGGCCGTAGCTCAAAGCAAGATCGAGAGCTGGCGGGGCAGCAATCGGGCAAACCTTTTGGTCCTGGCCATCAGAAGCGATGTCACAGGGAGGAGAATCGTCGAAGCGGAAGTTCACCTTGAAGGGCAGCGCCAGCCCTGCTCTAAGTCCAAACTGCCCCAGGTGGTTGAACGTTTCCACGGCGCCCGCATCCGCGTTTGCTCCTTCCGCAGCCCGGGCGTTGTCCAACCACAGAAGGGCCGCAAGAAAAGCGAGCGTTCCACCGGCTAATTGGCGAGGGGGGCGGGCCATTCGCGTAGCGCGCGGAGAGAGGAGCCAACGGGCGGCGACGCTGAAGGGTGACATCGGCGCTACTATACCGTTCAAAGCCTACGTCGAGCGTCAAATGTGCGCGCCCCTCGAATTGGAGAAAAATTCCCCTTCCGAGCGATACGGTTTAAACTCCGTCCGATGTTTCAAGAGGCGCTTCGCAACGTGGTGGACGGGGTCGACGGTGGGCTGGCGGGCATGGTGATGGACTTCGAAGGCATCCCGCTCGATTCTTACTCGCGGCAAGATACGGAATTCGACATCGAGAGCGTTGGAGCGGAGGCGAGTGTGCTCGTCAAAGCTATACAGCGCGCTACGGAGATGTTGGACGCGGGTGAGACGCACGAAGTGTCCATCAAAAGTGACCGCGTTACGACACTCATCCGGGTGCTCAATCAAACCTACTTCGTGGCGCTGACGTTGACACCGGATGGCAATCTGGGCAAAGCGCGCTATCTTTTGCGCGTGCTGGCACCCAAGCTCGCCGATGAGCTGGGTTAGTTTCGGTGCCAGCAACTGCAGGGAAGGTAGTCTTGAGTAATATCTCGGTGCTCGTCGTCAGTGGTCCGAACCTCGATCGCCTCGGGCGACGCGAGCCCAGTGTATATGGCACTCAAACGTTGGCTGACGTGCACGCCCAAGTCGCTGAGTTTGCCGCAAAGCTTGCCGTTGCCGTCGAGTGCCGTCAGAGCAACCACGAAGGCGTGCTCATCGACTGGATCGGCGCAGCTGTCGACGAAGGGTTTTCGGCTGTCGTTTTGAATCCAGGGGCGCTCACCCACACGTCGTGGGCGTTGCATGATTGCATCAAAGGAGCCCTCGTGCCGGTTGTCGAATGTCACCTATC
>CAZNZA010000036.1:4464-7884 GCA_964577325.1 uncultured Polyangiaceae bacterium
AAATGGTGCTCGAGCCAAGCGAGCAGCCGCGCATCGGTGAAGTGGCAGCGCGCCCCGGTCGGGCATTCGTCGCCGAAACCGCCCAAACCGGCCTGTACTTTTGCGCCCACCCACCAGACGTCGGAAAGCCGGTAACCGAGGTCGAGTCCTAGGGGCACGCGGTAGGAGGCGATGCCCTCCATGCCCCCGCTGCGCACGCGAAGGGGTGTGACGTTGCCCCGATCATCGTTGTACAACGCCAAGCCCGCGTCGGCGTCGCCCAGCGGCAGTCCGACACCGACGCCCAACCCCCATTCGAAGCCAGAGCTCGATTGGTTAGCCTTTGGGTTAACATGTGCCGAATCCAATACAGGGTCTTGCGCAGGGATGGAATCTTCCCGTCCCGGCTCTGCCCCCGTCCCGGCGCCGGCGCTCGGCTGTGCGAATGCGGCAGCCCCAACCAGGGCGGCCGAGGAAGTCACGCCTAGGGCAATGAAGCGTTTGAAGTTGGATGTGCGAAGGAAGCGAGAGTGTCGGGTCATGATCGCTGGCGGAGGGGAGTGGGGTCAACGGTATCGCATTGTTTGGACCTGACCAGTACTTATCCGTAACCCTGCCCACAGTCCGCGTCAGCCGCGGCCCGCTCTACGCTCCTGCCGCCCCACGCGCCGTCGGCCTGATGGCTGTTGAACCGATGTCCCGGATGTGAGGGACTAGCGTTTCGCGCCAGGCTGGGTTGACGTGTCTCAGCCGGTGTAATAACGCCTCGGACCAATCATGGTGGACGTTTCAATTGTCGTGCCAGCGTTCAACGAGGAGGAGAATGTCCTGCTGCTGATCGACGAGGTGCATCAGACGCTGGCCGATACGTCGATCGACTACGAGATCGTCTTCATCGACGATGGTTCGACCGACGGAACTTTTGCTGCACTGAGTGAGCGCGCGCGCCTCGATCCACGCCTGAGCGTCGTGCAGTTGCGCCGCAACTTCGGCCAGAGCGCAGCCATGCAGGCCGGCTTGGACGCAGCTCGAGGCGAGGTCATCGTCACCATGGACGCGGACCTGCAGAACGACCCTCGAGACATCCCGCGCATGTTGAGCAAGCTTGATGAAGGATACGATTTGGTTGCTGGTTGGCGTAAGGACAGAAAGGACACTTTCATCAACCGTCGTTTGCCATCAATCATCGCCAACTGGATCATCAGCCGTTCGGTGAACGTTCACCTGCATGATTACGGATGTACCCTCAAGGCGCTGCGTCGCGACGTGGCCAAGGAACTGAAGCTTTACGGGGAGATGCATCGATTCATTCCGGCGCTGGCGTCCTTGGTTGGCGCTCGCGTGTACGAAATGGCCGTGGGTCATCGCGCTCGCCGCTTTGGCAAGTCCAAGTACGGCATCGGGCGAACACTGCGTGTGGTGCTGGACCTGATCACGGTGCTGTTCCTGAAGACTTACTTGGTGCGCCCGATGCAAGTATTTGGAATGCTCGGCCTGGGTTTCTTCGTCGTCGGCTTCGGGATCTCAGCGACCTTGACGGTTCAGAAGTTGCTCTTCGACGTGCAACTGTCGGATCGACCTTTATTGCTGCTGGGAGTGATCTTGATCCTGGTCGCCATACAATTGCTGTCGATCGGGCTCGTCGCGGACGTCGTTGGTCGCACCTATCACGAGGCTCAGGGCAAGTCGCCCTATTATGTCCGCACGTGGATGGTGGATGGACAGCCTCGGATCCTCGAAAGCTGGGAGAAGCGCATCACGCTGAAGGACAACGGCAAGAGGCCGGAAAGCGAAGAACGCGCAGCGACAGCCAACGCGGGCCGTCCGTCGGCTTAATCCAGCCGCTGACAGCGGTGGGTAGTGGAGCGAGCGTTCAAAGGCGTGGGTGAGCTCGCTGACGGGTCCGCTCCAAGCCCAGAGCCAGCAACCAGGCGGCGACCTCCACAGCCAGGGATACGCCGCGGGAGGACAATGCGATGACGAGCGCAGGAGCGGCACCCACCGCCGGTGTGCACCCGGATACGATGACCGCCTCACGCACGCCGAGGCCGCCCGGAGTCACGAGTGCCAAGACGCCGATGACGGGAGCCAGCGCGAAAAAGCCGGATGTTGACCAAGCGTCACCCCAAGCCGCGCCGACACTTCGGGACAACAACGCGCCGTGCACCAACCACGTGCACCAGGTTAGCGCGAAGAGCCCGATCGTGGACCAGGGCAACATCGGGCCCTCACCCTCTCCCAGCCATGCCCGTACCCGCAGCGGAAGATAGCGGCGGTTGACGAGAGCAAACGAAAGTGTCGTGGCCAGCAGCGCCGCGGTTACCACATCGCCCACGGCGCTCGGCACGAGTGGGTCCAAAGCGCGCGAGCTCGACGAAAGCGCCAGCGCTGCGAAGCCGACGGATAAACCCGACACGACGTACACCAGTACCATGAGCAGCAAGGATGCTCCCACGGCTCGGCGGGCGATCCCCACGGAGGCGGCACCCGCAAGCAGAATAGCGGGCATGCCCACTTTGCCTGGCACGTACCTCCCGAGGATGGACGCGAGAAACAACCGAAGCGCAGCCAAGCCATCCACGTTGGGCGAGCCCAGTCGGTGAACCACCTGCAGCCAACCCCATGCATGCAGCCAGCTTCCGAGTAGCAACGGGAGCACCGAAAGCGCTAACCACCACCATTGCACGGCGACGCGCGGCGATTCGGACCACCGCGCCGCCAAACCCCGAGCGCTCCAAAAAATGAAAGCGGCTACGACTATGGCGGCACTTACACGCAGAGCTCGCTTGAGGCGAGCGTTGTGGGGTGGGGGGCTCTTCGGCACCCAATCCTGTGCCTCGCTCGGAGCATCCAGCTCGGCCTGGTCAGGTTTCGATGTCGACATCTAGAACCTGCTCGATATCAACGATTACCCCCACGCCGAGCGCTCACCGAGGCTGCGCTGGGCACGGGGGTGGGGCGAGAACGGGGAGCCTTGCGACCAACCAGCTCCGCCTGAAAAGCATGAGGGCATGCTGCGACGACCGGGCACGCTCCACATGCTGGCTTGCGCGCGGAGCAAATACGCCGCCCATGGAAGATGAGGGTGTGAGAAAGCGGATCCCAGACGCCTCGAGGAAAAAGTCGCATCAAGTCGCGCTCGATGGCTTCAGGAGTCGTCTCACGCGTCCAGCCCAAGCGCTGCGACACGCGCTGGACGTGAGTGTCGACCACCACCCCTTCAGGGGAGCCGAAGGCCACTCCGAGTACGACATTGGCTGTCTTGCGACCCACACCAGGCAGGTTCACCAGGGCGGCCAAAGTCCGGGGAACTTCCCCACCATGCTCCTGCACGAGTTGGCGGGACAAGCCGACGATGCTTTTGGTCTTCTGGCGAAACATGCCCAAGCGGCCCAGCACTTGCTCGACTTCTCCGGGTTCGGCCTGCGCCAACGCGGCCGG
>CAZNZA010000036.1:7984-25760 GCA_964577325.1 uncultured Polyangiaceae bacterium
CGTCGTCCGTCGCGTCAGCGTCGTCGTCCGTCGCGTCAGCGTCGTCGTCTGTCGCGTCAGAGATGAGCTTGGTCAGGTCGATGGCGGGTGCGTCCAAGGCGCTATGCAGTTCGACGATGTCATCCACATCCTCATCATCGCGGTCTTCTAGCGCTTCGATGGCCACGACCCGTTCGTCCTCACCGACGTTCATTACGCGCACGCCCTGCGCGTTGCGTCCGGTTTCGCGGATCTCGCTCACGCGCGTGCGTATCGTCTGTCCACGATTCGTCACCAGCATGAGCTCGTCTTCTGGTCGTACCAAAGCTATGCCGACTACCGGTCCGTTGCGGTCACTGGCGTCGATGAGAATGATGCCCTTACCGCCACGGCGTTGCGAACGGAACTCCTCGAGAGACGTGCGCTTGCCGTAGCCGCGTTCACAAATCGTGAGCACCTGTTCTCGAGCGGGATCGGTGCAAGCAAAGCCGACCACGACGTCGTCGTCATCGAGCTCGATGGCCTTGACTCCGGCAGCTGCACGACCCATGGCACGCACCTGTTGCTCATCGAAACGAATCGATTTGCCCTTTCTCGTGGCAATCAAGAACTCGCGCGAGCCGTCCGTGACCGCGGCAGCCAACAGTTGATCGTCATCGCTGATCTTGACGCCGATGATGCCCTTCTCGCGGTAGTTCTGATAATCCACCACTGCGCTCTTTTTGATCTGTCCCTTGCGCGTCAGCGTCGTGACGTACAAGCCTTGGTTGAAACCGCTGACAGGTGTAATGGCACAGATACGTTCACCAGCCTCAATACCCACGAAGTTGACGATCGCGCGTCCTTTGCCGCTACGTGATGCTTGGGGAATGGCGTATACCTTCTTCACGTACAACTTGCCGCGGTCGCTGAAGAAGAAGACGTACGAGTGCGTTGAACAAACGAACAACTGACTGATGAAGTCGTCGTCGCGTGCCTCCATGCCGCGGTTGCCTTTGCCGCCTCGCTTCTGTGCCTTGTACGTAGATAGTGGCGTGCGCTTGATGTAGCCCGCGTGAGAGATGGTCACCACCATCTGCTCTTCCTGAATCAGATCCTCGATTTGGATCTCTGCTTCGTCCTCGATGATTTCCGTGCGTCGATCTTGTCCGTATGTCTCGCGAACTTCTTTGAGTTCATCGACGATGACCTCCATGAGCAAGTTCTCGTCGGCGAGAATGGCACTCAACCGCGCAATCAGATCACACAGCTCGCCATACTCTTTCGCCAACTTCTCTTGCTCGAGCCCCGTGAGACGACTAAGGCGCATCTCCAAGATGGCTTTTGCTTGGCGCTCGCTAAGGCGATAGTCGGCGCGGTCTCTGGCACGCTCGATCTCCGACTCCGGACGTCCTGCCCGCCGCACGAATTCCTCGAGGCCCTTCAGTGGCAGGGCCATCAAGCGGGTTCGCGCTTCATCGGTATCGCGACTGCTGCGAATGGTTTGGATCACGACGTCAGTGTCCGTGGTCACCACGCCTAGACCCTCGACGAGTTCCCGCTGTGCCTCGGCTTTGGTAAGCTCGAAGCGCGTGCGACGGCTGACCACCTCGCGACGGTGCTCGACGAACAGAGCTAGGACCTCCTTCAGATCCAGCACTGCAGGCCGGCCGCTGACGATCGACAGGTTGATGACGCCGAACGTCGTCTGACAATCGGTCATCGTGTACAGCTGATTGAGGATGACTTGAGGGAAGATATCTTTCTTCAGCTCGATGACGAGGCGCATGCCGTCGCGGTCACTCTCGTCCCGCGCTTCTTTTATGCCTTCTATTCGCTTTTCACGGATGAGCTGGCCCACCTTTGCGTGTAGTCGAGCCTTGTTTACTTGAAAGGGAAGCTCCGTAAAGACGATCTGCTCCCGATCCTTGCTTCCCTTCACGGGTTCGACGATGTGCCGCGCGCGCATGACGATGCTCCCGCGCCCTGTCTTGTACGCCTGGTAGATACCGGCTCGCCCGTAGATGAAGCCCGCAGTGGGGAAGTCCGGGCCAGGGATGAACGTCATCAACTCTTCGATGCTGGCCGAAGGATTCTCGATCAAGTGCATCGTTGCATCGAGCACCTCCCGCAGGTTGTGCGGGGGTACGTTGGTCGCCATACCGACGGCGATGCCTCCGGAACCATTGACGAGCAGGTTGGGGTAGCGCGCCGGCAACACCGTCGGCTCCTCACGCGATTCGTCGAAGGTGGCGACGAAGTCGACCGTATCCTTGTCGATATCGGCAAGCAGCGCTCCGGCAATGCGAGCCAACCGACTTTCGGTGTAGCGGTAGGCGGCAGGGGGATCGCCATCTACCGACCCGAAGTTACCCTGACCATCGATCAACGGGTAACGCATGCTGAAGTCCTGGGCCATCCGTACCAGCGCGTCATAAACGCTGGCATCTCCGTGGGGATGGTACTTACCCAACACTTCGCCCACCACGGTCGCGCACTTTTTATAAGAGGCGCCACCGTGCAAGTTCAGGTCCTTCATCGCATACAGGATGCGGCGGTGCACGGGCTTGAGTCCGTCGCGCACGTCTGGGATGGCGCGACCGATGATGACGCTCATTGCATAGTCCAAATAGGACGTCTGCATTTCGTCTTGCAGGTTAATGGGAACTTCGTTGGAATATGTAGGCGGGACTTCGTTGGACATCGAGTCTTCCAAAAAAAACGAGGGCGGCTAGGAGCGTCGAATGACGCTGGGCCGAGCGGCGTCAATATACCTGATGCGGCGCCTATTTCCGCACACAAAACGCCCTAGACGTGGCTATGAAAGCCTCGTGTGACGCAGCGACACCGGCGGTGTCGGGCGCATTGTCGAATTAGAAGAAATTACCGATCGTGAACTCGAGGTGATCGCTCTTCTCGTAGGGCAAAGGATTGAACGGGAAGCCCCATTCGAATCGCAGGGGCCCCATCGGCGATTGCCAGCGAATGCCGATTCCGTAGCTGGCCCTCAAGTTCAGCAGGTCCACAGGGAAGTCGAAACACGGGCGTGTGACGTCGTACTCCGTGCCGGTGGCGAGCGCGCAGTACTTGCCTTCCAAGTTCCAGGCGTTGCCGGCATCCGTGAAGATGACGCCGCGTAGCCCCACCTCGTCGAACAGCGGGAACTCGAGCTCGAGGTTCTCATAGAACATCATGTTACCGCCCAACCGAGCCCCATACACTTGCGGTGGGCTGTTATCATCGAGCTCGGCGCGCAACGGGATGCGCGGCCCAACGTCGCGGTATTCGAAACCGCGTAGGTCCAGAATGCCGCCGATGAAGAAGCGAGCAAAGACAGGCACGCCTTCTTCACCCGGGCTCGTGATGAGGCCGAACTCAGTGTTCAGCTTCAGGACGGTATTGCCGCCCAAGTGATAGTAGAAGCGGCCGGTGAAGCGGTTGCGCCAGAATTCGGTGGATGCCCCAAACTCCGTCAGAGACAGCTCAGTAGAGGCGCGAAGATAGATGCCGCTCGTCGGAAACAAGCGGTTGTCGCGTGTATCGTAGGTCAGTGCCGGACGAAAGCTCGACGTGATGCCGTCGTTGTACAGATTGTACAAGGGCAGCTGCCGAAACTCGGTCGACGGAATCGAAGTTCCGAGGATCGACGAGGAGCTGCCCGTCTGGACGCTGTTTTGCTCCCACGTATAAGTGACGCTGGCGACCAGTTCCGGTTCAATCAACGGATAGCCCCAGCTCAACGCTCCGCCGTACGTGCCTTGCTGAAAGTCCCGGTAGCGTCGGAACTGGTTGTAGGCATTGATGTTGAAGCTAAACGAGCTGTCGAGAAAGTAGGGCTCGTAGAGCGAAAAGTTCACCAGCCTGCGGATATCGCTCCACTGCACGTTCAGTGAGACGTCTTGACCGTTGCCCATCAAGTTGGACTGCTGGATCTGGGCCGTGGCGATCAGGTTCTCGACGCTGGAGAACCCGGCGCCGACCTGGAACGTTCCCGTCGGTCGCTCGATCACCTCTACCTGTACGTTCACTCGATTGGCCGAGGAGCCCTCGGACGTCGATACGTCTACGCGCTCAAAGTAGCCGAGCGCAGTAACCCGCCGGCGCGAGCGCTCGAGCAAGGTTTCACTGAACGTTTGCCCCTCGATGATCTCCATCTCACGGCGAATGACCTTGTCACGGGTCTTGGTGTTGCCGCGAATCTCGATGCGGTCGAAGGTGACGAGCGGCCCGCGCTGGACCGGGACGATGACGTCCACCTCGTTGGTTTCAGCGAGGATCTTCGTTTCGGGGTTGGCGTCGACGTTGGCGTAGCCGTGGTCCCGATACAGGGTGCGGATGGCTCCCAAATCCTCCAGGAGCTCGGCGCGATTGAAGTAGTCACCGCTTTGCGCGCGCAAAAGCGCGCGCATCTCCTTGCGGTCTACGAGCGCATCGCGCTCACGGCCTTCCTCGTCGCGCTCGTAGACCCGTAGCTGGCGGATCTTGAAACGCGGGCCCTCCTCGATCGTGATGGACACTTCCATTCCAGAGCGGTCTGGCGTGAGCATCACGCGGGGCGTGTGGATCTGGACCGACAGAAAGCCCTTGTCATAATACATCGCGTTGATAATCGCGACGTCGCGCTCGAAAGCATCCTGACGAAAGGGCCCGCCGCTACCGAAGTTGAGCAGGCTGCTTTGGCCCGTGAACATGATTGACCGCAACTCCTCTTCGGAGATGCTGTCGTTGCCAATGAAGGTGACGCGGCGGACGCTTACTTCTTCGTGCTCGATGACGGTAAATGTGAGCGTGACCTCGTTGTCGCGTTCGCTGCGCAACGACGACTCGGCTTCAGCGAGGAAATAGCCCTTCTCCGCATACATGTCGCGGATTTTCTGGATGCTACGCGTGATGGCCGCTTGACTCAAAACGCTGTCCGCTTTGACCTCGATCGCCTCCAGCAACTCTTCCTCGTCGAGTTCATCGTTGCCGACGAACTCGATAGCTTTGATGGTCGGTCGCTCGCGAACGATGAAGCGCAGCGCAACGCCACCTTCGACTCTGTCCAAGTCGACTTCGATCTCACTGAAGAAGCCAGAGCCCCACAGCTCCCGGACGTCCTGCGCTAAGGCTTCGGGGGTATAGGTTTGGCCGGACTTTTCGTGGAGGTAGGCGAGAATGTCTTCTCGGCTGACGCGCCGGTTGCCAACCACTTCGATGCTGACGATGGGTTGGCCGCGCGCGGCTTCACTCGCGTCTTCGACCGCCGTGCCTGCCCCTTGCGCGGCAGCGATGCCCGACCAGCAGCACATCATGACCAACGCCAACACGTACCCGGCTCGTCGCCACGCCTGACTGAAATTCTGAAGCGGCAGGCAGTGACGGAGGACCATGAGAGGGCGTTCGAGAGACGTTCTTCGGGCGATGGCGCCCCCGCTGGGGTAGACCCCTGTAACTCGGGCGCCCGCCGTTGCGACGCCGCCGCATCGTTGCGGTGATGCGCCGGCCATTAAGGGCGCTCTGCGTAGCTCACCACTGTCGGTTGCACAAGCATGAGGTCGCAGGTGGTGCCTTTTTCCCCCAGCCCATTGCCGCCTACGCCAGGCGCGCCGCGCGACTCGATTGAACGCGGGTCCAGTCGCACTCTGGACTGCTGGTCATGGGGCCGTTCGGAGTCTGTTCTGCGAGATTATTGCCAGACGGAGGTGAAGGGCGCTACCGAGCTGCCGGAGCGCGGTCCCTCGAACACGAACTCGTTTCTAGCCGAACCTATAGAAGGACCGGCGCTCCGTGCACAACGAAGAGGTCCACCTTTTGGCTCAGCGACGCAAGAACCAGCAAACCCCGGGACCGTCCAGCGTGGCGGAGCCCGAGCCCGTTGCCCTTCATGAACTGGCCCAGAGCCGTTACCTCAACTACGCGCTGAGTGTTATCACTAGCCGCGCGCTACCCGACGTCCGGGACGGCTTCAAGCCGGTGCAGCGGCGCATCTTGTACACGATGTGGCAGCAGCGGCTGACGGCCGACGCTAAACATCGCAAGTGCGCAAAGGTCGTCGGTGACGTGATGGGTAACTATCACCCCCACGGCGACTCGGCGATTTACGATGCGCTGGTGCGCATCGCGCAGCCGTTTTCCATGCGCGTCCCCTTGGTGGACGGTTCCGGCAACTTTGGCTCGCTCGACGGAGACCCTCCTGCGGCCATGCGTTACACGGAATGCCGCTTGGCTCCCGTCTCCAGCGACATTCTCACGGAGATTGCCCAGGGAACTGTTCACTTTCGACCTAACTACGACGGCTCAAAGGAAGAGCCGGTGGTGCTACCAGCGCGTCTGCCAGTGCTGTTGGTGAACGGTGCATCCGGCATCGCCGTCGGAATGGCCACGAACATTCCGCCTCACAACCCCGATGAAGTTTGTTCTGCGGCTATCCGGCTCTTGGACGCGCTGGTTGCCGAGCGCGACCTGAGCAACCGCGAGTTGTGCCGCACGATCAAGGGGCCCGACTTTCCTACGGGTGGACAAATCATCTCGAGCGTTGCAGAGCTGAAGAGCATCTATGAAACCGGGCAGGGTAGCGTGCGGCTGCGGGCCACCTACGAGGAGGGAGAAGAGAATCGTGCGGGCAAAGTCGTGTACATCACGAGCGTCCCTTATACGGTGAACAAGTCCGTTCTCGTCGAGCGCATCGCTGACGTAGCCACCTCGCGCAAGATGCCGTTGCTACTCGACGTGAAGGACATCTCGACCGAGGACGTGCGGATAGAGCTGCTGCTGAAGAAGGACGCGGACACGGCCAAAGTGATGGCCTATTTGTTCAAGAACACACCGCTGCAGACCAACTTCAACTGCAACTTCACATGCCTAGTGCCGACCGAGAATCCGGAGGTGGGGCGACCAGAGCGATTGGATCTGCGGTCCATCCTTTGGCACTTCCTCAACTTCCGGATGGACGTCGTCACTCGCCGCCTGCAGTACGAGCTTGGCGTTCTCGAGCGGCGGATCCACATTCTCGAAGGTTTCGTCACGGTTTTCGATGCTCTGGATGAGATCATCCGCATCATCCGCAAGAGCGATGGCAAGGCCGATGCGGCCTCCAAGATAATGGCCAAGTTCAAACTGGATGATGAGCAAACGGATGCCATTCTCGAGTTGAAACTGTATCGACTTGCGCGCCTCGAGATCCTGGTCATCGAAGAGGAGTTGAAAGACAAGCGCAAGCGAGCCCGTGAGATAAAGAAGCTGCTTGGAGAACGCAGTGGCCGTGGCCGTTGGGGGATCGTGCGCGGTGAGCTGGAAGAGGTGGCAAGAGGCTTCGGTCCTGCCGCGAAAAGACGCACTCTGATCTCGGATGGGGAAGAGGAAGTGGAGTTCACGGCAGAAGACTTCATCGTTGCCGAGGACAACCACGTATTGATCACTACCGACGGCTGGGTAAAACGCCAAAAGGAGATCAAAGACCCGGCGCAGACACGACTGCGTGAGGGCGATTCGGTGCTAGCCTGCGTGGCCGGCTCGACGCGGGCGACGGTCGTCTTTTTCTCGAACTTTGGCACTGCCTACACCGCACGCATCATCGACATTCCAGCAACCACCGGGTACGGCGAGCCGATCCAGAAGTTGTTCAAGCTCAAGGACGGTGAGGCCATCGTCAGCGCCTACTCGATGGACCCGAGGGTCGTCGGCAGCTTCGAAGAGCACGAAGGCTACTATCCTGAGAACTACGGCTTTGCGGCGAGCGATGACGGCTATGCCCTTTGCTTCTCGTTGGCGCCCCTGGCTGAGCCGAGTACCCGCGCCGGCAGACGCTACGCGCGACCCAAAGGCAACGCTCGAATGCTCGGTGTGTCGATTGTTACTGGAGAGGAAAGAGTGCTATCGATTTCGAAGCAGCGGCGGGCCCTGGTGTGCCGCATCGAAGAGGTCGCCTACTTGTCCAATCCTGGCCGCGGCGTTCTCCTGATGAAACTCGCGCCGGACGATGCTCTGATCGGTATGTTGGCGTCCCCTGCGAAAGACGCTGCTCTCGAAGTAAAGACCAGCTTGGGCGGTACCCAGCGCGTGGGCGTGGGCAAGTACGAAGAGACGGCCCGCGGAGGCAAGGGTAAGGAGGTGATGAAGCGCGGCTCGTTCGTCGAGGTAGTGCGCTCGCCGCTCATCGCTCTTCCCCCCTTAGCGGAGCTGCCGGAGAGCTGACTATGACCCAATATACTGCAAGCGACATCACTGTTCTCGAGGGTCTGGACCCGGTGCGAAAGCGTCCGGGGATGTACATCGGCGGAGTGGGTGCGACGGGGCTTCACCACTTGGTGTGGGAAGTGCTCGACAACTCCGTCGACGAAGCCATGAACGGCCACGCTTCGGAAATCACGGTGACTCTGCACAAAGACGCTTCGAGCGTCACGGTTAGTGACAACGGGAGAGGGATCCCAGTTGATAAACACCCGAAGTTGAAGAAGCCCGCTATCGAGATCATCTTCTCTACGCTGCACGCGGGCGGAAAATTCGAAAATGCCAATTACAAGACATCGGGTGGGCTGCACGGAGTAGGTGCCTCTGTGGTCAATGCGCTCTCGACCCGACTGGTTGCCAGCGTCAAGCGGGGGGGGGCGGAGTACGAGATCGAGTTTAAGGCGGGAGTCTTGTCGAAGCCCCTCAAGAAAAAGGGTAGCGCGCGAGGCTCGGGCACCACCGTGTACTTCTCCCCCGATCCGAAGATCTTTCCTAAAACTCAGTTCAGTGCGGAAACGATCCGAGACCGGCTGGAGGTGGTGAGTTACCTGCACAAGGGCGTGAAAGTCACGTTCCTGGACGAGGGCACAGGAGAAAGCATCGTCTACCTGCACGAGTCCGGGTTGCCTGATTATCTGAACAAGGTACTCAAGGAGCGAAATGCGCGCTCGGTTCACACTCCGGCGTTTACCGTCAGCAAAGAGAACGGCTCCCGCATCGAAGTGGCGATGCAGTGGACGGAGTCGACCGACGAGCACATCAAGAGCTACGTCAACGGGATTCCGACGGCGTCAGGGGGAACTCACGAAACGGGGTTGAGAGCAGGTCTTGCCAAGGCCGTTCGCAACTACATCGAGACCCATAAACTGACGCCGCGCGGGGTGACGCTGACTGCGGACGATATTCGCGAGGGTCTCACGGGGATCTTGAGCGTGTTCATTAGCGAGCCGCAGTTTCAAGGTCAAACGAAAGACCGTCTGAACAATCCCGAGGTGCAAGGCGTAGTCGACGCTGCGGTGCGTCCTGCACTGGAGCAGTGGCTGAACTCCAATCGCACGGTGGCAGAACAAATCGTCACTCGTATCGTTTTGGCGGCCAGGGCGCGGGAGGCTTCGCGAGCAGCATCGGCGGCGGTGGTTCGCAAGTCGGCCACCAGCGGACGTCTCACTTTGCCCGGAAAGCTGACTGACTGTTCGAGTTCGAATCGCGAAGACACGGAGCTGTTCATCGTGGAAGGCGACTCGGCTGGAGGGTCTGCCAAGCAAGGTCGTGATAGGGCTACTCAGGCAGTGTTGCCCTTGCGTGGCAAAGTCTTGAACACCGAAAGCGTCGTGCTTTCCAAGCTGCTCGAGAACAAAGAGTTGGCGGACTTGGTCACCGCTCTGGGGTGTGGCATTGGGAAGTCGTTTGATGCTTCGCGTCTTCGCTACCAACGCATCGTGCTTCTGGCTGACGCCGATTCCGACGGTCATCACATCACGACGTTGCTGCTGACGTTTTTCTATCGGCACCTTCCGGAGTTGATCAAGCAGGGACGTGTGTTTGTGGCGGTGCCACCACTGTACCGCATCGACATCGGCAAAGAGACGTATTGGGCAGCGGACGACCCGGACCGAGACCGCATTCTCAAAGACAAGCGCAAGGGAAACGCGAAGCCCGAAATCACGCGTTTCAAGGGGCTTGGGGAGATGATGCCAAAGACGTTGTGGGAAACGACGCTCGATCCGACCACACGACGGCTCCTGCGGGTGGATATTGCCGATGGTCTCGAAACCGACCGCGTCGTGAGTGACTTGATGGGCAAAGATCCCACCTCTCGTTTCCGCTTCATCATGGAGCGCGCGGACGAGGCGAACGAGCTCGACGTGTAGGTCGGACGAGGTTGCATCCTGCGCCGATATGCGTTTGCATGCGGCGCCCGTGCATGCGCTCAAATGGATCGGAGTGGCCCTGTTGGCCGCCGGCACGCTGGTCGTCGGCCTGGTTGCTGGCGGTTTCGGCATTGCGCCGGCGCGTACTGACGTTCTGGTGGTGGGCCTAGATTCGGAACCGAGGTCGCTCGATCCCCACGCCACCACACGTGCCAGTGACTTTCGAGTGCTCGTGAACGTCTACGAAGGCCTCGTGCGTTATCGGCAGGGTACCCTCACGCCAGAGCCAGGACTGGCCCGGCACTGGACCATCTCAGCCGACGCTACTGAATACGTCTTTGAACTACGACCAGGGATTCGATTTCACGACGGGACTCCCTGTGACGCAGCGGCAATCAAGTTCAACTTCGACCGCATGCTCGACGACGCTCACCCGTATCACGACACCGGGCCATTCCCGCTCTCGTTCTTCTTCGAGCAGGTGCGCGAAGTCGAGGTGCTCGACCCGTTGCGCGTTCGCTTCGAGCTGAACGAGCCTTTCGCACCGTTGCTTGCAAACTTGGCATACCCGACCGGTCTCATCGTCTCACCGGCCGCCGTGCGAAGGCTTGGACGCGGCATTGGCCGAGAGCCCGTGGGGACGGGGCCGTATCGCTTCTCCCACTGGCATGCGGGGCGCCACATCGTGCTCGAGCGCAACTCTGCCTATCACGCGCAGACGGCGAAGCTGTCCCGACTGGTTTTTCGGACGGTCAGTGATCCGATGACGCGTGTGGCCGAGCTGCGGGCGAAATTCATCGACGTGGTTCCCGAACTGATGCCCGACAGCGTGCAATGGTTTCAGGAGGCGCCTGACTTTGAAGTGGCTCAGGCGCCTGGACCCCACCTGTGGTTCCTCATTCTCAACACCCGACGCCCACCCTTCGACGACGTTCGCGTGCGCCGCGCCGTCAACTTGGCGGTCGACAAGCACGCCCTGGTGAGCAACGTTCTGCAGCACACAGCCAGCGTCGCAGCCGGACCCATCGCGGAGGCTTTCGGAGCTGCGTCCGGCGACGTGGAGCCATATCCCTACGACCCGCATCTCGCTCGGCAGTTGTTGACGCAGGCAGGCTTGGATGAAGGCGCCTCACTGACGCTCGCCGTTCCCACTGGCGGTGCCGGTATGCTGGCGCCGGTGCAAATGGCGACGGCCATTCAAGCGGATCTGGCCGGCGTCGGGCTCGAAGTGAATATCCAGACTTTCGAATGGAATAGCTACTTGACGCGAGTAAACGAAGGCTTAAACGACATCGACATGGCCGCCATGGCCTGGATGACGAACGACCCCGACACGCTGCCGTTTTTGGCTCTGCGCACCAACGCCCATCCGCCCGCCGGTTTCAATTCGGGTTGGTACTCCAATCAGCAGGTCGACCAACTTCTGGCACGTGCGCGGGCGACGTCAACGAGGGATGAACGAGCCGCACTGTATGCGACCGTGCAACGTATCGTGCACGATGACGCGCCGTGGCTGTTCGTGGCGAGTTGGAAGCAGAACATCGTCAGCCGTAAGGGGCTGTCGGGGCTGCGCGTGGAGCCGTCCTTCTTGTTGTATCTCGATCAGGTGTACCAAAGGTGATGACATACGTGGCAAAGCGCTTGGTGGGGCTGGCCTTCGTTTTGGCCGGCGTATCGGCTTTGGTGTTCGCCATGATAGCTGCGTTACCCGGAGACCCTGCAACTGCCATTCTAGGCCCTTTTGCCACTACTGAGCGCTTGGCTGAGTTGCGCGCACAACTGCGTCTCGAAGGCAACGTCTTCGAGCGCTACGCCGTTTGGCTCGGCAATCTGCTGAACGGTGATTTTGGACGTTCCTATTCCTTGGATCGCACGGTCGATGAAGTATTGGCCGAGCGGTTGCTGCCAACCTTGGCTCTCGCAGGATCGTCCCTCATCGCAGGAACCCTCTTTGGCTTGCTGCTCGGCAGTCTTGCCGCAGCCCGTCACCGGAGCTGGGTGGATCGAGCGCTTACGCTCGCAGCCTTGGTGGGGATATCCACGCCCTCGTTTTGGTTGGCGATGCTTTTGATGCTCGCGTTCTCGGTGTCGTTGGGATGGTTTCCCATAAGCGGCATCTCTCCCAGTCACGGACCATACGTGCAAAGCCCGTTAGCTGCGTTGCACCACTTGGTGCTTCCTGCATCCGCACTGGCCCTCGTAGTGGGCGGCGTCATCGCTCGCTTCATGCGCAGTGCGATGCTCGAAACCCTCTCGGCGGAGTTCATTAGATTGGCCCGGGCCAAGGGCGTGCGAGAGGCGGACGTCGTATACGGACATGCGTTTCAGGTAGCATTCGCGAAAGTGCTGCCAGTTGTGGGGCTACAAGCGGGGTTCGTGCTGGGTGGCGCGGCATACATAGAGACAGTCTTCCAATGGCCTGGGCTGGGAAAGTTGCTGGTGGATGCGATTCTCGAGCGTGACCTGCTGCTGGCGCAAGGTGCAGTCCTCGTTCTAGCTACTTGCTACGTGGTGGTGAATTTGTGCACCGACCTTGCTCAACGGTGGTTGGATCCACGGGTGCGAGCGTGACAGCTCAGGCACTCGTGCACTCATGGTCGCGCTTGCGAGCGAGGCCTGTAACCCTCGGCTGTTGTCTGCTGCTCTTGGCCGTGGTTGCGACTTCGCTCTTGGCCCCCATACTGCCGCTTGCCGACCCGAACGCGACTCACTTGCACCAGCGTCTCACGGCCCCTGCTCGCGGTGCGGGGTGGTTGGGAACCGACCACTTGGGGCGAGACATCTTCGCGCGTCTGGTCCACGGAATGCGGCTTTCGCTGGCCGTCGCCGTGGTTGGCGTGTTCATCGCCGCCAGCATCGGCTCAACGCTCGGCATCGTGGGCGGCTACTACCGAGGTGTCATCGATGGGGTGCTGATGCGCATCGTCGACGTGCTGATGGCATTTCCCTACTTGCTGCTCGCGCTCGCGATCGTGGCCGTCATCGGACCAGGCCTGAACAACGCAACCGTGGCGGTGGCAATCGTCAACGTTCCCTTCTTCGCCCGTGCCGTTCGTGGTCGCGTTCTTTCGCTGCGTCGGGCGACGTTCGTCGATGCAGCGCGCGTGTGCGGACTGAGCGACCGCAAGATCTTGTTCACTCAGATCCTTCCTTCGCTCTGGCCGACCATCATCGTAGCTGCCACCACGAGCCTGGGCTGGATGATCCTAGAAACGGCAGGTTTGTCGTTTTTGGGCTTAGGAGCGATCCCACCGACGGCCGACTTAGGTGGCATGTTGGGGCAGGGACGACATTTGCTGACGACGGCTCCTCACGTGTCCCTCATTCCGGGGGCTGCCATCTTTATCGTGGTCACCTTGTTCAACGTCATCGGTGACGGATTGCACGAGATGCTTGACCCGACGCAGGCGCGAAGCGCTCAATCGCCGAAGCCGCGCGCGGCCCACGCTGCCCGCAGCGCGCCCAGAGCGCGCGCTGAGCTGACGGCTGAGCAGCCCGTCCCGCGTCCTGCGGACGTTGCTCTGCAGGTGAAAGGATTACATCTACGGGTGGGACGAACGACGATTGTCGACGACGTCAGCTTTAGCATAAAGCGCGGTGAACGGGTGGCACTGGTGGGCGAAAGCGGCTGCGGCAAGTCAGTCACGGCGCTGAGTATCATGCGGCTGCTCGATCCAGCCGTCGTGGTCGAAGCAGGCACGATAAACATCGAAGGTGTTGACGTGCACACGCCATCGTCCTCTGGGTGGGTACGCACCCCGGGTGCACGTGCCGCTTGGATCCCCCAAGATGCGACCGCGAGCTTGCATCCGTTGCGGCGCGTGGGGGTTCAGCTGACGGAAGCCCTCACCTTGCATCAAGGCCTGCGGGGACGAACCGCGAAGCAAGCAGCGCTGCAGCTGTTGTCGGAAGTTGGCATTGCGGACGAAGCCAGACGCTTCCACGCGTGGCCCCACGAGCTGTCGGGGGGGATGCAACAACGCGTCGTGATTGCCATGGCATTGGCTGGGCAGCCGCGCCTGCTGATAGCTGACGAGCCGACCACCGCTCTCGATGTAACGACCCAGGCTACGGTCATGTCTTTGATGACGTCGCTGTGTGAGCAGCGCCAGACCGCGTTACTGTTCATCACGCACGATCTAGCCGTAGCCAGCGAAGTATGTCAGCGCGTGCTCGTCATGCGCCACGGACGCATTGTGGAGCAAGGGTCAGTGCGCGAAATCACGCGCTTCCCTCGGCATGCGTACACGCGCCGCCTGCTCGAAGCAGTTCCCGTGCTCGGTGCGCCTGACCGCTTGCTGAGCGGGCAGTCCGACGCGCGCAACGACCAGCCGAATGGCGTCAGGAGAACATGAGCTCGCCCTTGCTGTCTGCTGAACACGTTTGCCGCTACTTCGACCAGAAGAGTTGGTGGGGCCGACCGGTGCAAAGCATCCGTGCCGTGCACGACGTCAGCTTTCAACTGGAAGCGGGGCAGAGCCTGGCCCTGGTCGGGGAATCGGGCTGCGGCAAGAGCACACTGGCTCGCCTCATCGTGGGTCTGGACACGCCCAGTCGCGGCAAGCTGCGCCTGCTCGCCGAGCCTTTTCCCGTACGCGACCAAGAGCGCCGCCGCCGGATTGCGCGCCAGGTACAAATGGTGTTTCAGGATGCGAAGGGATCGCTGAGCCCGCGTCACACCGCGGCCGAACAGCTGCTATCACCGCTCCAGGCCTTGACGCGGTGGTCACGCGCACGGCAAGAGGAACGGGTCCAGGAAGTGTTGCGATTGGTGGAGCTGTCGCCTCGAGTTCTGGCCCGTTATCCTCACGAACTGTCCGGGGGACAGGCCCAGCGCTTGGCACTCGCACGCGCCCTTGCGCCCGAACCCAAGGTGCTGGTGCTCGACGAAGCGCTTTCCGCATTGGATGTCTCGATTCAGGCGCGCCTGTTGCGCTTGTTGCACCGGCTTCGGGAGCAACTACGGCTGAGCTACGTGTTCATTACCCACGACCTGGCCGTGGCGGAGGTACTGTGCGATGAGGTTGCCGTGATGTATCTCGGCTCTCTCGTGGAAGTCGGAAAGACGCGGCAAGTGCTCCACTCGCCCAAACATCCCTACACGCGGGCTCTGCTTTCGGCCGTGCCGGTCATAGGTGAAAAAACGGCGCCGATCCCATTGCGCGGCGAGTTACCCAATCCAGCACACCCGCCTTCCGGCTGCGCCTTCCACACGCGATGTTACCGAGCCGAAATGAAGTGTGCAGAACGAGAGCCCCGCTTTCAGGATGGCCTCGTCGACCGCCCGTGCGCCTGCTTTTTCGCGCATGACAGCGAACCGCGTAAAGGCCACTGACGCGGCCATGCCTGGCGCTCAGCCGCGGTACTCGTCGAGAGAGATGTCGTACTTCTTGAGCCAACGGTGAACCTGCATGCGCGCTTTTCCGAGGTCGCGTCCAACGGCGGCGACATTGCCGCCGTGTTGCTCGAGCAGTAAGCGCAGCTGTTCTTCAGTAGGGGCAGAGCGTCCGCTGTCTGCGGCTTGATCCGCCGAATAAACGGCGGTGCCATACTCAGCCATCTGCTCCTTCACGGGTTCCGGCAGGTGTTGGACATCCAGGTGCACGCTGTCGGCCAGCGCCACGCAGCGTTTGGCGCACGCTTCGAGCTCCCGAACGTTGAAGGGCCAGTCGTACTGCAGCAGAGCGGTCATGAAGCGAAACGATGGCGTGAGCTCCGGTGAGCCATGACGGGCCAGAAAGGTCTTCAGCAGCAGATAGATGTCTTCTTTGCGGTCGCGAAGTGGGGGCAACCGCAGCTGGTACTCGTTCAAGCGAGCAAATAGGTCAGCGCGGAAGCGATGTTCTTCCTGCATGCGGCGCAGGTCACGGTGCGTCGCGCATACGATGCGCACGTCGACCGTTTCGGCTTGAGTGGCTCCTAGAGGAAAGACTTCCTTGGCTTGCAGTACGCGCAACAGCTTCGCCTGCGCGCTGAGCGGCATGTCGCCGATCTCGTCGAGCAAAAGCGTGCCACGGTGAGCACTACGGATGATCCCCAGCTTGTCGCGATCGGCGCCCGAGAAAGCCCCCTTCTTGTAACCGAACAACTCACTCTCGAGAAGGTTTGACGGTATCGCTGCACAGTTAACGGCTTGAAAAGGTCCGGTGCGCCCACTCTGGACGTGAAGTTGTCGCGCGACGACTTCTTTACCAGTCCCGCTTTCTCCGAGCAGCATCACACTCAGCTCACTGGGGCCGATGCGGCGCAGCTCTGCCGCGAGCCGGTCGACATGGAAACCGCCCACCAGATCGGGCAAGGGGGGGCACATGCGTGCTGCTCCAGCCGCGGTGCTGCCGTCGATGCGGTAGCTGGAATAACCCTGCACGTCCGACTCTACGAACTTGAGAATGGCGTCGCCCACGCGCAGCTCCTGCCCCGACTCCAGACGTGCTTCGCGCACGAGTCGACCGTCTACCAACGTGCCATTCGTGCTGTTCAAGTCTCGCACGACGTAGTTGCCCCGTTCCCTGCACACTTCCGCGTGGACACGCGACACGGCGTTGACGGGGATGACCAAGTCAGCGGGCGCCTCACGCCCGATGAGGTTTCGGCCCTCGACCAAGGGCCAAGCCGCGGGCAGTTGCCAAAACGACTCCGCGTACAACAGAACCAAGCCA
This sequence comes from uncultured Polyangiaceae bacterium, assembly GCA_964577325.1. GTDB lineage: Bacteria > Myxococcota_A > Polyangia > Polyangiales > Polyangiaceae > SZUA-265. Next base: position 24,684 of record CAZNZA010000036.1, read on the forward strand.
GCAGCTCCGTCACCGTCGTCGGGCGCGCCGGGAGTGCTAAATTGCTGCATCGCCCCAGTCGACTGCGCGCTCATCGGCGCGTACAGTAGCTGGTGCAGGCGATAGTGGCCAGAGGGTTGGAAGGTGTACCGTAGCAAGGACTCACTGTGCGCGATGAAGTGTGGTGTGACCGTGCGGCCATCGCCCATCGATGCTACGACGCTCTTGGCAACGGCAACTCGAGCAGCGAAGGACGCGATTCATGACGACGGAGACTCTCGCGTGTGCGGTAGTTCAGCTTCAAAGCGGCCAAGAAGTGACGGCAAACTTGGCTGCAGTGCGCCATTGGGTGTCGACGGCGGCCGAACGCGGTACGCGGCTAGTGGTGTTGCCCGAGAACTTTGCTTTCTTCGGCCCCGAAGGGCGCCGAGCTGAACTTGCGGAACGCCTGGACGACGAGACCGCTCCAATAGGATCGCTCTTGCGTGAGCTATGCATCAAACATCAGCTGTACGTGATCGCAGGCGGGATGCCGGAACAAGCCGATGACGCGCAGAGACCGTACAACACGGCGGCGGTCTTCGGTCCGGAAGGGAACTTGCTGGGGAGGTATCGCAAGGCTCACTTGTTCGACGTCACGCTGCCCGATGGAAGGGAGCTTCGAGAAAGCCACACGACAACCCCCGGTCAACGCGCCGTGGTGGTCGACATTGATGGCTTCCGCGTCGGTCTGTCCGTCTGCTACGATCTTCGGTTCCCGCTCTTGTACGCCGAGCTGCGGCGTCAAGGAGCGGAGATCCTCACCGTGCCCGCCGCGTTTACGGTTCAAACCGGGCAAGATCACTGGCACGTGCTGGCGCGCGCGCGTGCGGTAGAAACTCAATGCTGGTTACTCGCCGCGGCGCAGTGGGGGGTACATCCCGGAGACCGAATGAGCTACGGGCACAGTCTCATCAGTGATCCATGGGGTACGCTCGTAGCGCAGTGTTCGAATCAACCGTCAGTGGCGTATGCCACCGTCGACCGTGCGCTCACGAGATCCATTCGTTCCCGTTTCCCCTGCTTCGATCATCGTCTCACCACCTTCGGCGACTGAAG
>CAZNZA010000036.1:25860-40585 GCA_964577325.1 uncultured Polyangiaceae bacterium
GGCGGACTTACAGGTGACGCTTGGCGATCTCCGTCCACGTTCCACTCGGCTCTAGTTTGATGTAGCTCCGCCAGTAGGGCCGAGCCTTCGAAGGTTGTCCTGCATGCTCGTAGGCCATGGCTAGATTGAAGTGCGCGTCTGCAAACTCGGGATCGACGTCGATGGCGCCTAGGAAGAAGGGGATGGCCTCTGTGGCTTGGCCGCGCTCGAGCATCATGTACCCCAGGTTGTACTGAGCCTCGGGTTGTCTGGCGTCCAGCTCGAGGGCTTTGCGATACAGCATCTCGGCGGACTCTATGTTCTGACGCCGGAAGGCGATGTTGCCGAGATTGGTGTAGGCAATCGTCAACCACGGGTCGAGCTCGATGGCACGACGGTACAGCACCTCGGCGTCGCTCATCGTATCAGGATCTTCATCGAGCTGACTTGCCTGGAGGTACAGCTCGTACGCGGTTCGGGTACGTTCTCTGCCGGCTGTTGGTCGCAGCACCCGTACGACGTCCTCGCGCAGGTCTCGCACTTCGAAGTCGAGCACCGTCTGACCCGTTTCGGGTTCGAAGGTGCAATCATCCGTGCGCACGGTTATGCTGCGGCCGTCGGACACGATGCGCAATTCTGCCAGCGGTCGAGTCACCCGCGGCAACGCCTTCTTCAGTGCCATCATCGCGCGGTTGACGTCCCGCAGACGCACGTTGCGGTTGAGCAGGCTCTGCGCCGCACGCAACTGAATGAGATCGGCAAAGGTATACGCCCGACGACCAAGCCGCCTGCCGGACGGACTGACGATCCCCGACCGATCCAGGGTGCGCAGTCGTCCTGGCGTGACGTTGAGTAGACGAGCGATTTCGCTTTGAGTGAAGACGTCCGTCACCGGCTCCTTGGCGGCGGGGTGACCCACGGCTTTGCGAGAGTCCGGTGCCGCCTTCGTGCGTTGACGAGCGGCGTCGAGGTGCTCGCCATCGCGCCGTGTCCTGCCATCTACCCGCGCCTCCTCTTCGAAGCGTTGCCGGTGCCCGCGCGGCGCCCCAAATTCGGGACTCCGGGATGCCTCTCTGCCTGGCTCGGGTAACCTGCCGCCGCCCGGGCCAAAGACCACGTGGATGATCTTGTCCGCCGCCTTGCGTCGAGTTTTTCCGGTTCCCGTTTTCTTTCGCTGCGCCATTGCAGAAGCTCAACCTGGGTGGTGACGTTGAAGGACACGAAGGCTACCGCCCGCGCTGGGTGCAGGAAACACAAACGCGTCACCGGATCGACGAAAAAGTCGATCCTTCGAATCGTGCGTCACCAGGAATCCGGTCAACATGTTTACAACTCTAGAAGAGTTGGGGAGTGCTTCGGGATGAGTTGTGGATAACTCGACGAGCGTCATCGAGCCGCTTCTCTCGTTGCCATGGACAGCTCGTGGGCACGAGCTTCCAACTCTACGTGAATGCATATGCGCCGGGATTCGAGCGCGAAGGACAACTCTGCACGGATGGAGCAAAGGTCGTCTCGTGCCCGTACCCGTGCCTCTCTACATGCTATGCGCAGCGCTCGTAAGCGCACGTGAGGGTCGGCGCGCAGCAAGACGCCCAAGGCAGGTTGCTGCTTCGGCGCGCTCGCTTGCGCAAGGCCCTCGAGCGATAAGAAGATGCTCGTGGTTCCAAAGTAGTGGCGCGCGCCCGTGGAGCCCTCGCGCCATGCCCCCTCACTCATGACGTCAGCAGCATCGAAGAGCTCCCGAACCCGATAGTCGGACACGAGCCAGCCGTCGCGGCGTCTAGCGCGTAGCAGGGGCAAAGGCCCTGCCTTTCTGAGGCCTTTGAAGACGCTTCCACCTGGCACCCAAGCAGTCTAGCCGAGCTTACCCGGGTACAGAAAGTCTTCGGATGCAAAGTGTGCGAGCCCGATCAAGCGCGGGAGAAGTTCCGCCAGTCGGACTTGGCTTCGCCTGTAATTTGGCCGCGCCAGAGTTCTACTGAAACAGTGCCGTCATGAGTACCAGCGCTCCCGTGAGTACCAGCGCCTCGCCGACCAAGCCAAGGCCGGAGCAACGCAAGGAGCGGCGTCGGCGTAAGAAATTCGTGACTCGCAATTCGGAGTATCACTTCGATGGCGAGCGCTGTGTGGCAATAAGAGACCGGAGGCAGGGAACGTGGCAGCTCGCGCATGGGGCGCTAGCTAAGCGGCTAGGAGGAACGATCCGCTTTGACAAAGCTGGTTGTGCCTTTCCCACGTTCGACCCCCCTGAGGCCGGAGATGCGCTTTTCTTTGGCAATGATGCTGGTCCCGAACTCATCACCAGCATCATTGACTTGGTGGCGCGTCCGACCAAAGATGAAGTTGAAGCGTACCCTCTCTGACGGGGCGGGAGTGGAGGGCCGTGTTCGCGATATTGATTAGCGAAAAGGGTGGCGCCGAGCGGCGCGAGACGTTCGAGCAAACGGTGGTGACGATCGGGCGTGTCCACGACAACGACTTGACATTGGCCAAGGGCAACGTCAGCAAACGCCACTGCCGGTTGGAGTACATGAACGGCCGTTTCATCGTCACCGACGAGGACAGCACCAACGGCACCTACGTCAATCGGCGCAAGATAACGCAGCCTACGCCAGTACGGGCAGGCGATCGCATCTACGTCGGAGACTTCGTGCTGCGCGTCGAAGGCAGCGACGGCGGCGAAGGTGAGGCACCGGCAGCAGACGCGGTTTCAAACAGCGAGCTCGAAGGCAGAGCTACTCTGGCACAGCTACAAACGGACGGGGTGGACCCTGCCGTTCCCGTACGAGAGGCGCTGCCGCCTAGGCCCTCTCTGGCACCGCCCTCTCTGCCACCGCCTTCCCTGGCTTCGCCGTCGAGTAGGGAGTCCAGTCCGAGGTCGAGCCCGACCCGTGAGGCAGAAGCATTGACGCCGCTGGGCAACGTCTCACCGCCACAAACGACCCTGCGCGACGAGGCGCCCCGCAACGTCTCGGGCCCGGCAGGTGGAGTGCGAGCCGCCGCTCGATCGTTGATCGAGGAAGTTTTTCGGCGAGTCGAGCCGCGCGTTTTCGAACGGGCGTTGGACCGTGACGCGACGGAACGCCTCGAGCGCATCTTGGTGGAACAAGCGACTCAGCTCGCGTCCCTCGGGCACGCTTTGACCCAGGAGCACATCGCCCAGGCCGTTGATCTGGCTCGCGCCGAGCTCATGGGGCTGGGCCCACTTGGTGCGCTCTTGGAAGACCCTGCTGTGGTGGAAGTCGTCGTAACGGGAGCGAGTAGCTTGGTGTATAGCCGTGAGGGATTCACCCAAGATGGCGCTCCCTTTTGTCACCCGCGTGCCGTGGAATGGGTTCTCGGACGGCTGTGTCGACAATCCGGTGCGGAGCTGGGTGACGAGGAGGTCCTGGTTCGGAGGGTACTGCCCAATCCCAGAACGGAGTTGCAGGCGGTGCGACAATCCGCGTGTCCTTCCGGCGCGCTTCTGCGCGTGAAGCGATGGCGAGCGAGCAACGTGCAGCTCGACGATCTCGTGCAGACGGGAACGTTATCCCGTGCCATGGCCACCTTCTTGCGCCATTGTGTCATGGCTCGAGCCAACGTCATGATAGTTGGTCGTCGGGATGCCGGTACCGACGATCTCCTGACCGCGTTGGCGGCCCTGGTGGCGCGGGAACGGGTGCTTTGGCTATCGTGGAGCGGAGCTCATCCGTTACCGCCCGCCGACGCCGACTTCAGTTTGGTGACCGTCGAGGCCGCAAACGACACGGACGCATTGTTGGACGTACTGACGAACACGGGACATCGCATGGTCGCCGCGTATCCAACCCCAGCCGGAGCGAAAGCACTCTTGCAGGCCGCCTGCGCGGGGCTGGACGGTCTACTGTTGCTGAGAGAAGCTCGCACCGCCGATGCTGCCGTGACGCGCTTTAGCCACGAAGCCGTGACTGCCGGGATCTCGCCGCTGGACGTCAGCCGCTCCATTGCTGGCGCGTTCGACGTCATCGTAGAGGTAGTTCGCTTGGGCGACGGACGCAGCCGCGTGATGCGCATCGCCGAGCCAGGTGTTTCGGGAGGCGAGACCGGAGCAGGGGACATCTTCGACTTCGTCGTGGAGCGAACAGCCACCGGAGGTTCCATCGAAGGCAACTTCCGAGCAACGGGTCGAGCTCCGACCTTGCTCAAGGGCCTACGCGCTCGAGGCATTGCCGTCGAAGAAGCCCTCTTTTCCCGCCCCGCCAGTGACTAAAAAAGAGGGTTGCCCGAAGCCGAGCAGGCGTGTCTGCGGTCTTGCTTGGGGGTCTTAGGCTTGAGCTTCGGCCGCTTTGGCAACTTGACGGCCAATCTTGCGACGCTTCAGCGCATTGAACTTGTCGATCATCAGCACGCCGTTGAGATGATCATTCTCATGTTGGATAGCGACAGCCATCAAGCCGTCTGCTTCCATTTCAAAAGCTTCGCCGTGTTCGTTGAGCGCCCGCACCCGCACGCGCTCGGCGCGTTTCACTTCCTCGCTTACGCCAGGGAAGGAGAGGCAACCTTCCTGCCAGCTTTGGGTGCCGGTCGTGTCGGTGATCTCGGGGTTGATGAACACCTTCAAGTCACTCGGCGAGTCCTCCTCGGCGATGTCGATGACGAAAATGCGCAACGGGACACCAATCTGGTTGGCGGCCAAGCCGACTCCCGGAGCGGCGTACATGGTTTCTGCCATGTCGCTGACCAGCTCGCGGATGCTGTCATCAACCGTTTCGACGGGTCGGGCGCACTCGCGCAATCGAGGATCCGGGTAGCTGAGAATGGGTCGAATCGCCATTCTCCTTCCATAACACCGCGTCCGCTCGGGAGCAACGGATGCGCGGTAGCGAGGCGCGGCTCCGCGCGTGCTAGCCCTCAGTCGCTGGCCCCGTTGCCCGTGACCTTCTTTTTCGGGTACACCAGCGGCCCATATACGTAGCCGTCGCTCCCGCACAGCTCCCAGGTCGGATCCGAGATGCGGGGCGCGTCGGAGGGGCCATCGGGCCCGGCCCAGTCGACCGCAGCGGGTCTGCCGCGGGGCCCGAGCAAAAGGGGAGCGATGAAGAAATGCACCTCCCGAGGGAGGCGAGCGGCAAACAGCGACCCCACCAATTCCGCTCCGCCCTCACACAGCACGCTCACGACTTCTCGTTCCGCTAGGGCTTTGAGCGCAGCCGTCATGTCACAACGCCCTTGGGGCGTGCTGGCAACGCGGATGACTGCCAGCCCGCGCTCCACCAATGAGGCTTCGACGGCATGAGACGCCTCGTGGGTCGTGAGCACACACGTGGGGGTTTCCAATGCCGTGGTCACCAGGTGACTGTCGAGCGGCAAGCGCAGTTTGCTGTCCACGACGCAACGGATTGGCGAACGGCCTTCGAACTCCCGCACGGTTAGCTGAGGGTCATCGAGCAGAACCGTGTTGATGCCCACCATGACGGCGTCGTGCTTGGCCCGCAACTCGTGAGTGCGACTGCGTGCCTTGGCGCACGTGATCCACTTGGATGTCCCGCTGCGCGCCACGGTTCGGCCGTCTAGAGAAATGCCTAGTTTTATGGCCAGAAAAGCAGAATGAGTGGTGACGTAGTGCTTCCAAGGAGCGATCAACTGGTCGCACTTCTCGCTCAGCACGCCTACCGTCACCTCCACGCCAGCCTCCCTCAGGCGCTCGACGCCGCCGCCGGGAATGCTGGGGTTGGGATCTCGGGTGCCGACCACTACGCGCGCCACGCCGGCACTGACAATCGCCTCCACACAAGGGGGCGTTCGCCCCTGGTGATTGCATGGCTCGAGGGTAACGTAAAGCGTTGCCCCCTTGGCCCGTTCACCGGCGTGCTTCAGAGCAACCACCTCGGCGTGATCGGAGCCCGCCTCGCCGTGGTAGCCTTCGGCTATTACCTCGCCCTCGAGCACCACTACGGCGCCCGAGTGCGGATTGGGCGACGGATCGCCGTTCCGCCCGACCTCGAGCGCACGACCCATCCATTCGGCGTCGACAGTTGCCTGCATAGTGCCGTTCCTAGTCGTTCGAGCGCGCCCGAACAAGGGCACTCATCTCGGAGATGAACTCATCGATGTCGCGGAACGACTTATAGACGCTCGCAAACCGGACATAGGCCACGTCGTCCAGGTTTTTGAGCCGCTGCATCACCTGCTCCCCGAGCGCACGAGAGGAAACCTCTCTGGAGCCTTCCTCGGCCAGCTCCCGCTCCAAACTTTCTACTTGTGCGTCGAGCTCGTCGTCCGAGATTGGACGCTTGTTGCAGGCCACGCGCAGACTCTGGAGCAGCTTGACGCGATCAAACGCTTCTCGACGTCCATCTCGCTTGGTCACGCTGGGGAGGGAGTACTCGAGACGCTCATAGGTGGTGAAGCGACGCTTGCACGCGTCGCACTCCCTGCGTCGCCAGGTGACGCGACCACCGCCTGCGATGCGGGAGTCGACTACCCGACTGTCAACTGCTTTGCAGTTGGGACATTGCATGATCCGCTCCCTCTGCCGGGCGCGCCCCCTCACTCAGCGCGAGGTGGCCCGCCATCACCTGCACCCGTCGCTGCAGGCTTGCGCCTCGAAACTCGTCAGGAGTTGCGGTGCTTCGTGATGTAGTCAACCGCGTCCTGCACCGTACGGATTTGCTCCGTGTCTTCGTCAGGAATGTCGATCTCAAAGGCTTCTTCGAAGGCGAGCACGAGCTCCACGAGGCCGAGCGAATCCGCACCAAGGTCGTCGATGAAAGAAGACTCGAGCTTGATGTCGTCCTCCTCCACATCCAGTTGTTCTTTGATGATTTTCTTGACCTCGGCCGTAATATCGTCCGCCATGGGCATACCTCCAAATTAGAACGCCGTTGACGGCGTTCGAAGTTTCGTTGTGTTGAGTTATCTTGATGAATCGAAAGTGTCGTACATGTTCTACATGTACATGCCACCGTTTACTCTGAGAATGTGGCCTGTAACGTACGCGGCCTCTTCCGAGGCTAAGTAAGTGACGGCGGCCGCGACCTCCTGCGCCGTACCCGGGCGCGCCAGAGGAACTCCTGCGAGCATGGCCTGCCGCTGCTCGCCATTTAGAGCATCCGTCATATCGGTCTCGATGTAACCCGGAGTCACAGCGTTGACCGTGATGTTGCGTGCCGCATACTCCCGCGCCAACGTCTTCGTGACGCCAAGCAACGCCGCTTTGGAGGCCGCGTAGGCGGTCTGGCCGACGTTGCCATTCTCACCCACGACGCTGGACATGAAGATGATGCGGCCACCCTTCGCTCGGATCATCGGCTTGATGGCGGCCTTCGCACAAGCCAACGCTCCCTTGACGTTTACTCCGAGCGTCCGATCGAGATCGCTTTCTTTCATCCGGATCAGTAACCCGTCGAGGGAAACGCCAGCGTTGGCGACCAAGATGTCGAGCCGGCCAAGGCGTTTCGCTGTCGCGGCCACTGCTTCTTCGGCTGCTGCCATGTCGGCAACGTCGAAGCGCTCGGCCTCTGCGCAACCGCCAGCTGCTTCAATGGCGGCGACCGTTTCAACGGCCGCAGCTTCACCGCCGACGTACGTGATGACGACACGGCAGCCTCGTCCCGCAAGGGCTTGCGCGCAGGCGCGACCGATGCCACGCGAACCGCCTGTTACGAATGCGACTTTGCCAGATAGGTCAAACATCAGGCTCTTTCGTTGTGGGTCAATGCTGAGTGTTTCCAGAGCGAGGGGCCCGGCGGGGGCGCGGTGTTTACCATGGTGAGGCCGTGGCGCTGGAAAAAACTCCTCCAGCCCTCGCTGTCCGGGTGGCCAACTTTCGCCTCACTGCAATGCTAAGAAGCTGGGCACCTTGGCGATGGCTTCAGGACCATCGATGCTGAGCACAGCGATACTCGGCGCTGTCTTCTTCGTCAGCCCCGCCAAGACTCCCCCCGGGCCAATCTCCAGCGCGTGTGTAACCCCGAGCGCTGCCATTTGCAGCAAGCTTTGGTCCCACCGCACCGCGCCATCGACCTGTGCTACCAGTTTGTCGGCAACCTGTTCTGGATCGGAATAGGGTTGGGCATCGACGTTGGCGATGACGGGGAATGCAAAGTTCGAGAACCTGACGTCCGCCAAGGCTCGCGCCAACTCGACGGCAGCAGGGCGCATCAGCGCGCAGTGGAACGGAGCGCTCACTTTCAGCGCAATGGCCTTGAGTTTACGCTCCTTGGCCAAGCTTTGAGCACGGGCAATCGCCTCGGAGTGACCCGCGATGACAATCTGGCCCGGGCTATTGAAGTTGGCCGCAGAAAGGACTTGGTCCTGGCGTGCGCTTTCGCACAACTGCTCGACCGTGTCGGTATCGGCGCCGATCACAGCCAACATCGCTCCTTGTCCCGCTGGAACGGCGCGTTGCATGGCGGCACCGCGCAGGCGTACCAACGCTACCGCGTCTGCGATGCGGAGCACGCCGGCTGCCGCCAAAGCGCTATATTCACCCAAAGAGTGCCCCGCCACACACTGCGGCTGGGGCAGGTGTGGCACCGCTTGGCGCAGCGCAGCCAACGTTGCGCAGCTAGTGGCGACGATGGCGGGCTGCGTGTTGGCAGTTAACTGAAGGTCGGTTTCCGGTCCCTCGAAGCATAGCTTCGACAGGGCAAAGCCGAGCCGGTCATCGACGACCTCATAGACGTCTCTGGCCGCAGTAAACGTCTCGGCGAGGCGTTGCCCCATTCCAACTTTTTGAGCTCCCTGACCAGGAAAAAGCCACGCGATCTTCATGAGCAGATGTTACCGATTCGTGCGTGAGGGGGCGCAACCTCGCTCGAGCAGGTGAACCCCGACTTACTCGGTGGCGTCGTTGGCCTCTTGCTTGAAGACGGCTTTGCCCTTGTACTGACCGCACTCGGCACACACCCGATGGGGGAGCATGGGCGCCGAGCAATTGGGGCACGGGATGAGGTTGGGCGCAGTGATGCGGTCGTGCTGTGCGCGACGCATGTCTCGTCGGCTGCTGGTGGTTCGGCGTTTGGGTACGGCCACAACGTTACTCCTTGATCAATCTTGCTTGCTCGATTTGAGCTTTTTGGCGATGTCCAACAGCGGAGCCAGTCGCGGGTCGAGAGGCTTTTCTGTTGGTTCGCTGCCGGCCGCTGGGGCGGCCCCGGTTTGGGAAGCGGGACCGTTAGCGGCTGAAGCCGCCGAACGCAAGTCCGAACGCAATGGGAACATCGGGAATTCGAGGATGAGCTGCTCGCGCACGAAGCCGTCGAGCTCAATCACGTCGCCGGTAAAGGTGTCGCTGGCAGCATCTTCGTCCTTCAGCTCGCCCTCCTCTTCCACCTTGCGCCTGGCTCGCGTGCGATGACGCTCGCTTCGAGCCAATGTCTTGGCGGAAGAATTTTTGCCGGACGTTACGGCGCGTTGTCTGAGTAGCAGCGTGAGGTCCGGACGCAGTTGATACACCGCGGGCTCCCCAGTTCGCGCACACGGCAGCGCCACTTCCGCTTCGACTTGGCCGCGCACGACGAATTGCGAGCCAGTGCGGGCCACGTACACGGTCAAGCGGCCGGGGTTACCGGTGGGCGTGGCTTCGGTGTCTTCCAGCGCACGCTCCAGCCACTCGGGTGTAAGGGTCCAGGTTCGGTCGACGTCGCTGCGGTCGACATCGGCAACGGGTATGGTGAATTGTGCGGCCAACGGCACTGCAGGCTACTCGTCTCGAGGCGCCGGTGCAACCGCTCCGGAAGCGGAACGGCGTGTCCGGAGGCTTCGACCCTGCTGCGAGCGATGAGCCTGCGGGGGCGACCCGCTGCTTCGGCGCTCCGCGCTCGGGGACATCCTTCTGGCTCCGAAAAAAATCGGGCCAGACGAGTGACCTTCGGCCCCACGTTCTTCGCCGGCGCAGGCTAGAAGGACTCCGCGCAAAGGCAATGGCGGACACGACTTCGGCTACATTGGTCTCGGCTTCATCTACTTCTAGGCTGCATCTCTGGCTTCGCCGAGCAACGCGGCGTGTGCGGACTTGGTGGGCTCGCGGAAGGCGCTCGACGTGGGTAACTGCCCTGCTGATCTATGCACTGGTCACGGTCGTCTACTTCGCCGTGGCGCCTCGCAGTCTGTTAACGGAGCACACGCAGTACAATCACTTCGCGCACCTTGCACGCGCGTGGCTCGACGGCAGGCTCGACCTCGCACACGGGCCTCCCGAATATGCCCAGAACAACGACTTCGCTCGCTACGATGGTCGCTGGTTCGTGGCATTCCCACCCTTTCCCGCCGTTATTCTGTTGCCGTTCGTTGCAGTAGCGGGAGAGCCTGAGTTGGTTCGCGATGGGCAGGTGTTCCTTTGGCTTGCAGGCCTCGCTCCCGTCCTGCTCTTCCTTGCACTACAGCGCCTGAGCCTGTTGGGTCATTCGCCGCGGTCGACGTTTGGAAATTTTTTCCTAGCTCTGTGTTTTGCCTTTGGCACGGTGTACTTCTTCACTGCCGTTCAAGGGACCGTTTGGTTTGCGGCTCACGTGGTGGGGGTCGTGCTCGCGGCGGCATATTTGTTGTTTGCCATCGAAGCGCGCAACCCACTGCTAGCGGGGTTGATGGTGGGTCTGGGATTGCTGACGCGTCCGCCGCTGGCGTTTGTGGTTGGCTTGTTCGCTTTCGAAGCGCTGCGTGTGCATTGGCATGGCGCTGAAGCGGCGCTGTCAGCATCCGACCACACGTGGTTGGAGCGTCGAACGCGCCAACTGCGGGCGGCAGTACGCGCTATCGACTGGCGCGGGCTAATGCGCGCGTATGCTTGGTTCAGCCTACCCATCGTATGCTGCTTATTGTTTACTTATTGGCACAATGCAGCTCGCTTCGGAGACCCGTTCGAAACCGGCTATCAGCATCTCACGGTAGCTTGGCAAGCTCGGATGAAGAAGTGGGGCCTCTTCCATTACCACTACTTGCCCCGTAATCTGGCCGTGCTCCTGACGATGCTGCCCTGGCCAGAGAAGGGTGACCTCCCGTTTCGGATCAACGTTCACGGCCTTGCGCTTTGGTTCACGACACCGCTGTATCTGTGGTTGCTGTGGCCCAGGCTCAAGCCGCGCATCCTTTGGGCGCTGTGGACGGCGGTCGCCGCCGTGGCCTTGCCGACGCTGTTTTACCAGAACACGGGCTGGGCCCAATTTGGCTACCGCTTCTCCAACGACTACGCAGTATTCCTCTTTGCGCTGCTGGCGATCGGCGGACGGCGCTTGGGCGTGTGGTTCTGCGCTGCTGCGATATGGGCGATGGCGGTGAACAGCTTTGGTGCCGCCACTTTCGGACGGTCAGAATACCGTGCGTTTTACTACTGGGACGGCTCCCAGAAGCGATTCTACCAGCCCGATTAGCTGCACCGGACGCGGGTCGGCCACTAGTCGGCCACCGTGAGCCAAAGACGTCGGCGACCGAAGAGATGGTTGCCGCCGTTGAGGCAAGCGCTACTTCTTGCGCGTGATGTCGATGGTCTTGATGACCGTGGGGTTAACGGCGCTTTGCCCCCGCACGGGAACGCTGGCTAGCTTTTCCACCAAGGCATCAGGTCCGCACTTGCCGAATATCGTGTAGCCGCCGTCCAGGTGGCTTGCTTTGCCATCAAGGATGAAGAACTGAGATCCGTTGGTGTCTTTTCCCCGGTTTGCCATGCACAGCAAGCCGCGCTGGTCGTGCTTGGCCCCATCCCATACTTCGTCAGGGATTTCGTACCCGGGTCCTCCGCTACCGTTTTTGTTCGGATCCCCGCCTTGGATCATGAAGTTCTTGACCACTCGGTGAAACACTGTGCCGTCGTACAAAGGCGTCGATTGCCATTTGCCATCTTTCTTCCAAGGCCGCGTCCCGCGCGCCAATCCCACGAAATTGGCGACCGTAATCGGGGCTTTGTCTTCGTAGAGATCGCACAGAAGGTCCCCCTGGTCGGTGCGTATGGTGGCCTGAAGCTCACCGCGTCCGGAAAGTCCCTTGGTAGCGTCGGCGAGCGTGAAGGTCCCTTTCATGGGGTCGCCCGGCGCAGCTTTGACTGCCGACGTGGTGGATGTCGATGTGGTCGCTGTCGTCGCTGCACCACCGGCTTCTGCTCCCCGAGATACCGATGCAGAGGGATCTACGTGGCGAGTGGCCTGCGGACTGGTGGGTTTCTCCACAGGTTTGACGTTCGCGGTGGCCGCCGGGGCGCGTTCGACCGTCGGCTCCGGGGCCGCCTCCCGTTGGCAAGCGGCGAGTGTGGCGGCTAGGGTCAGGGCTCCGGCCGTGGCTGACGTCAGAAAGATGTGGCGCGCAGCAGAACGCTGTATCGAAGGCGAATGAGGCATGGCGGCGGCAATGTTTTCGAATGCCACGCTTGCGTCAAGCAGATTGAAGGACTGTCTCACATTGAGCACCACGTCCGCCCCACACTACTTTTTCCGTCCCCGGCTCCAGAAGGGGGTGACGGAGCGGGATTTCCTCGCGTCCAAGTCACTGGCGTTCGTGGTGTAGATGACTATCCTCACCGTGGTGCACGTTTCGATCCGATCGGTCGGTAGGCTATTCACCCCAGGCGAGCAAAGGGTGACCGCGCTCTTTGCGGTGACCCTCGCCTGCTGTGCTTGCTCAGACGCCGCGGAATTCGACACTCGTCGCTCCACCTCCCACCCGACGGTCCCGCCTAGTGCGCTCATGGATGCGGCTGTGCCTCCCGCGGAGCCAACCCCCTCCGCGACATCCCCCCTGCCCACCATCGCACCCATGCCGACGGCCCCGCCTCCGATCGACGAGGTTGGCGATGTGTACGATGATCCGGGCTGTCCCGAGGCTATGCAGCGCGTGGAAGAATCCGAGTGCGACCCGCTACACGACGCTCTGCAGTGCGACGAGGGTATGGGCTGTTTTCCGTACGTCGACTACCCCAGTGCCCCGTGCGCTCCCGAAACCTTCGGCGCGCGATGCGCGCAAGCGGGTACCGGTACCCAGGGCGAACCGTGTTCGCAAAGCCTTCGCTGCGCGCACGGTTTTCTCTGCGTGGTGACTTCGCGCGGGACCGAGTGTGCAGAGCTCTGCAAGCTGCCAGGAGAGAACACCTGCGCTGCCGGTTTCATCTGTGGAAGTCTCGATATCGACGGCTACGGGGTGTGCATCTGAATGGCCGCCGAACCGCTGGGATTATTCAGAGAGCATGCCGCAGCATGGGGCGTGTCGATGACGCTGTTTGCGAGCATGTCGTGCGGCGCTAGGGACGTGGGAGAGCCGTTCGAGCGCGGGGTGACGCTTCCCGTCACCGATGCAGGCAAACGCGCCGAGTGCCTGCGCGACGAGGACTGCACGACCTCGAACGCCTGCCTGCCCCGGGCGTGCGAAGATGGCGTGTGCGTCGACGCCGCTCCCGTCGTGTGCGACGATGGCGACCCTTGCACCATCGATACCTGCGATCCAGCCACGGCCGGGTGTACATCTGAACCAGCTACCCCCGACGCGGACGGAGACGGACACCGCGCTCCGTTACCGGGCACGGTCGCTGGCGCAATCGGCTCATGCGGTGACGATTGCGATGACGGAGCGGCGTCTGCTTACCCCGCAGGCCTCGAAGTGTGCGACGGGTTGGACAACGATTGCAACGGCGTCACCGACGACGGCTATACGTTTCAGAAAACGCAAGCGCAGCGCTTGCTCGTCGCGCAAGGGGAGAAGGGGGCTGAAAGCGGTGGCGTCGTGCACACCGGCAGGCAGTACGCCTTTTTCGTTTCCGTGCACGATGCGCACAAGCAAGCTCAATTGGTCGGCTTCGATCCCATGCTGGGACCGCGCTTTCGAAGTGACGTGTCACTGACGAACAGCGATACGTTTGCCGGCGGCATAGCATGGACGGGTCAAGCGCTCGCTGTCGCTTGGGAGGACCGGCGGGATAACGACTACGAAGTGTATTTCAACCGTTTCGACACGCTAGGCCAAAAGCTCAACCCCGACTTGCGGGTTTCCGAGGCACCTGGCTTCTCCTTGGATCCGGTCGTGCACTTTACGGGTACCGAGTTCCTGGTGCTTTGGGCGGACGGTCGCCGCGGCTCCAGCGCATTCAGCATTCTCGGCAGACGCATAGGCCTCTTGGGGACGCTGGAAAGCGAAGAGATAGAGTTGACCCCTGATTATCCGGGGGCTAGAGCCCCGTCGTTGACGGGTGGTGAGACGGAGCTTGGGCTGGTCTTCAATATGCCGGCTCCCGACGGCAACCGAGTGGTGTTCCGCATGCTGAGCGAAGACTTGGACACTCTTGGTCCGGTCACCTTCATTTCGCCACCCAATGGTACAGGCGGGACCAGCGTCTTCGCCGACGGACGGTACCTGATATTCTGGAGCGAGTACAATCGCGGCCCCGGAGAGTCGATTTGGGGCGCGGTGGTAAGCAGCGACGGGGAACTCCTTCAGGATGCCCGCCCGCTGACGGCCGGCGGGGGATTTGCACGGTCCCATTCGGTGCTGCCGCTCGGTGACCGCGTGCTTTTGGCGTGGGCGAACGACTGGGGCGCGTCGTATGATCTGTATGTGCAGACTTTTTCGTTAGAACTGCAACCGTTGGACGAGGTGCAGCAGGTCACGTTTTCCTCGCTCGATGTGCTCGGGCCGCGCTTGACCCTTGCTTCCGACGGGATGGTGGGGCTGTCCTACACCGAACGTTCAGAGGAGAACGGGCCGCGGGTTTGGCTCGAGACACTCAGCTGCAGATGATCGGGACCCACGCCAGCTGACCATTGGTCTCATCTCACGTATCCCGCCGCTACCGGCAGGGCATCAC
>CAZNZA010000037.1:0-38508 GCA_964577325.1 uncultured Polyangiaceae bacterium
AACGAGCTCGGAAACGTTGGCGCAACCGCCCGACGCCTGGGGTGGTCGAGCGCTCGTGGACTGGGCGAAACGTGTAGCCGCAAAGGATGGCTTCGACTCGAGCTGTGAACACCTCGTGGATGTGCATGCGGTGATTGACCGCATCTATGGGCGGACCTCACCAACGACGAAGTGATGTCCCGCCTACGTCTCTTGATGACAGCCGACACGATTGGCGGCGTGTGGAGTTACGCCCTCGATCTGACCGCAGGCTTGGCCCAGTATGACGTCGAGGTGGTGTTGGCGACCATGGGCAGGCCACTATCGGCGGCACAACGCGCGGCCACTGCGAAGCTGAACAATCTGGACGTTCGCGAGTCGAGCTACGCGCTCGAGTGGATGCCGAACCCGTGGGCAGAGGTGGATGCTGCGGGGGAATGGCTGGTTCAGCTGAGCGAGGATCTGCGCCCCGACCTAGTCCACCTCAATGGTTACTGCCATGCTGCCCTTCCCTTTCAAGTGCCGTCACTCGTGGTATGCCATTCGTGCGTCTGCTCATGGTGGGGCGCCGTCAAGGGTGCTGAGGCGCCGGCGGATTGGGACGAGTACCGGAGTCGAGTGACGCGGGGATTGCAAGCCGCCAACGCCGTTGTCGCTCCGACGCGCTCCATCCTCGAGGCAGTGTTCGCCTGCTACTCGCTCAGTCGTCCATCAGCGCCGCGTCGGCACGTGATCTTCAACGGAGTGGACAAGAGCCGCTACCGGCCCCTGCCCAAGGAACCATTCGTGCTCGGAGCAGGTCGACTTTGGGACGACGCCAAGAACCTGCGCGTCCTCGACGAGCTCCATGATTTGGCGTGGCCCATCTACCTGGCTGGGAGCAGCGAGCAACCTCGCTCCGCTGCCGCCGCCGTGCATGGACAGGCGCTGCGTCTAGGCGAGCTGTCGGCTTCCGAGCTTGCTACGTGGATGGGTCGAGCATCTATATACGTGCTACCCGCGCTCTACGAGCCCTTCGGCTTGTCTGCCGTAGAGGCGGCGTTGAGCGGGTGTGCCTTGCTCCTGGCAGATATCCCTACGCTACGTGAAGTCTGGGAAGACGTCCCGCTGTACGTCGAGCCTCGCAGTGCAGAAGACGTCCGTGAGAAGCTTACGTGGCTCGCCGCGCATCCGACTGACCTCCAGCAAGTAGCGCTGCGGTGCGCTCGCCATGCCCAACGCTTCGCCCATACGAAAATGGCGCATGACTACCTTTCCCTTTACGACCGTCTCACGACCGCCCCTCTAGCGGTCTCAGAAGGAGTAGTATGAAGTACGCCCTGTTTTACCATTCGCTCGTCTCCGACTGGAATCACGGCAACGCTCACTTTCTGCGCGGTGTTGCCAGCGAGCTGGTGTCTCGCGGCCATCAGGTGCGGATTTTCGAGCCCTCCGACGGTTGGAGCCGCGCCAACCTCCTCCGTGAACACGGCATGAGTGCCATCCGCGAGTTCGAATCCACCTACCCCGAGCTGCAGAGCCGCTTGTATGGACCGGAACTCGATCTCGATGAGGCCCTCGACGGCGTGGATACGGTACTCGTTCACGAGTGGAATCAACCAGAGCTCGTGGCGCGGATCGGAGAACACCGCGCCAGGAACGGGAACTATCTTCTACTTTTCCACGATACCCACCACCGGGCGGTGACGGCTCCGGAAGAGATGCGCCGCTACGACCTCACGAACTATGACGCCGTCCTCGCCTTCGGCGAAGTCATCCGAACCCTGTACTTGGACAACGGCTGGACTGACCGCGCGTTTACCTGGCACGAGGCCGCAGACACCAAACGTTTTTCGCCTCAGCCAGTGGCTGAGGCGGACAAAGCTGGCGATCTGATATGGATTGGTAACTGGGGGGATGACGAACGCAGCGCCGAACTGCAGCACTTTCTGCTCGACCCAATTGCCGAGTTGCAACTGAACGCGAAAGTCTACGGCGTCCGCTATCCGGAAGCGGGACGGGAAGCGCTTTCACGAGCCGGTGCAGAGTACGCCGGCTGGTTGCCAAACTACCGCGTGCCCAGCCTCTTCGGGCAGTATCGCGTCACTGTTCATGTCCCGCGGCGCCCTTACGTGAAGGCACTACCAGGAATACCCACGATACGCCCGTTCGAAGCCATGGCATGCGGCATACCCCTGGTGTGCAGCCCATGGAACGATGAAGAGCACTTGTTTTCACCCGGAAAGGACTACTTGGTGGCACGTGATTCCCTTGAAATGTGTCAACATCTGCGAGCCATCCTCAACGACCCTGGCGTGGCGGATGAACTCGCCCGCAACGGCCGCCGCACGATCGAAGCGCGCCACACGTGCCGTCATCGGGTCGATGAACTGATGGGCTTCTGTGCCGAACTGAAAGGCAGCCAGCCTGCCAAGGAGGCGCTAGCATGAGTCTGTGCATCGCCTTTTTCGGCTCTTCTTTGGTGTCCACCTACTGGAACGGTGCAGCCACTTACTACAGAGGGATCTTACGAGCGCTCGCGGAACGCGGCCACGCCATAACCTTCTACGAGCCGGACGCCTTCGACCGTCAGCAGAACCGAGATATCGAAGATCCTCCATGGGCCAGAGTCGTCGTTTACCCGGCAACCAGCGAAGGCTTGCATAGGTCGCTTCAGGACGCCCAGGGCGCGGACCTGCTCGTGAAGGCAAGCGGCGTCGGCGTCTTCGACGCGGAACTAGAAGCCGCCGTCTTGGAGACTCGCACTGGTAGCACGCTAGCTGTCTTTTGGGACGTCGATGCACC
Source organism: uncultured Polyangiaceae bacterium (assembly GCA_964577325.1). Classification (GTDB taxonomy): domain Bacteria; phylum Myxococcota_A; class Polyangia; order Polyangiales; family Polyangiaceae; genus SZUA-265. The sequence goes on from CAZNZA010000037.1 coordinate 2,764, forward strand.
AGCGACTCTGGATCGCTTGAAGGGCGACCCCAACGACCCCCTGCGCAGGCTCGTACCCCGCTACGACGCGGTGTTCACCTATGGTGGTGGACCTAGGGTCGTTCAAGAGTATCAACGATTGGGCGCACGGGCGTGCGTTCCCATCTACAATGCGCTCGATCCGAGCACGCATCATCCGGTAGCAGCGGACAGTCGCTTCGAGTGTGATCTCGGGTTCTTGGGAAACCGACTGCCCGATCGAGAACGCAGAGTGGAGCAGTTCTTTCTCGACGCGGCGGCAAGACTACCGGAGCGACGGTTTCTCTTGGGCGGAAGCGGGTGGCACGACAAGAGCATGCCCTCCAACGTGCGTTATCTTGGCCACGTCTCGAGCCGCGATCACAACGCGTTCAACGTTACCCCCCTTGCCGTGCTCAACATAAGCCGGGATAGCATGGCCAGCTACGGTTTCTCGCCCGCTACTCGCGTATTCGAGGCGGCCGGAGCAGGGAGTTGCATCATCACCGACGAGTGGCAAGGACTCGAGCAATTTCTCGAACCGAACCGTGAGGTGCTGGTCGCTCGTGATGGCGAAGAAGTCGCTCAGAGGCTGAGCGACTTGACCTCGAGCGACGCGCGTGCGATGGGTGAACGAGCCCGTCAACGCATGCTGCGTGACCACACCTACGCGCACCGGGCTTTGGATGTCGAGCGGGCGCTGGATGCCCACGCAACGACGAGAAGCGCCTCGGTGAGCGGAGTCAGCCCACGGGCAGGCCTAAGAATTGTCGTGCTCGGTTTGTCCATCACGTCGTCCTGGGGCAATGGCCACGCGACCACCTACCGCGCCCTAATCCGGGCGCTGCACGACCGCGGGCACCAGGTCACCTTTCTCGAACGGGACGTGCCCTGGTACGCCCAAAACCGGGACCTGCCGAACGCGCCGTACGTTGAGGTTGCCCTGTATCAAGACCTGACGGAACTCAAGCAGCGATTTGGCGATGCCGTGGCCGGCGCTGACCTCGTCATCGTCGGCTCGTACGTTCCTGATGGTATCGAGGTCGGCAATTGGGTAACCCAGCGCGCCAAGGGTGTTACGGCCTTCTACGATATCGATACCCCCATCACCCTGGCTAAACTCGAGGAGGGAAGCCTCCCTTACCTGTCGCGGGAGCTCGTCGCGCGCTACGACCTCTACCTCTCGTTTACCGGCGGCCCCACGCTCGAGCGCCTGGAGCGTCACTACGGGGCAAGACGCGCCGTGCCCTTGTACTGCTCCGTGGATCCAGAGTTGTACTATCCGGAAGCCATACAACGCCCTTGGACCTTAGGCTACATGGGTACCTACTCGTCGGATAGGCAGCCTGGCTTGGAGCAGCTGCTATTTGCTCCGGCTGAACGCTGCCCAGAGCTGCGCTTCGTCGTTGCCGGCCCCTCCTACCCCGATGATACGGCTTGGCCGAAGAACGTGGAGCACATCCCCCATCTGCCTCCCGCAGAACATCGACGGTTTTACAATTCCATGTCATTCACCTTGAACCTGACGCGACAAGACATGAAGCAGGCCGGCTTCTCACCAAGTGTTCGATTGTTCGAGGCCGCCGCCTGCGGTGTACCGATCATCAGTGATCGCTGGGAGGGCATAGAGTCCCTGTTCGAGCCAGGACGAGAAATCCTGCTCGCCCAGGAGCCGACCCACGTGCTGCAATACTTGAAGCAGTACGGCGACGAGGAGCGCCTGGAGCTCGGAGCTCGGGCGCGCGCTCGCGTCCTGGAGAAGCACACATCGTCGCACCGTGCGGCAGAGCTCGAGGCGTACGTCCAGCAAGCGTGGTCCAGAGTTCCGGTACGCGTCGCCTTGGCGGCTTCACTCTCTTGAACCATCGAAAGGAGATCGGATGAAAACGAATGCAGGAGAAGCGGATGCTTCGTTGGTTGCGCGGATCCGGGAGCTCGGGCCGTGGTTTCATAACCTCACTTTGAGTGGCGTCGAGACGGCCCCGGACCATTTCCTCGGCGACTATCCCCGTTTCAAGTTCCAACGCTTTGCTCCCGAGCTACCGGAAGATCTGACCGGCAAGAGCGTGCTCGATATCGGATGCAATGCCGGCTTCTACGCGTTCGAAATGAAGCGCCGGGGGGCTGAGCGTGTGGTAGCTGTCGACAGCGACGAGCGTTATCTCGCTCAAGCCAAACTAGCAGCGGAGGTTTTGGACTACGACGTCGAGTTCAAGAACATGTCGGTATACGATGTGCCTTCCCTAAAGGAGAAGTTTGACTTCGTCGTGTTCATGGGCGTTCTATACCACCTTCGACACCCCTTGCTCGCGCTCGACCTCCTACGGGAGCACGTAGTGCGGGATCAGATGCTGTTCCAGAGCATGCAACGGGGCTCCCGCGAGGTACTGCCCCTGCAGCCGGATTACCCCTTCTCCGAAACCGGTATCTTCGACCATCCCGGATACCCGAAGATGCACTTCATCGAGCACAGCTACAGCGCTGACCCGACGAATTGGTGGGTGCCGAATCGAGCTTGCATGGAGGCTATGTTGCGCAGCGCTGGCTTCGTCATCACCGCTCACTGCGACGATGACGTGTACGTTTGCCGAGTCGAGGCACGTTCATGAGCGCTGTAAACAAGCTCGGCGTGTGTCAGTGGTTCCACTACGAAGCATACGAGGACGTTGAGCGGGCAGTCAGCGAGTTGCGGGCGCTCGGTGTTCGGCATCTCAGGACCGGGGTGTCCTGGGCAGATTACCATCGGCCCAAGGGGCGCGAGTGGTACGACTGGCAGATGGCGCAGCTCGCCGAATTCGACGTGTTGCTTTCGGTATGGCATACGCCGCCGTCAATCGCTGAGGGAGAAGTGTGCGCTGGGCCTCCCCGAGAGCTCGACCAGTACGCAGTGTTCATCGCGCAGCTGATCAATCAGTATGGCGACAAGTTTGGTGAGCTCGAGCTGTGGAACGAACCCAACAATCGTCTGAAGTGGAACTTCGAACGCTTCGATCCACAGTGGGAGAAGTTCGGACGCATGATCGCCCTAGCTGCAGAGACCGCGCACGGCATGGGGAAGCGCTCAGTTCTGGGTGGTATGATCCCAGTCGACCCAGCGTGGTTGCAGCTCATGCGCGGGTACGGTGCGCTCGAGCACATCGATGTGGTCGCCATCCATGGCTTCCCGGGCATGTGGTGGTCCGACGCCCCCAATTGGGATTGGTACCATCACTGGCATGGCTGGGATCAGAAGCTCAAGTCCATTGCCCGCCATGCCGAGGGGCGCCCAGTGTGGATTACGGAGACAGGGCTGGCTACATGGGATCGACGAGCGCTGTGCCGGGCGTTCTACGACGAGCAAAGCTTCCGCTTGCAGAACGCGGTCAGCGCAGCCACTGAACGCGTCTACTGGTATAGCCTGATTGATTTGGATCCTAGTCGAGCGGCCATAGAGGGCTTTCACGTCGACGAGCACGAGTACCATTTGGGCCTCGTGTCCTACGATGGCAGGCGCAAACCTGCCTGGCACACCGCTCAGCAGCTCCTACGCAAGCACCATGAGATTCAGCCCGCTCCAGTCCCGCGTGAAGGCTTACGCGACTGACGGAGCGAATTCGAGCTCGTCGAGCTCCAGGTGTATCACCTCCGCCGAAAGCTGTTCGGGCCGCATCCCACACAGGGTGATGCGAACGGCTGTCTCACTAGGTAGCGAGAGTGGCGACAGACGCAGTTGCCGCGCGCCGAGCAAGATCGGGTTTAGAGTAAACTCCCCGCCGCCGACGTGCACGTCGAGCAGTGTCGACTCCTGCTCGTCAGCTTCCGGTGAGTGAACGGCGCTGCCAGTAACGCGAAGATCGTTGACCACCGCTCGACGCACGCGCGCGGTGTAATCCGTGGCCGCGGGCTCCAACGTCAGCTGCGAGTTCACGTCGCGCAGGCTCAAGGCACGCAAGTCGATGGCTGGTTTGCCAGGCGGCTGGGAACCCTCGGTGGGTGGCGTCGAGGGTCGTCGCGCGGGCCGTCCAAGCGTCGATAGCCGTATCAGGCGCCGAGATTGAGCGAGCTCCAACTCTGGTTCATCCAATGGCCAGCGCACGAGCGGCTTGCCCTTTCCGCGGGTAGGCAGCAAGGGGATCCCCAACTCCAATACGAGCGCGCCCTGGCGCACCGAAAAGTCGAGCAATGCATCTTCCAGGGTAGAAAGATCGCTCTCCAACTGACGATAGTCGAGGTAGCCCTGCTGCACCTGAATGCGCAAACGGTGAATCGCGCGGCGCCGGCCAATCACGGGTAAAGTTGCATCGACTCCGACGTCCACGTGGATGTGCCCCGTTAGATGGTCCAGCATACGCCAATCGATCCACGGCGCTGCTCGAGACGACGGCGCTGCTCGAGACGACGGCGGTTCGTTCGCGGAAGGTTTCTCATCCACACTTGCAGGCGCCGCAAGCTGCGCCGTGGCCCGGACGTGGTCCACACGTAGACCAGCTAGCGCTAACTTGCCCCGGTGCAACGTCGCTTCTCGCAGTTCGACGCGCGCCAGGACGAGCTCCAGCCCGGACGTCCCGCCAGCGCGGTGCAACGAGACGCCCTGCGCGACGAGTTGCGTGCCGCGGATGGACAACCCCGCATCCCCCCACCCAATTGCCACGGACGCCGCCTGGAGCTCGTCTATCGTGACCTTCAGTCCGTCCATTTCAAGCGCGATGGCCGACCCGTGCAGCGTCATTGCCCCCACCTGCCCTCCGTGCTCACTCACCGCTAGCTCGGCACCCTGCAGCTGAGTATGCCCCGTTAACGTCATACCGCCGACACCCACGCTCAAAATGGGCGCATCCAGAGTGGCGGCCGACACGTTCAAGGTGGTGCTGGGTGAGCTCGCCCACTCCGTCGTCACCTGCGTAAAGCGCGTGTCCTCCGACATCGCCAGCGCGACGCTGCCGAAGACGAGCCGCAGTCCTTCCAGAACGAGGTGCTTGGCTGCAACGTCCGACAAGCTCCACGCGTTGTCGGACCGCTCGAGTACGCCCTTTAAACCGTGAGCTTCACGCAACCGGATGAAGCGGCGCCTCTCGAGCTCGTTCGTATCCGGCGACAGGTCGATGTGTAGCAGTCGGCTGTCCAAGCCCTCGAGTTCAACCTTCACTGGTTCGCTCCTCTACCTCGTGCGCTCATGCTGCGGTTATGGTGGGCAGCGTCGATTCTGCCAAGCAACTTGAAGTCGCTGACTGAGTTCCCACTCTGGTCCCGCTAGCAACGGAATTTCGGAGTCGGCGGTCGCAGGAGTATCGTGTGTCCGCAAACACGACAACGAGTTGCGCGCCGCCCCTGGCTGAGCGATACATCACCCGTGTCCCGACCACAATGGCATACGCTATCCCCCGACGAAACGCTACGACTTCTAAGTTCGACCGAAGACACCGGGTTAACCAGTGCCGACGCCAAGGAGCGGCTGGCGAAGCACGGCCCGAACCTGCTTCAGCGACACCAGAGCGAAGGCCCGCTTGTAATACTCTGGCGTCAGATTAACAATCCACTGATCTGGGTGTTGAACGGCTCCGCGGCGCTTGCCATGGCGCTGGGAAAAGTCACCGACGGGGCAGTCGTGCTGGCGGTCGTCGCTATCAACACGTTGATCGGCTTCTTTCAGGAGTTTCGTGCAAGCAAGGCCATCGAGGCGCTCCTCGACATGGTGCCGGAAAGCGCCACGGTGTTGCGAGATGGAAAGCGTTGCAATCTGCCTGTGGCTGACCTGGTGCCGGGCGACATCATCTTCCTATCGTCGGGCGACAAGGTTTCGGCGGACGTGCGTTTGATTCGCAGCCGCAACCTTCAGGTTCAAGAGGCCGCACTGACGGGTGAATCCGTGCCTAGTCAAAAATCGGCGTCAGCGGTGGACGCGGATGCGGGAATTGGCGACCGCAAATGCCTAGGTTTTGGCGGAACGCTGGTCGTGTCTGGGGCGGCCACAGCCGTTGTCATTGCTACAGGGCAACAGACCGAGCTCGGCCGCATATCCACGATGCTGAAGGAAGCGACGGACCTTCAAACACCAATGACCAAGGCATTGGCTTCGATCGGCAAAGCCATCACCGTCGGCGTACTCGTGGTTTCCATGGTCATGGTCGCGATCGGTGTGGCGCGCATGATGAGCGCCGGTATCGCGCTTGGTGCCGCCCTTCAGGAGACGCTCATATTCGCCATTGCCTTGGCCGTCGGCGCCATCCCAGAAGGTTTGCCAGCGATCGTTACCATAGCCCTTGCCATAGGTGTACAGCGCATGGCCGCGCGGCAAGCCATCGTGCGCAAGCTTCCTGCCGTTGAAACGCTCGGCAGCACGACGAGTATCTGTACCGACAAGACGGGCACCCTCACACGCAACGAAATGACGGTTCAGGCCCTGTGGACCGCGGACGGGTCGTATGAAGTGACCGGAGTTGGCTACGAACCCTCGGGCGAGCTCACCCGCGATGGCAAGCCGGTCGAGAGCGTGCCGCAGACGCTCCGCGAGTTGCTCGTGGACGGCGTGTTGTGCAACGATGCGACGCTGGCGAACGACAACGGCGCGTGGTCGATAAGCGGTGACCCAACCGAGGGTGCACTCATCACGGCGGCCATGAAGCTAGGCGTCGACGTGGCACAGCAGCGCGCCGAGCGAGCCCGAATCGATGTCATTCCCTTCGAATCCGAGAATCAGTTCATGGCGACGTTGCATCGCGCCACGGAAGACTCCGTACGAGTGGTGCTCAAAGGCGCCCCCGAGGTGGTACTGCGTCGCTGCGGCGCCAGCGAACAAACCCGCACAGCTGTGGCTAGTGCTGTGGAGGCATTGACAGCGAAAGGCATGCGAGTGCTCGCCGTTGCTAGCAAGGTATTGCCGACACCCATGAACGATCTCGAGCAAGAGCATGTCACAGACGGCATGCAACTGGTGGGGTTGCAGGCCATGATCGACCCGCCCCGCCGCGAGGCCGTCGAGGCAGTAAAGGCGTGTCACGCAGCTGGCATTGCCGTGCGCATGATCACGGGCGACCACCAGGGCACGGCAGTGGCCATCGGCAAGCAACTAGGACTGGTCGACGAGCGGGGCCGTGCGGTCACCGGTGCCGACATCGAGGCCGCCTCAGACGTGGAACTCGAACAACTGGCTCAGGAGCATCACGTTTTTGCACGGGTGGCTCCCGAGCACAAGTTGCGGCTCGTGCGCGCCTTGCAAGCGCGCGATGAAGTGGTGGCCATGACCGGTGACGGAGTCAACGATGCTCCAGCACTGAAGCAGGCTAACATCGGGGTGGCGATGGGCATCACCGGCACGGCCGTGTCGAAAGAGGCCGCAGACATCATCCTTACCGATGACAACTTCGCGAGCATCGAAGCTGCAGTCGAAGAGGGCCGGCGCGTTTACGACAATCTGGTGAAGTCGCTGGCCTTCGTGCTGCCGACGAACCTTGGCTTGGCGCTCATTCTCATCTGCGCGGTGGCGTTCTTTCCCTTCAACCCCGTCAACAACGAACTGTTGCTCCCCATTTCGCCGGTGCAGCTGCTGTGGATCAATCTCGTGGCCACGGTGAGTTTGGCTCTTCCCTTGGCCTTCGAAGCCAAAGAGCCCGACGTGATGCAGCGCCCGCCGCGTTCACCCAAGGAGCCCGTGCTCAACCGCTTCGTGATCTCGCGCACGATACTGGTAGCCATCTTGATGACAGCGGGCGCCATTGGATTGTTTCTTTACGAACACGATAAGAATATGTCGTCGGACGTCGTGGCCGCCCAAGCACTCGCCCAGGCCCAAACCATGGCGGTTACCACCGTCATCTTCTTCCAGGGATTCTACGTGATGAACTGCCGAAGCTTGAAAGGCTCTGTGTTTTCGATCGGTCTGTTCTCCAATCCATGGGTCTTCGTGGGAGCTGCAATCGTTCTCCTGTTGCAGGCTGCGTTCATCTTCCTCCCAATCCTCAACCGCATTTTTGGATCATCCAGCATCGGAGTCGCCGACATTGCTTTGGCTGCGCTGGTTGGGTCTTCCATTCTTCCGGTCGTGTCGCTCGAAAAACGCCTGCGTCGACGCAGCGAAGCGGCTGCACCCCGGCCCTGAACGAAAACGGGGGCTGTGTTTGAGAAGGAACGGCGGGCCGTATACTAGCCAGCTGTGGGTTCACGTTGTCCTTCGTGTGAGGCGTGACTACACCTAGGACATGTGGTTTCGGAAAGTAACGAAATACTTCGTGCGTGGCGCTTTGATCATCGTGCCGTTCGCGCTCACGGTGTACGTCCTCTACTTCACCTTCGCGACCGTGGATCGCATGCTGCCGTTCGACCTGCCCGGATTGGGTTTGGTAGTAACGGTGGTCGTAGTAACGCTCGTTGGATTCCTTACATCGAACGTGATCGGGGGCGAGTTCGTCAACCTGACGGAGAAGCTGCTCAAGAAGGTGCCGCTGGTTACGCTCATCTACACGTCGATCAAGGACTTGATCGATGCCTTCGTCGGCGAGAAGCGGCGCTTCGACCAGCCCGTAACGGTGAGCTTGGACAGAGAAGGCGGGGTGCTGGCCTTGGGCTTCATCACGCGGCAAAACCTGGCGGTATTGCATCTACCCGAACACGTGGCTGTTTATTTCCCACAGTCCTACAACTTTGCGGGTAACGTCGTGCTCGTCCCCGCCAATCGCGTAACCGCTCTGTCCGTGGGTAGCGGTGAACTCATGACGTTCGTCGTGTCTGGCGGCGTCTCGGGCCTTGGCGAGGGGCAGTCGCGTCTACCCGCGGACACACCACAGGCACGGCCGTAACGTCACCGTCGATTTCGCTGAAACGCGGTGTACACGTTGTATACCTCGCCTCGGCCTCAGTCGCGGGCCTCATTCCGTCGGCTGACGATCCAGCATCGCGGCCTTCTCGTGTTTGCAGCACTTCCAAGATTCGCGGAAGGCTCTAATTGTTGTTAGCATGAGGCGGCCTGCACACGAAAGGGAGGATGGATGACTGGAGACTCTGAGGTCCAGCTCACACGCAATGACTCGATTCCTGCTGAGTTGGGACGTAAGCGAGCGCTCATTTTTGACGTTCAACCCATCGTCGACGGCGGTCGGTACGCCGTCAAACGTGTGCTAGAAGACATTTTGACCGTCTCCTGCGATCTCGTGAGTGACGGCCACGACGGTGTTGGCGGCGTGCTGCGGTATCGGGGACCGGGCGATGACGAGTGGGGGGAAACAACCTTGGAACCGCTCGGCAACGACCGCTACGGTGCCAGGTGCCCCCTATCTCGGCTAGGGCTATGGGAATACGCCATCCTTGGATGGATCGACGAGTACGGTTCATGGCTGCACGCCGTGCAAAGGAAACACGGTGCGGGGCAAGATGTCTCAGTCGAGTTGCAATCAGGCAAAGCCCTGCTCGAGGCGGGTTTAGCCCGGGCGCAGGGGCAGGCGGACGAGAGCAGCCATGTTGAAGGCGTGCGCACGTTGCTCGCGCTGCTCGACGAGGGCTCTCAACACGCGTGCGTGAGTGCGGCGAGCAGCGTGGACGTGATCCAGTTCATGCGTCAGTATCCTGATCGCCAGTTCAGCGCCCATAGCCAAACTTACCGCGTCGACGTCGAGCCCCGCCTGGCTCGCTTCAGTGCCTGGTACGAGCTATTTCCACGTTCGTTTGGCAAACAGGGCAAGCACGGCACGTTCGCCGATGTAGAGGAGCTGTTGCCCTATGTGGCTTCGATGGGCTTCGACATCCTGTACTTCCCACCCATCCATCCCATCGGGCGCACCTTTCGCAAGGGCCCCAACAACACGTTGCAAGCTGGGCCTGATGATCCCGGTAGCCCTTGGGCAATCGGTTCAGCTGAAGGGGGACACAAGGCGATCCATCCGGAGCTCGGGAGCGAGGAAGACTTTGTCCGCCTAGTTACTAAGGCTCGCGAATTCGGTTTGGAGATTGCGTTGGATATCGCCTTCCAAGCCTCCCCAGACCATCCTTACGTCGAGCAACACCCAGAATGGTTCATCCATCGCGCGGACGGGACCATTCAGTATGCCGAGAACCCGCCGAAGAAGTACCAGGACGTATACCCCTTCGATTTGGCAGGCCCAGCCTGGCGCTCCCTGTGGGACGAGTTGGTGTCGGTTTTTCAAGTGTGGATCGACCGCGGCGTGCGCGTGTTCCGTGTCGACAATCCCCACACCAAGCCTATCCCGTTTTGGGAGTATTGCATCGCGGAGCTCAAACGCACGAACCCGGAAGTCATCTTCCTGTCGGAGGCGTTCACGCGCCCCAAGCTCATGTATGCACTCGCTAAAGTCGGCTTCTCCCAGTCGTATACCTACTTCACCTGGCGCACGACGTCACGGGATCTGCAGGCCTACCTCATGGAGCTCACGTCTGCTCCGGTGAGCGACTTCTTTCGACCGAATTTTTGGCCGAACACCCCGGACATTCTCCCGGAGCACCTTCAGTTCGGCGGGCGTCCGATGTTTCTTACTCGACTAATACTTGCGGGCACGTTGTCTTCGAGCTTCGGCATTTATGGTCCCGCTTTCGAATTGATGGAGCACGTAGCGCGGCCAGGCGCAGAGGAATATATTGACAACGAGAAGTTCCAGTTGCGCCAGTGGGACCTCAATCGTTCGGATAGCCTGCGGCCGGTAATCGCTCGCCTGAATCAGATTCGACGGGACAATCCGGCGCTGCATTCGAATGATACGTTGGTCTTTCACGCTAGTGAGAACGACCGCATCCTCGCCTACAGCAAGGTCGACCCCACGACCCGAAACGTAATCCTGGTCGTAGTCAACCTAGAACCGCAGCACAAGCACGCTGGCTGGCTCGATCTCGACCTCGCGGCGCTGCTCATTCAAACCGGTGACACGTTCCAAGTACACGACCTGATCTCGGAGGCTCGCTATCAGTGGAGCGGGCCGCGCGTGTACGTAGAGCTTGATCCCGCCGGGATCCCGGCACACGTATTCAGGATCCGCCACCGCATGCGCACGGAGCAAAGCTTCGAGTACTTCATGTAAACCGCCTCTTCATCCGACTACATCCTCATGCAGAAAAAAAAACCGCGTTCCCTCAAGTCAATAGGCTCCGATCCGCTGTGGTACAAGAACGCGATAATCTACGAGATACCCATTCGTGCGTTCGCTGACTCCAACGGCGATGGTATCGGAGACATAGCAGGCGTCATCTCGAAGCTCGACTACCTCTCCGAGCTTGGCATCACCGCCATATGGCTACTCCCGTTCTATCCGTCTCCTCTACGCGACGGGGGATACGACATTTCCGACTACACGTCCGTGCATCCCATGTACGGCAGTCTGAACGACTTCAAGCGCTTGCTGAAGGAAGCCCACGATCGGAACATTCGCGTCATCACCGAGCTGGTGATCAACCACACGTCCAAAGATCACCCCTGGTTCGAACGGGCGCGGCGTAGCCCCAAGAACAGCAAGTGGCGCAACTTCTACGTGTGGAGCGACACGGACACGCTTTACAAGGATGCGCGCATCATCTTCCGCGACTTCGAGGCATCTAACTGGACTTGGGACTCCGTCGCCGGTGCGTTCTACTGGCACCGCTTCTATTCCCACCAGCCAGACCTCAACTTCGATAACCCAGAGGTTCACAAGGCGGTCCTGAAGGCGTTGGATTTCTGGCTCGATATGGGGGTCGACGGCCTCCGCCTCGACGCTATTCCTTACCTTTTCGAGCGCGACGGGACCAACTGCGAGAACCTCCCTGAGACCCATCGCTTCCTGAAGAAGCTGCGCAAGCATGTCGACGACCACCACGCCGACCGGATGCTGTTAGCCGAAGCTAACCAATGGCCGGAGGATGCGGCTGCCTACTTCGGCGACGGCGACGAGTGTCACATGAACTTTCACTTCCCCCTGATGCCACGCATGTTCATGGCGGTGCAGCTGGAGGACCACTTTCCCATCGTCGACATTCTGCGGCAGACGCCCCGCATTCCCGACAACTGTCAGTGGGCCACCTTCTTGCGCAACCACGACGAGTTGACGCTCGAGATGGTGACGGACGAAGACCGCGACTACATGTATCGGGTATATGCTCGCGATCCGACGGCGCGTTTGAACTTGGGCATCCGCCGGCGCTTGGCGCCGCTGCTAGGAACGCGGCAGAAGGTGGAGCTGATGAACGGGCTACTGTTCTCTTTGCCCGGCACGCCGGTTCTCTATTACGGCGACGAAATAGGGATGGGCGACAACATCTACCTCGGCGACCGCGACGGCGTGCGAACGCCCATGCAGTGGTCGGCGGACCGCAACGCGGGGTTCTCGATGGCGAACCCCCAGAAGCTGTACCTACCAGTGATTTCCGATCCCGAGTACCGCTATGAGGCGGTGAACGTTCAGTCACAGCAGAACAACCCCGCTTCTTTGTTGTGGTGGATGAAGCGAACCATCGCGCTACGCAAGCAGTACCCGGCGTTGTCGATGGGTGAGCTCGAGATGTTGCCCAGCGAAAACAGCAAAATCCTTTCGTTCCTGCGCGTGCTCGAAGATGAGAAGGTGCTCGTGGTGGCCAATCTCTCGCGCTTCCACCAATGGGCGGAGCTCGACCTGCAACAGTTCGAGGGCTTCACCCCCGTCGAAATGTCCGGAGTGGTGCGCTTTCCCAAAGTGGGCCGAGAGCCCTATCGCCTATCTCTGTCGCCCTTCGGATTTCTCTGGTTCGTACTGGAGCCATCGGAGGCAGGTCCTGTCGATGAAAAGTCCGTGCCCCATCTCACGGTAAAAAAGGCGTGGACGGAAGCCTGGTCACCTGCGTTGCGCCCCGCGTTGGAGCGGGCGCTCGCGCCATGGGTGGTGCAACGTCGGTGGTTCCGGGGCAAAGCGATGCGGCGCAGAGCGACGAACATCATCGATGCGCTAACGATCAGCGGTGAGAACAATCACGCGCTGCTAGTGTTATGTGTGGAGTTCGCTGAGGGCGATCCTCAGCAGTATCTGATCCCGGTCATGTCGGCTTCCGGCGAAGAACTCACGGAGATAGAACACCGCTTCTCTCATGCCATCATCGCGTATGTAGACGGCCTAGAGCAACCGACGGCCATCGTCGACTCCGTCGCGTGCGGTCGTGGTGCACCGCTTCTCCTCTCCCTGTTCCGCCCACGGATGACTGCGCGTGGTAGTGGGCGCACGCAAGGATTCGCTCGTGGCCGCCTGAAGCAAATTGACGAACACTCGTTGCCGCTACCAAAGCCGGCCGAGTTCGAACAGACAAACTCTACGTTGTTGTTCGGCGACCAACTGTTGCTGAAGATTTACCGACAGGTCGAGTCGGGCGTCAACTCGGAGTTGGAGATCGGAGAGTTCCTCACCAGCAAGGTTCCGGACTGTCCGGTACCTCGGGTTCTGGGCGGCCTCACCTATCGTTCGCCGCAGGACAATACGGACGCTGTGATAGGACTGGTGCAGGAGTTCGTGCCGAACCAAGGCACGGCGTGGGATATGGCCGTCGATCGCGTCGGTTCGTTCTTCGACAGCCTACTTTCCCAGCCAGAGCTGACTCCGCCAACGCTGACACCTGGTTCCAGGGTAGCGCGAGCCGACTTGAAGCCCGATCAGGTGGCTTGGGATCTGGTTGGCTCGTACCTAGCTTCGGCACGTAAGCTTGGCACGCGCACGGCGGAAGTCCACGTTGCTCTGGGCAGCCGTCGCGAACCGGGTTCGTTTGCCCCCGAGCCGTTCACCACCATGCATCAGCAGTCGATCTACCAATGGAGCCGCGCGCTCATGGTACGCACCTTTCAGGCGCTGCGTAAGACGCTCAAGCAGCTACCCGAGGATGTGCGCGCGGATGTAGAACAGATAGTCGCACGCGAAGCTGAAATTGAACGCAGCTTGCGCAAAGTCACCACCGTCCGCATCGACGCGCTCCGCATTCGTTGCCACGGCGACTTACATCTGGGGCAAGTACTCAACACGGGTGACGACTTCGTTCTGATCGACTTCGAAGGCGAGCCCGCGAAACCCTTGAGTCAACGCGGCTACAAACGCTGTCCGCTCAGGGATGTGATGGGAATGATGCGCTCGTTCAACTACGTCACCGAGTCCGTGCTGCGCGGTGGACGCTACCGCGATCGGGACATCGAGCAATTGCGGCCGTGGGCGCGTTATTGGGAGGAACAAGTCAGCTCCGAGTATCTCGGTGGCTACTTGGAAGTCGCCGTTGGCAAGCCCTTCATCCCAAAGAGCCCGGCTCAAATCGAGCTGCTTCTCAACTTCTACGCTATCGAGAAGGCCGTGTACGAGATCAACTACGAAATGAACAACAGGCCAGCATGGCTCGCAATACCCGTCGCTGGTTTGCAGAGCGTACTGGACATGATGGAGGAATCGAATGTCTGAAGCGGTCCTTGGTCCTCTCGACCTGCACCTTTTCAATGAGGGCCGGCACAGTCGCGCCTATCAGAAGCTCGGGGCTCATCTCGTCAGTGATGGGAAGCGCAACGGCACTCGTTTCGCCGTCTGGGCACCCAACGCCAAGCGGGTGGGCGTAGTCGGCGACTTCAATCAATGGAAGAGTCCGCACTGGTTGGAGCCGCTCGGACTCTCCGGGATCTGGCAGGGGTTCATAGCGGGTGCCGAGCAAGGGCACGCTTACAAGTATCACATCGAATCAGCCGCGAGTGACTACACTGTCAGCAAGGCTGACCCTTACGCCGCGTGGAGTGAGGAGCCGCCGAAGACGGCCTCCCGTATTTGGGACGTCTCCTACACCTGGAACGACGATGAGTGGATGTCGCGCCGCAAGAGCTACCAAGCCTTGGGCGCTCCGGTCTCGATCTATGAAATGCACGTGGGGAGTTGGATGCGGGATCCCAACGATCCCGCTCGCCTCCTGAGCTATCGGGAGGTCGCGCCCCTGCTCATCGAGCATCTCAAGAAGACCGGGTTCACGCACGTAGAACTCATGCCGATCATGGAGCACCCGTTCTATGGCTCGTGGGGCTATCAGGTGTCTGGCTACTTTGCACCGTCCTCCCGCTACGGTACCCCGCAGGACTTCATGTTCTTCGTCGATAGCCTGCACCAAGCGGGGCTCGGTGTGATTGTGGATTGGGTGCCCGCGCACTTTCCGACGGACGAACACGCGCTCATCTACTTCGACGGCACTCATCTGTACGAGCACGCGGATCCGCGTCAGGGGATCCATCCTGAATGGGGGAGTGCCGTGTACAACTACGGCAGACACGAAGTTCGCAGCTTTCTACTCTCGAGCGCGAACGTCTGGTTGGAGCGTTATCACATCGATGGCCTGCGTGTGGATGCCGTGGCCTCGATGTTGTATCTCGACTATGGCAGGCAAGGTGGCGATTGGATCCCCAATCGCCACGGCAGCAACGAGAACCTCGAATCGGTCGAGTTTCTTCGCGTCTGTAATGCCGAGCTATACGCGCAGCATCCGGACGTGCTGATCATCGCCGAAGAGTCCACGGCTTGGTCCGGCGTATCGCGGCCAGTATATGCTGGCGGTCTCGGCTTCGGCCTGAAGTGGGACATGGGTTGGATGCACGACAGCCTGGACTACTTTCAGCGCGACCCCTTGTACCGCTCGTACCACCACCATCAGCTCACGTTTCGCGGCGTTTACGCCTTCACAGAGAATTTCGTGCTGGCGCTGTCTCACGACGAAGTCGTGCATGGCAAAGGTTCGTTACTCTCGAAGATGCCAGGGGATGATTGGCAACAATTTGCCAACCTGCGCCTGCTGTATGCGCAGATGTGGAGCCAGCCAGGTAAGAAGCTGCTGTTCATGGGCGGAGAGTTCGGACAACGGCGCGAGTGGAACCACGACGCCAGCTTGGATTGGCATCTCCTGGAAACCGACGGCCGCCATGGGCAGTTGCAGCTGCTGGTGGGCGAGCTCAACAAGTTGTACCGGGAGATCCCTGCGCTGCATCAAGGCGATTGCCATCCCGAAGGATTCGAATGGTTGGACGCCAACGACGCGAAAAACAGCGTGTTCAGCTACATCCGTAAAGGTCTCGACGACAAGCCTGTGCTGGTCGTGCTCAACGCTACCCCAACGGTGCACCACAACTACCGCGTAGGGGTCCCCTTCGACACCCATTGGAGGGAAATCTTGAACACGGACGCCACCGTCTTCGGCGGGAGCGGACAAGGTAACTCGGGAGGTGCTCCAGCAACGCCAGTACCGGCGCACGGCCGACCATACTCGCTCAATCTAACCCTGCCCCCTTTGGCCGCGCTGTACCTTCGCCCCGAAGGCCACGGATTGCGGTAGTAGGTGAAGCCATGGCGCGCGGCCTTCTGGCCGTACACGCTCGCAGCTTTGAACACGTCCACACCATTTCGCCGCTTGGCGCGGACAAGCGGCGTCTATATACGAATGGCATGACCCGCTGGGCCACCTACCGCGTGCAACTTCGTCCCGAGTTTACTTTCCGCGAAGCGAGGCAAAACGCCGCATATTGGCAGTCATTGGGAGTGAGTCACATCTATTGCTCCCCCTACCTGCAAGCCAGTGATGGCAGCGCGCACGGTTATGATGTCGTCAATCATGAACAGGTAAACGAGGAACTCGGCGGCGTAGAGGCGCGTCGTCAGTTCTGTCAAAGCCTGGAAAAGCACCAGCTCAAGCAGTTACTAGATGTCGTCCCCAACCACATGGCGATTCGTGGCGGGCACAATGCCTGGTGGTGGGACGTGCTCGAGAACGGTCCCGCAAGCCGCTATTCGAGCTACTTCGACGTGGAGTGGCGAGTGGCAGGCTCGGAGCGTGTGCTGCTGCCGATTCTGGGCGATCAGTATGGTGTCGAGCTGGAGGCCGGTAAGATAACGCTGGCCCGTCAGGGAGGCCGCGTGTTCGTGCACTATTACGAGCACCGAAATCCCATGGCGCCTCGCTCCCTGGGTCACTTCCTGCGCCCGGTCGCTGAGCGACTGAGTGACGTCGACTTGGCTTTCGTTGCTGATGCGCTCGCTGAACTGCCGTTACCAAATGCGACCGATAGTGCGAGCCGCCGGCGGCGCCACCGAGACAAGCAAATCCTACAAAGCCACCTCGATCAGTTGTGCACGCGCCAAGACATTGCTGATGCCATTGACCTGCAGATCGCGCGTACGAATTCGTCGCCCGATGCCCTGCATGACGTGCTCGAAGCCCAGAACTATCGGTTGGCGTACTGGCGTGCCGGCAACCACGAGCTGGACTACCGCCGGTTCTTCGACATCGATTCCCTGGTGGGCTTGCGCGTGGAGGACGACGAGGTTTTCGACGCCACACATTCGCTCTTCATGCAGTGGATTGATGACGGCACCTTGGACGGGCTGCGCATCGACCACATCGACGGCTTGTACGACCCCCAAGCGTATTTGGATCGGTTGCGCCACAAGGCACCGACGGCCTGGCTGCTGGTCGAGAAGATCTTGGAAGGCAACGAAGAGCTGCCCGCCTGGCCTGTATCGGGCACGACCGGCTACGAATTTCTGAACCAAGTTCAGCGCGTCCTCATTCATCCCGAGGGTGAACAGCCGCTAACCGAGCTGTCCCGGGAGTTGCTCGGAGCAGACCAGGACTACCTCCAAGTCGTGCGCGAGAGCAAGCTGCTGGTAGTGCGCGAGGCGCTGGGGAGCGACATCAAACGGCTGGTGAATCGTCTTGCAGATATCTGCCACATCCATCGCCGTTACCGCGACTACTCTCGCCTCGAGCTCGAAGAGTTGATAACGGAGCTGTGCGTCGCATTTCCCGTCTATCGCACGTACGTGCAGAAGGATGGCACAATCAGCCGACAGGACGCGGGGATCATCCGTGAGACGTGCAAGCAGCTTCGGGAGACGCATCCGAAGATCGACCCGCGCTTGATCGAGTTTCTCGAGCAACTCTTGCTCCTCGAGTGGAAAGACGATCCCGAAGTCGAGTTCGTCATGCGCCTTCAGCAGCTGACGGGACCGGTGATGGCCAAGGGTGTCGAGGACACGACGTTCTACCGCTACGTGCGTCTCGTGGCACTCAATGAAGTTGGGGGCGATCCGTCTCACTTCTCGGACAGCAGCGAGCGCTTCCACGAAGAGATGACGCACCGACAAGCGTGTTACCCAGAGGCTTTGAACGCCACGGCCACCCACGACACCAAGCGCAGCGAGGATGTGAGGGCCAGACTACTGACGTTGTCGGAGGTTCCGGACGAGTGGGCCGCGGCAGTCAAAGAGTGGCGGCAGCGGGTCGCGGCTGGCGCGCAAGTGGCACCTCATGCGGGAAGCGGCCGCGAGCGTTCATCAGTGGTGCCTGAGGAACCAGCAGTGCTCGACGCGATGACGGAGTACCTGCTTTGGCAGAATCTGGTGGGGGCGTGGCCGATCGAGCAATCACGCATGGTCGACTACATGCGCAAGGCCGTACGCGAGGCTAAGCAGCATTCCTCTTGGCATTCACCCAACGAACCTTATGAGAATGCCGTCTTGGCATATCTCGAAGCCGTCTACGCTGATGAGGATCTCATCGCACGCATTTCGTCATTCGTCGAACGTCTGACTCCCGGCACCATAGCAAACTCGCTCAATCAAGTCCTGCTGAAGGTGACGTGTCCAGGCGTGCCGGACATCTATCAAGGCACGGAGACGTGGGACTTCAGCTTGGTGGACCCCGACAACCGGCGCCCCGTCAACTACGATGGGCTTCGGGAGCTTCAAGCACAGGCCACTCACTCGAGTCCAGACGAGCTCTGGGAGCAGCGTTCATCGGGCACCGTGAAGATGCATGTGCTCATGAAGGGATTGGCGGTGCGCCAACAGTACCCGGATTGTTTTGGCGCGCAAGGCACCTACCGAGCGTTGTCCGCAACAGGAGCACGGGCAGACCGCGTACTTGCCTACCAACGCGGCCAGGATGTCGTTGTCGTCGTCACTCGCTGGTGGTTGAAGAATGGCGACCAATTCGGTGATACCAGCTTGGAACTGCCGGAAGGCAGGTGGACGAACGTCATGACCGGAGCATCCGGCTTGGAAGGCCGTCTTACGCTGCCTCAAGCACTCGGGCCATTCCCCAGCGCGATCTTGACGCGCGAAGCGGCGAATCCGTCACTCACTCAGAGGTAACCTATGACATTTTATTCGGTATGGGCTCCTCACGCTGAACGAGTGGAGCTGGTCTTTCTCCCCGATGAAGACCGTGTGTCCATGGTCGCAGGCAAACGGGGTATGTTCTCTGTTTCAGACGCGCGCATAAAGCCGGGTCAATCGTATGCGTTCTCCTTGGACGGCGGGCCACCACTTCCCGACCCACGCAGCGCGCTTCAGCCCGAGGGTGTGCATGGCCCCTCATGTTGGGTAGACTTCAAGGCCTTCGAGTGGAGGCACGACGCCTTCCAGCAGTGCCCATTGGCGTCTGCCGTCATCTACGAGCTGCACGTAGGCACGTTCAGTGAAGACGGGACTTTCGAGGGCGCGATTGCCCACCTTCCCAAACTGAAGGCACTTGGCGTTACTCACGTCGAAATCATGCCCGTGGCGCACTTTCCTGGAACACGAGGCTGGGGCTACGATGGGGTCTGTTTATTTGCTCCACACACAGCCTACGGCGGTCCTGCGGGGCTTGCCCGCTTCGTCGACGCCTGCCATGGCTGCGGCATGGCGGTCCTTTTGGACGTCGTCTACAACCACCTCGGACCGAGCGGAAACTACCTGGGCCAATTCGGTCCGTACTTCACTGATCGCTACCATACGCCGTGGGGCGAGGCGCTCAATTACGACGACGCAGGCAGCGACGAAGTGCGACGCTTCATCTGCGACAACGCGAAGTTCTGGTTGCGCAACTACCACATCGATGGCCTGCGCCTGGACGCCATCCACGCCATATACGATCATTCGGCCACCCACGTATTGGCGCAACTCGCCAGCGAGGTGGACGCCTTATCCACGCAGTTGGGTCGCCACCTAATCCTGATCGCCGAAAGCGGACTCAACGATGCGCGCATCGTACGGCCTCAGGAACTTGGTGGTTACGGGCTGCACAGTCAGTGGAGCGACGACTTTCACCACGCGTTGCACAGCGTGTTGACGAAGGAGACCTCCGGCTACTATTCGGACTTCGGACAAATCGCCGATCTTGCCGCGGCGCTGCGGCACGGCTTCGTGTTCCGAGGTCAGTACTCGGCGTTTCGCAACGCAAGCTTCGGCGGAGAAACCGTCGGCCTAAGGGGTAGGCAGCTGGTCGGTTTCAACCAAAACCACGATCAAATCGGAAACCGCGCTGTTGGCGATCGGTTATCGGCGACGCTGAACACGGTACAACTCCAGATAGCAGCCGCGCTGACGCTGCTTTCGCCGTTCGTGCCGCTCCTTTTCATGGGCGAGGAATGGGGTTGCGCGCAGCCGTTTCAATACTTCGTGGATCACGAAGAACCCGAACTTCGCGAAGCAGTACGCCACGGCAGACAGCGGGAGTTCATGGCCTTTGGGTGGGAGCCAGAGGAAGTCCCGGACCCGGGTGCAATCGACACCTTCGAGCGCTCGAAGCTGGATTGGCAAGGCCGAGACCAACCCGACGCCAAAGCCATGCTCGACTGGTACCAAGAGTTGCTTCGCCTCCGCCGCTCTCACCCGAGCTTGACTGACGATCGCTTGGAGGCCACCGAAGTCGACTTCGATGAGGATGCGAAGTGG
The DNA here is from genome assembly GCA_964577325.1 of uncultured Polyangiaceae bacterium. Classification (GTDB taxonomy): domain Bacteria; phylum Myxococcota_A; class Polyangia; order Polyangiales; family Polyangiaceae; genus SZUA-265. The sequence goes on from CAZNZA010000037.1 coordinate 23,394, forward strand.
CTCACGATGCGCAGGGCGCGCGTGCTGGTCGCGTGCAGCTTCTCCACCACCATGAGGGAGTGGACGCTGCCTGAAGCCAAGCTGTTGTTGAGCAGCGGAAGAGGGGTGACCTTGCAAGGCACGAAGTTGAGCTTGACGGGACCTGCGGTCGCCGTCCTGGAGCAGAAGTCATGAGCAAAACGAAAACGACGAATCAAGCCCCTCCCTCCTCGGCGCCTGGGAGCGTGAGAATCCCGGCGGAGTTCCTACAGGGCAAGGCGAACAAGGGTAAACTGCCGGGCCCCAACCTGCCGGGCGCAGACCTGACGTCGGAGGATATGTCGGGTACCGCCTTGGGCGGTGCCAATTTGAACACGGCCGAAGGTGAGGGGGCTTCGTTGTCGACCACGGACCTCTCGCGGGCGATGCTGCAGGACGCGAAGCTCAGCGCGGCGGAATTACACGGCGCCAGTCTGAAGCACGCAAGCCTAGTGGGCGCCGTCCTGTGTGGCAGCCCAATGGCGGAGGCCGATCTCACCGGCGCAACGCTGGACGGAGCAGATCTCACCTCCGCCGTCCTAGATGAAGCCCTGCTCATCAAAGCCTCGTTAGTGGACGCCAAGCTCGACGAAGCTCGCTTGTTGGGCGCGGACTTCAGCGAGTGCAACGCTGAAGGCGCGTCTTTCGTTCGCGTCGACGCCTCGCGTGCCGACTTCGACAGCGCCAACCTCAGAAACGTGCGCTTCGACGATGCCAAGCTCAGTGGCTCCGGTTTACGGGGTGCCGATCTAACGGGCGCCAGCTTGCTTCGGGCAGATCTGCGCGGGGCGCGCTTCGACCGCAACACCAAGTGGCCAGAGGGGTTCGAATTGGAAGGCCTGGGCTTGGTTTACAGTCCCGAGGAAACGCTCGACATCACCCTAACGTCAATGCGCCCAGGCAAGCCGTATCCCTTGGGGGCGACGTGGGACGGGATCGGCGTCAACTTCGCCGTGTTTGCCAAGGACGCTACCCGTGTCGAGCTGTGCCTGTTCGAATCGGCCGACGACGCCGAGGCCAAGGCTCGCATCCGCATGCCGGAGCAAACGGACGGCATTTGGCACTTGTATCTCCCTCACCTGGCTCCCGGTCAGCTGTACGCTTACCGGGTCTATGGCCCGTACAAGCCGGAACGAGGGCAACGGTTCAACCCGAACAAGCTGTTGTTGGATCCTTACGCCAAGGCCGTCACGGGTTCTCTGCGCTGGGACGACGCGTTGTTCGGCTACACGGTGGGAGACCCTGGGGAGGACTTGAGTTTCGACTCCCGCAACAGCGCCCCGTTCATGCCGAAGTGCGTGGTCATCGACAACAGTTTTCCGTGGAACGACGACCAGGCGCCTCGCACGCCGTTGCATCGTTCGATCGTATATGAGATGCACGTCAAAGGCTTCACCAAGCTTCACCCGGGCATCCCTGAGAACATCCGCGGCACATACGTGGCTTTAGGTTCACAGGTGGTGATCGACTACCTGAAGAGCCTGGGAGTGACTGCCGTCGAGCTCATGCCGGTTCACGAGCATGTCGACGACCGGTTTCTCGTGGAGCGGGGCCTGAGCAACTACTGGGGCTACAACACGTTGAGCTTCTTCGCCCCTAACACCCGCTACAAGGCCGACCCTACTCACGGCGCGGAGGTACGAGAGTTCAAAGCCATGGTCAAAGCGCTACACGCGGCCGGCATCGAAGTCATCCTCGACGTCGTATACAATCACACGGCGGAAGGTAACCACCTGGGTCCGACGCTTTGCTATCGCGGGCTCGACAACACCGGCTACTATCGCACGGTTCCCGATAACGCGCGCTATTACATGGACTACACGGGCTGCGGCAATACCATCAATGCGCTGGAGTCCCGTTCCTTGCAGTTGATGATGGACAGCCTACGCTATTGGGTGACGGAAATGCACGTCGATGGGTTCCGCTTCGACTTGGCGGCAGCGCTCATGCGCGGCTTGCACGAGGCCGACCGGCTGTCAGCATTCTTTGACGTCATTTCCCAAGACCCGATAATCTCCCAGGTCAAGCTGATCGCAGAGCCATGGGACGTGGGCCCGGGTGGGTACCAGGTCGGTAACTTCCCTCACCTTTGGTCCGAGTGGAACGGCAAGTACCGAGATACCGTCCGACGCTTTTGGAAGGGAGACGAAGCACAGGTCGGTGAATTGGCGTACCGCATCTCTGGCTCGAGCGACCTGTACCAACACAGCGGGCGCAAGCCTTACGCTAGCGTCAACTTCATCACGGCCCACGACGGCTTCACACTCGCCGATCTGGTGAGCTACAACGAGAAGCACAACGAAGCCAACCAAGACGACAACAACGACGGCGACAGTCACAACAACAGCTGGAACTGCGGGGTGGAAGGCCAAACCACCGATCCCGAAGTACTGAAGTTGAGAGGGCAGCAGATGCGCAACTTCATGGCGACGCTGCTCTTGTCCCAAGGTGTGCCAATGATCCTGGCCGGAGATGAGCGCTGCCGCAGTCAGCGCGGCAACAACAATACCTATTGCCAGGACAACGAACTGAGCTGGCTCGACTGGTCGCTCGACGATGAGCGCAAGGAGATGCTGGAGTTCACCAGAAAGCTGGTTCACCTCCGCCAAGAGCATCCATCGTTGTGCCGACGGCGCTTCTTCTTTGGCCGTCGCGTGCACGGCGCGGACGTGCATGACATCGTCTGGCTGCAGCCCAACGGCAATGAAATGTCCGATGAAGAATGGACCGCCGGTTACGTCCGCTGTATCGGAATGCTACTCAACGGTGAGGTGATGCGGGAATGGTCGGAAGACGGGTCGATCGTCCACGATCAGCCCCTGCTGCTGCTGCTGAACGCGCATCATGAGGCCATTCCTTTCCAGCTGCCACGCTGTGGAGAGCACGAAAAGTGGAAGGTGCTGGTTGAAACAGCGACCGGGGCCGAACACGAACACGCTGAGTTCGAGGTCGGTAGCGAATACTCGGTTGCCGGTCGATCGCTGACCCTGTTCTGCACCGGCTCATTGGAGCGCCCCACGCGGCCCAGCCACCACTAGATTCAGATTGCCGACCGTCTTTGCGGGTGGTGTCCGACCCGAGTGTTGCCAGGTTTCGTCTCCGGCGTTTCGAGAGAGCGGCAGTCGCTTTCCAGAACCCACGTTCGGGTATGCGCGCGCGAGGGCACGGACTAAATCCGCTACGGTTTCAGGCTGACACAGCGCGCGGGCGCGAAGTAGGTTAGGAAACTTCGCTTTACGCCGTCGACTGGAATCGTGACCGCCCGCACCGAACACGCCCCGTACTCCCCTGCTTCCCCCTGGACCGCCGAAGCGCTCGAGGTCCTAGACGTAGACCAACTGGCGCTCATCGTCTTCGACGCCAGCCTGCCCGGAGCCGAAAGCTGGGATACAGGGTCAGGGTCGCCGTACTCGAGCACGGCCTGGGATTTCTTTCGCTTCGCCCGCGAGCTTGGGTTCAATGCTGTTCAGTTCGGACCGCAAGGAGCGGTAAGCCGCTCCAATCCCTCTCCCTATGATGGTACGGCGTTTTCGCGCAATCCGATGGCTATCGCCCTTGAACAACTGGCTTCGCCGGCGCGTGACGGAGGCTGGGAGCTGTTGTCTGCCGAGGACGTCCAGGCGGTGCTTCGCGAGCGTCCTGCAGGCGTGGAGCAACGGGTCGCCCACACTTTTGCGTACGACAGCATCGCTGCATTGCTGGCCAAAGCCACCGCTCACCCCAATATCGCGCGCGATGATGAGCGAAAACAGAGATACGCAGCGTTCGTCGAGCAGCACGGGTGGTGGCTACGAGCCGATGCCATCTATGCAGCCTTGTGTGAACGCAACAGCGGCCGCGATTCAACCCATTGGGCGACGGGGAGTGACGGTGCTGACGACGCGCGCCTGTGGAACGAGCTCGGCGCTCCGACGTCGTCTGCCGACGGTCTCTTCGGACACACCCTCCCGAATGCGCGCCAAGTACGACTCGAGTATCTTCACGCCGAGCTTGCGAAGGAAATCGCGGCCTACTCCTGGACACAGTTCATCGTTCACGAGCAACACCGGGCGTTCCAGCGCAAGTGCTCACAGCTCGGTCTGTCACTCTACGGCGACATGCAAGTGGGCTATGGGCGCCAGGACTGTTGGCATTTCAACGCCCTTTTTCTCAAAGGCTACGCCATGGGAGCGCCCCCGAGCCGGACGAATCCTGAAGGCCAGGCTTGGGGTTACCCGGTGCTCGATCCCGACCTCTACACGCGCCCTGACGCGCAGGGAGACGGGATGGGTCCCGCGTTACAGCTGCTAGCGGCGCGGGCGCGCAAGCAGTTCAGCGAGTACTCGCGCGTGAGGGTCGATCATCCCCACGGGCTGGTATGCCCATGGGTTTACCAGCAGGATACGGGCGATGATTTGCGCGCCGTGCAGAATGGTGCACGGCTGTTCTCTTCACCCGATCTTCCCGACCACCCCCAGCTGGCTCGCTATTCAATAGTGGGCGAAACCTACATCGACGCTAACGTTCCACGCTACCACGAGCGCCGAGTTCGAAGTTTGACGCCCGCGCAAGTGCGCCTGTTCGCTCGCGGCATGAACGTGTTGGCGGAACAGGCGCGCGCTCGGGGGGGAGTAGATCACCTCGTGTGCGAGGTACTCAGTACGCTCCCCTTCGAGCTTCGCGCCGTGCTCGATGAATACGGGTTGGGTCGCTTCCGCGTCACTCAGAAGAGCAACCTCAGAGATCCACACGACGTGTATCGCAGTGAGAACGCTCAGCCTCAGGATTGGATGCTGCTTGGTAATCACGATACACCGCCGGTGTGGCACGTCGTGAAGCGCTGGCAACAGAACGGTGAATTGCGAGACCGTGCCGATTATCTTGCCTCACGCTTGAGCTGCGACGATGAACATCGACGCGCCCTGGCCCGCCGCTTCCGGGAGGACATGAGTGAACTCGTGCACGGGGCTTTGGCAGATTTGTTCGCAAGCCGCTCGCGCAACGTGTTGATCTCTTTTACAGACCTATTTGGCTGGGAGCAGACGTTCAATCAGCCTGGAGTCGTTTCCTCCGACAATTGGTCGCTTCGCATCCCACGCGACTTCGCTCGAAAGTATCATTCGCAGTCGAAAACCGGTCATGCGCTCTCCCTGCAGCGAGCCCTACGCTTGGCTCTGGAACGCGTGGCACCCGGCTCAGCGCTCTTGCGGACCTCGAACGTGTAGAAAGGGGTCCTCAGTCTGGGAGCGTTCATCTTCCTCATCACCTACGTGCTGGTCAGCGCGCGACGGCTCCAGCTGCTGGGACTCGACAGGCCAGCTGCGGCGCTATCCGGAGCCGTGGCCTGTGTCGCCTTTGGAGTTTTGACTCCGGACGAGGCCGTGGCCGCCGTAGATGGCGACACCTTGCTGCTGCTGTTCGGAGTCATGGGCATGGGGGCGTTTCTGGCGACGGACGGCTTCTTCGAACAGATTGAAGGCCCTTTGTTGCGTTGGGCGCGCACGCCCCAACGCCTGCTCGGTTGCCTGGTGTGGTCGGCAGGTTTGTTGAGCGCGTTGGTCACCAACGACGCTGTCTGCGTATTGGGCACGCCGCTCGTGGTACGCTTGATCCGTCAGCATCAACTCCCTGGGCTGCCGTTTCTGCTCGCGCTGGCAACGGCCGCCAACACAGGCAGCGTAGCCACGTTGGTGGGGAACCCGCAGAACATGCTGTGCGCTCTGCTCGGAGATCTCGAGTACCTGCCGTACCTCACGCTGATGGCTCCCGTTGCAGCCGTGTCGTTGGCTCTGAACCATGGGTTACTCGCCTTCGTGTTCCGTGGCGCTTTGATCAATGTTACCCTGATCGACACATTCCCGAGCAGTCACCTGTCGCGGCAAGCGAAGGCGTCATTGATTGTCGTGGCGTTGACCGCCGTCGCCTACACGCTGGGCGCACACCTGGCTTGGACGGCGGTCGCGGGCTTCGTCCTCATGATGCTCCTGCACCGACGCGACGTGAGCGAGCTTTGGCCGCGCATCGACTGGTCTCTGTTACTGTTTTTTGCTGGTCTGTTCATCGTCGTTCGCGGGCTGACCGAAAGCGGCATTCCAACCCAGCTCTTCGAGCGCTTCCCGTTAGCGGCTGACGTTACCGGTGCCGAGCAATGGGCGCGTGTCTCCGCCATCTTCCTCCTGGGCTCGAACCTGGTTTCGAACGTCCCTTTCATTCTCGTGGTGCGCGAGCAGATGGCCACGCTCCCCGATCCAGAAACGGCATGGCAGCTTCTGGCTATGGCTTCGACTTTTGCCGGCAACCTGACCCTGTTGGGCTCGGTCGCCAACGTGATCGTGGCCGAGGCGGGACGCTCCGTGGGTGGGTTTGGCTTCTGGCAGCACTTCAAAGTCGGAGCTCCCTTGGCGCTCGCTACCACAGCACTAGGGACCCTGTGGGTCATTCTGTTGCGCACGTAATGCTCTCAAGCTAGCCCTCGTAATCATCCTTGACCGGCGGCCTGCCCCACTGCATGAAGCCGGTCGATGTTAGCTGTCGTTCTACTGGTCGCGGGTTTGGTGCTCTTGGTTGGTGGGGGGGAGTTACTCGTCAGGGGGGCGGTTCGTATCGCCGAGCGCTTCGGGCTATCGAAAACGATCGTCGGGCTAACAGTGGTAGCTTGGGGCACTTCAATGCCCGAGCTCGTGGTATCTGCCGGCGCCGCTATGAAGGGAAGTCCCGACCTGGCGATCGGCAACGTGGTGGGGTCCAACATCTTCAACATCACTGCTGTGCTGGGGTTTTCGGCGCTCATCGCACCGCTGACCGTCCATGGCAGCACCGTACGCATGGAGTGGCCCGTAATGCTGCTGACGGCCGTGCAACTGCACATGCTGTCTCGAGATGGCAGAATCGATCGGATCGAGGGAGCGTTCTTTGCTCTGACCCTGATCGTTTTCGTCGCCTACTCCATTTACCTTTCACGCACAGCTTCTGCGGACGAGAAAACTGAGTTTGACGAATCGTTGACGGCAACACGCCCGCTTGCCGTGTGGATGGCAACGACCTTCGTTCTGGTTGGGGTGGGACTGCTGGTTTTCGGGGCCGATCTCATGGTCGAGGGCGCCACGACGATTGCGACGAGCTTCGGTATCTCCGAAGCCGTGATCGGGCTGACCGTCGTGGCTGCCGGGACCAGTCTCCCCGAGCTTGCCGCTTCCTGCGTCGCAGCTTATCGGGGCCATTCAGACGTTGCCATTGCCAACGTCGTCGGTTCCAACATCTTCAACGTCACCGGTATCCTGGGCACGACGGCGCTGATCCAGCCTTTGGCAGTAGGCGAGGTGACGCTGTCGCGAGACAACCTTTGGATGATCCTAACGACTTTACTTCTGCTGCCGTTGATGCGCAGTGGCATGCGCATCTCGCGCATCGAGGGCGCCGTGCTGGCCGGACTGTTCCTGGTCTACTGGGGCGTTCTGTACGTGTAATGCTGTTCGTTCGTCGCGCAGCTCGAGCGTCTACCGAAGACGTCTGACGAAGATGACTTTGCCGTCTCCCTCGTCGTAGAAGTCTTCCAAGAGGGCAGCATGCATAAATCCGCAGCGCTCATAGAAAGCGCGAGTGGGGGCGTACTGAGCACGGCTCGAAGTATCTGCGTAGAGGAGGCGTCCACCAGCTTGCATGACGAGTGACGCCACGTGCGCCAAAAGCGCCCGACCTATTCCCGTTGCTTGTTGTTCAGGAGCGACCACGATCCAATACAAGTCATAGCTGCCTTGGGTGCCGGGGATAGGTCCGTAGCAGGCGAACGCACCGAGCGAGGATTCATCCTGTGTTCCGTCCGCCGCGTCGAGCAGCACGAAGCAGTAACCACTCGATTCTCCCGTCGCCAGTGCCTCGTCGGCAAGCTCTCGAGCTATCGCTACCTCGTCGCTCGAGAAAAAGCCCGTGGCTCGGGCCATGTTTGCTACGGCCGCAGGATCCCCTGGCTGCACTTGGTAACGATACGCGGTCATGAAAGTTGAATCGACCTACTGAGCCCGCGGAAGAAAGCCCGCGCATTCGTACCGAGCTTGGCGTTCTTGTAACCCCCCTCTTGGACGACGAGGGTACTCACGTTCAGCTCTCCTATCAGACGCCCGTTTTGCTCGAAGTCCTCGGCACTCAACGACCAGCTGCCGGTCGGATCGCCTTTAGCCGTATCTAGGCCGAGGGCGACGGCCAAAAACTTCGGTTGGTGATCCTTCACCCGCCGGAGGGCCTCCTTGAGTGTCTCACGGTAGCGCTTACCATCCAGATGCTCGGCCAGGGGAAAGTTGACGTTGTAGCCGGCACCTGCGCCTTCGCCCGGTTCGTCCTCGAAACCGGAGAAGTAAGGGTAGGCGAAGTTGGGATGGCCGTGAATGGATACGGTCAGTACATCGTCACGCGCGTAAAAGATGTCCTGCTGTCCGTTGCCATGGTGGTAGTCGACGTCGAGGATCGCGACGCGCCCGAAGCGGCTCAAGTGGTGAGCAGCAACCGCGATGTTGTTGAAGTAGCAGAAACCCCCGTAGGAGCGTCGCTCCGCGTGGTGACCTGGAGGACGCAGCAGAGCGTAAGCTAGACGTTCCCCTTCGGCCACACAGTTGGCCGCTGTGAGCGCACAGTCCACGGCACCTCGCGCTGCCAAGAACGCGTTCTTGTTGAGCGGCGTAAAGGTATCGATGCAGTAGTACCCGGCTCTGACGGCGAGCTCCTTAGGCTTGCGAGCGCTGTTACGAATGGGGAATACGTACGGGTAGATCGACTTTCCTTCGGGCACCGAATGGCAAGCGCGCCGCAGATACTCCACGAACTCCTGATCGTGCACCGCGAGGATGGGGTCCATGCCGTAGCTCTTGGCTGGAACCTGCCGAAACAATCCTGCCTCCTGAAGCGGCTTGAGGATTGAACTGATACGCACCGGCGACTCGACGTAGCCACGTTCGTGGACGTGGTGGATGTCGTGCTTGTCGTTGATGACCATTGGGTAAGCTGGCCCCGGTTGCAATCCCCGGGGCGGCTTTACAGCCGACGACGGATTCTGCTGATAACGCGCCGGGCGCAATTCGACGGGGTCGGCGCGAATCGAAGCCACCACCGCCTCGACGTACTCCGGAGGACACAGATACGCGTACTTCCGTTCCAGCACCGCGCGCACGACTTGCTTGACGTGGCTGCGCCGAAGCGCATGCGGCGAGCCCAAGGTGTCGCACACCAGGTGGGGCATGCACTTGTCGCCTTCGTTGACCGGACGCTCGTACTCAGTGCCCACGATGGGACGAGCACCCCAGCGCTCGTAAAACTTCAGGCGCGCCTTGTTGTCGGCACGCAGCGCCGGGTCCGGACACGCTCGAGGGTCGTCGGGTAGACACTCGAAAAACAGCCCTTTGCTCCCTCGCGCCCGGGCGTCCTCTCTCACCCGTTCATACAACGCAACCCCCACACCGCCTCCCGTTTTGGCGTCCGTTGCAATGTAGTCCAGGTAACAGAACTCGAGCTGAGGCTCGATCAGCACCAGAGCGAAACCCTCCACGCGGTGCAAGCGCGGCCGCTCGGCGACATACAAGACACCGGTAAAGCGCTGCAGAAACGGATTGGTCAGCTTCTTGGGGAGGTCGTCGATCTCCGACGGTCTCAAGCCCGGGAAGCGTTCCGCGAGCAGGCGCTGGGCACTCTCGATGGCAGCTTTGTTGGCTGATAGTTCAGCGTCGTGAATGCGGCGGATGACGAACATGAAGCAACCCTCTCCTTTACAGCGCGCCGGAACGTGCCAAAGCTGCGTGCAAAATACGCTCGACCGCCGTGGGGAACGCGATTCCACCGCGTTGCAAAGCGGCGCAAAACCCAGCGTCCGGAGCGAGACAGGGATTGGCGTTCACGTCCACGATGACTTCACCCTCACTACCGAGCCTGAAGTCGATGCGCGCATATCCGCGCAAGTGAAAAACCTTCCACGTCCTTACCGCCAAGTGCTGCAAGCGCTCGCTCAACGCTCGCTCGTCGGCATCGAGAAAGCGGCGTGTCGTGCCTTGGTACTGCGCGGACTGGACGTCCCACTTGGCGGAGTAATCGACGATGCGGGGCGCACCTGACGGATAACCTTCGAACACGATCTCAGCTACGGGCAATGTCTCAGGTGCCGCCTCGTCGCCCAGAAGGGTGACGTTGAACTCGCGTCCCTCGACATAGCCTTCGGCAAAGAAGCGTCCGCCAAACTGTCGTTCACGCGCGGCAATGGTGTCGGTCACTCCTGCAAGCGGTACGACCGATGCTTCGTCGAGCCCCCGAGACGCATGCTCCCACACGGACTTGACGATGAACGAGCCGGAACGCCCGTCAGCTGGAGAGGCCGCGATGGGTAAGCTGGCTTGCTGCAGGTAATCTCGAGCCAACAGCTTGTTCGACGTCAGGTACAGCGCCTCGGCGGGTGCCCCGGTGTAAGCGAAGCCCAGGACGTCGAGCAACCCCGGAATGACCGCGATGAGCTCACCGCGCGCGTTGAGCGACTCCACGAGGTTGAACACGACGTCAGGTGGACTCGCGCCCAATGCCGCCGCCGTCGCTCCCAGATCGAGCCCGCAGGCGATGATGCTGGTTTCGAATCCCAAGCTGTCGAGGGCAGCGCGCACGGCCTGCACCTGCTCGACAACATCAGCCTCGTCAGCGCTACATCCTTGCTCGACCGCTTGGTGGCAGATGGTTACGCGCACCGACGAGTCCCCTCCCCGACACGCTGCAGGGCACTGTGCGTGATCTCGGCGATCAGCGCTTCGTACGACAGTCCGCCCAGGCGAGCTAGAATGGCGAGATCGGATATCTCTGGATGCAACCCGGCTAGGGGATTGGCTTCGATGAACGACGGCTGACCCATCTCGTCGCTGCGTACGTCGACGCGCCCGCCGTCACGACAGCCCAAGGCGCGGTAGGCTCGCACGGCTACGTCGATGGCAGCCAGCGCCTCGTCGTCCTCGGCCAGAGTGTAGCGAACCCGGTCTTCGAACAGCTGCTTGTTGTCGTACGAGTAGACCTCGCGATCTCCGTTGCCAACCAAGTGTATTTCCAAAGCGCCCAGTGCTCGGGCTTGCATACCGGTACCGACGATGCCCACCGTAAACTCACGACCGGGCAAAAAGCGCTCGACCAATACCGGCTGGCGGTATTGCTTCAGCAACTCCTCGCACACCTGCTCGAGGTCGGCACGTGTCTCGACCTTCGAAGCTGCCGTGACCCCTCGACTCGTGCCCTCGGCGAGAGGCTTGGCAAATAATGGGAATACCAGGTCCACACCGCGTACTGCCTGCGGCTCGTGAACCACGCGGAAGTCTGGCGTCACTATTCCACTCTCTTGAACCACGTGCTTGGCCAGCCGCTTGTCGAGACACACGGCCAACACCAGGGGGTCGGAGAATGTATACTCCACACCCACCACATCGAGCATGGCTGGCACTTGAGATTCCCGTGCGGTGCCGCGCGCACCCTCGGCGATGTTGAACACCAGGTCCCAGCGCTCCTCACGTCCCAGTCTGGTGAGCAGATCTGGGGCGCTGCCAATCCGCGTCACCTCGTGTCCCAGTCGCCCCAACACAGCGGCTAGGGCGTCGATGGTTTCGATCCTGTCGAACTCCGCGACCTCCTCCTTGGAGTAACCGCGGCGAAGGTAATCATCCTTCAAGTCATACGTGATACCGACGTGCATGGTCGCTCCAAGGTTGCATCAATGACGACGTATCAATGGCGGCGTCACCCTACGGCTGCAGGTTCTGCCGCCGGCTTACGCCGCCACGACGCGGAGATCAATGTAACGTCTCACGCCCCCATGAACGTGGGCAAGCGAACGACGCGGGGACTATGCTCGGGGCCGGGGCCAGGAGCAGCGGGAGCGGCAGCCACAGGGTCCGGATAGCGGTAGCGCTCCTGAGCGAAGTTCTCGAGGACGAGCTCATCCCCCTCGCGCCCAACCATGTACTGGTGCTGCAACGGGATCTTACCGCCGCCACCCGGCGCATCCACGACGTACGTCCACACCCCGTACCCAGTCGTATGGCCACGCAAGCTTTTCACGAGCTCGATGCCGCGCTCTACACTGGTTCGGAAGTGGGACGAGCCACTGATGGGATCGCACTGATACAAGTAATACGGCCGCACCCGCATCAGCAGGAGGCGGTGAGTCAACTCCCGCAGCACGAGCTCGTCGTCATTGACGCCCTTGAGCAGAACGGCTTGAGCCCCAAGCGGAATGCCGGCATCTGCGAGTCGTGCACAGGCGGCGTAGGCCTCGGCTGTACACTCGTCCGGATGGATGAAGTGCACGCTCATCCAGATTGGATGATGCTTGCGCAGTACCGCGATGAGCTCCGGGGTGATGCGCTGGGGTAATACCGCGGGCATCTTCGTGCCGATGCGCACGAACTCCACGTGAGGGATCTCGCGCAACTTGGTCAGGATCCAATCCAGCTTGTCATCTTTGAGGCTCAGCGGGTCGCCTCCGGACAAGAGCACATCGCGGATGGTGGGGGTCCGACGAATGTAGTCGAAGGCCGCTTCCAAGCGCGCCTGACTGGCGTTGATCTCGCCGTGACCCACTACCCGCGATCGCGTGCAATAGCGACAGTAGGTCGTGCAATAGTCGAGGGCGAGGAGCAAGACACGGTCAGGGTAACGGTGCACGAGCCCCGGCACTGGACTGTGGCCATCTTCACCAAGCGGATCGTCTGCTTCGCCGGGCGTGCGCACGAACTCGTTCAGAGAGGGTACGACCGTGCGCCGCAGCGCCTGCTCCGGGTCCGTTTCGCTAACCAACGCCATATAATAAGGAGTGATGCCGACCGGCAGCATCGACCCCCCACGTTCGATGCCGGCGCGCTCCGACACCGACAGTTGGATGGCATTCTCGAGGTCTTCCAAGCGTCGGTAACGATGCTTGGCTTGCCAGCGCCAATCCCCCCACTCTTCGTCCGTGACGTGCGGGAAGTGCTTGGATCGAAATGCCTGCACCTGAGGACTTGCTGCTCGTTGGAGCTGTCGCAGCCTGGGCAGACACTGTACTCCAGCCGAGCCTGGCGGCTCTTCCTCGTCATTCGTCACTTCATCAGCCGCCGCCGTACTCTCCCTGATCCTCAATTGCATCTGCTTCCTTATCCAGCTCGAGGCTGGGACGAACCGTTAATTCGTGCGAACCGTGAGGCCAGCACGGTGCGCTGTCAATCGGCTCTTTTCGTCACATCGTCGATTTCCGGTGAGGTGTGTCAACCAAACCACACGTTGAAGCGTCGATTGTTTACTTTCGCCACGCCTAGGCGTCAGCGTGCCGACGGAGGCATGTCGTCAAGTATCCGACGCGCCAGGGCGAGTCCTTCGTCTAGCGTCGCCACAGTGGTAACGTGGGGGAAGCGCGCATTCAGGTCAGCGCGAGTAAATACAACACGCGGTTCCGGCAGGGGGCCTGCGAGCACCACGCGCGTCCTTCCCTTCCCTAAACGCGCCAGAGCACTCTCGAGCGCAACGATGCCGGTGGCGTCGATGACTGGCACGCGAGCGAGGGATAGGATCACGACCTTCGTGCGCGGTCCGACGGCGTCCAGAGCTCGCACGGCTTGTTGTGCCGCACCAAAAAACAATGGCCCCGCTATCTCATACAGGATCACGCCTTTCGGCAGTGCGTACTCGGTCTCTTCCGTGTCAGCGTCCAGTATCCGCGACCGCGTGAGCTCCGCCATACGGCGCATGAACAACAAGGCAGCAAGTACCACGCCAACTCCGACGGCAATGACCATGTCGAAGACGACCGTCAGGAAGAAGCAGCATAACAGCACCGCCACGTCGCTGCGCGGCGCGATGCGAAGAATGGACACGAAGTGCCGCAACTCCGCCATATTCCAAGCCACGATCAACAGCAGCGCTGCCAGCGCCGCCATGGGCACGTAAGCCACGAGCGGAGCCAGAACCAAAATGGCGACCAATACAACGAGGGAGTGCACGACAGCCGCGACCGGCGAGCGCGCCCCGGACCGGATGTTCGTAGCCGTGCGAGCGAGGGCACCGGTGGCGGCGATGCCGCCAAAGAAGGGAGCGACGATGTTGCCCACGCCCAAAGCGGTGAGCTCGGCGTCAGAATCGTGGCGGGTGCCCGTTAATCCATCCGCAACCACTGCGGAGAGCAGTGACTCGATCGCACCAAGCACGGCGATGGCGCACGCGGGGCCAAGCAACTCACGTACCAACGTCCAATTCAAGTCAGTGCCCCACGGTGCCTCGAAGCGAGGGGGGGCTTGGGGGATGCCGCGCACCAAGACGCCATCGATGACGCTTTCGAAGCGCGTGCCGATGGTTGCCACCTGTAACGTCGGATCGAACTGATGCATCGCGACGCCAGCCAGCGCCGCCGCCGTGAGCGCAAACAAAGGAGCAGGCACCAGACGCGTGAGTCGAGAAGCGAAGCGGGGAAGCAGCAACAGCAGAGCCAGGGTCAACCCGGCGATGGCTGCTTCCGAAAGAGACGCCGAGTGACGAGCCTCCCAAAACGCCAAGACCTTACTCGGAGTGCCTTCCGGCAGCTCAGCCGCGCGTAGCCCAAGCACGTCCTTGATCTGCAGAATGGCGATCACGCTGGCAATTCCGGCTGTGAACCCTGTCGTGACGGGGTGGGGAATGAACTGGATGAAGCGCCCCATGCCGGTGACGCCCATGGCTACCAGCAGCAAGCCCGCCATGACCGTAGCGGTCAACAACCCAGATACGCCGTGCGCCGCGGTCACTGGTTCGAGAATGACGATGAAGGCTGCAGTGGGTCCGGTAACCTGGAACTTCGACCCCCCCAGCAATGCCACCAACGCTCCAGCCACCACAGCCGTATATAGGCCATGCTGGGGGGGCACCCCGACGGCAACCGCCAACGCCATCGACAACGGCAACGCCACGATGCCCACGACGAGTCCCGCCAGGACGTCAGCACGGAACGTCTGACCGCTGTAACCCAAGGCCAATGAACGTCGCAGCGCAGCCGCCATGCGCGGCAGTCGAAAGGGGGCATCCAGGCGCGGTGATCGAGAAGGCATCGTCTCCCGCACGTGCCACGCCAGTTTGCATATCGTCAAGGCCGCCTTTTGCGTGTTCCGGT
>CAZNZA010000037.1:38608-40274 GCA_964577325.1 uncultured Polyangiaceae bacterium
AGATCCCGCGCGCGTCATTCAGCTCAATCTGCAGCTGTTTCCTTTGAGCGCACCCCCCGACCCAACAGAAGCAACCAAGCCATGATCGCATCCCGTTTTCGCAGCTCCGCCCCCCGAATGAACCGCAAAGCGCCCCCGTTGGCGCTGAAGGTGATGGGTCTATTGCTCGTGCCTCTGCTGTGCGCGGCGTGTGGCGCTAGGTCCGATGATAGGATGAGCACCGATACCGGCAATCCGCCGGTCATCGATCAAGCGAAGATCCGCGTGCGCGCAAGCGATGCTGGAGTGGTGGTCTGGGCCGACGCGGGTGCGGTGAGCCCGGCGGGTGCTACGGTAGCCGTCACCAACGTGACCACGGCAGAGACGGTGACCACGACGGCCAAGAACGATGGGTCCTTCGAGGTTGAACTTGCGGGCGCCGTCACTGATGAGTACCGCGTGGAAGTGAGGGCAGACGATCGCAAGGCCAGCGTCGACGCGGTCGTAGGCGAGGCGGACGCCACGTTCGGGATCGAATTGCAGTGCTTCGATGCGTCCGCCGAGCCACCGCAAGGAGCTACCACGGGGCCAGCAGGGTGCAGCCTGCTGTGGGCTGAAGCGATGTGTTTGGCGGAGGAAGTGCTCGACGACGTGGACACGACGTGTGAATCCGACGCCGACTGCGTCAAAATCTCGAAAGGGCTCGACTGCGTCGATTCGTGCCACGGAACAACACTCGTCTCGGCAAGCGAAGCCGCGGGCGCGAGAAGCTCGCTGGACGCCATAAACAACGAGGTGTGCGCGGCGTTCAAAGCACAGGGCTGCAACTACATCGCCTCGGGCTGCCCTCCGCTATCGCCTTGGCACGCCGGGTGCGTCGAGGGAACCTGCCAAGCCGTCAGGGGATGCGAGGAAGGGCAGCAAGCGGCCGCAGCCACCATAGCGGCCGAAGCCACCGCGCTCGCCGAAGGCTGCGACGCCGATGCCGACTGTACGGTGGTGTTCGCCCCGTCTTGTGACTGGCAGTGTACGGATGAAGTGTTGTTTGTAGCCGAGGGCGAGCTCGAACGATTGCAGACACTGCGCGAAACGGTCGATGCCATGTGCAAGGATGCGTTGGTCGATGAAAGCTGCGGACAAGCAAGCTGTACGACGGCGGAGCCGAGCGAACAAGCGGTGTGCAGCGCCGGAGTGTGCGTGGACGCGCGAAGTGCATCGGCGGTCCAGTGTGTGTGGGGGGTCGATGAATTGCTCGCCCACGTTGGAGCCATCGTGTCCGAGCGGCAAGACTGCGGATTGACCAATGGTAGCTTTGGTGCGGGCGTCGAAGAACTCTTCCGCTGTTTTGAGCAAGCGCCTGCCGATCCTGGCGCAGAATTCACGCTCAACAATTGCGTCGACTGCCAAATCCCGTCGACGTACGTCTCGACACCCGACGGGCAGTTCTATCACGTCCGCATGGAGGCAGACCTTTTCGGCGATGATCGTCGCGAGGCAAGTGTACACCGCTGCAGCGACGTGGCGCTCACGACGACAGACACGATTGTCACCGTAGAGTGCGTCAACGCCGAAGAGCTCTACGCCTGCACCGATTCCGCGTTGTAGCGTCGTGCTCCCCACTAGTGCTGCGACAACTAAGTTCTGAGCCCAGGTTTCGATGCCGACCCTCACTGTGCTGTGGGAGGGC
>CAZNZA010000038.1:0-1908 GCA_964577325.1 uncultured Polyangiaceae bacterium
GCGCCGGTCCTCGAGACCGGCGCCCGCAGGTTGCGGGCTACAGGGAGGGCAGCGTGCACGACGCGTTGACGCGCCCGGGGGTACCCAAGTCCGAACCGAACGAATCCTGGGAGACGCACCACGCCGCGGGCTCGTCATTTTCCGCGGCGGAATAGCGGTCCGCGTCGAGGGCGGAGCTCGCTCCGGCTACGACGGGAAAGGTGGCGGGGTCGATGGTTACGCTGTCCCATTCTTGCCCATTGCATTGTAGGCTGAGGACGAACAGGCTGCTGTTCGGTAGGGTGAGCGAGCTATAGGTGAAGTCCGGAACGAAGCCGGGGTCCACACTGTTGGCCAATGTTACCGCTTCGCCAGGCGGCACGACCAAAGATTGGTCGACCACGAAGGAGGACGAGTCGCGGGTGATTGAGCAGCCTTGGAGGTCGAGCGGTACGTCCGCGCTGTTAGTTATCTCCATCCATTCGCCCTCGGCATCACTCGTGGCCAGTGGGTTCAACATGAGCTCGCTGAAAAACAGTCCGACGGGTGCTGCTTGTTCGACGGCGACGAAGACTTCGAGCGTCCCATCGCCAAAGGGTACGGCTTCTGCTGCCGTGCGAAAGATGAACGTCACGGACGTCGTCTGATCGGGAGCGATGAGCACGCTTTGCGGGTTACTCGTGGCCAACGTGGCTTCGACGTCGACCTCGCCCTCCGCGAGCAGCTCGACGAGGCGGTAGCCCGGGAGAAGCTCGACGGTATACTCTCCGCTCTCCAAATCTTGCACCAGCGCCGTGGCGTCGGGCGCGTCGTTGGAGGCGAGCACCACGGACTCGGCGCCAGTCACCGAAAACTGAGCATCACGGAGAGCGAAGCGTCGGCTTTCCGTTTCAGCGGTGAGCGCAAAGGCTACCTGTCCAAACTCGGTGGCCAGCGACGAACCTTGGGCAGAAGTCGGGTCCAGCGGAGAGCTGCATGCGGCAAGCGTGAGACTGAGGAAGACACCTGTGATCGCTCGTGTGGCTATGGAAAGTGAACGAAAGGCGCGGGACGAGCAGGTGGCGGCTCGGGTAGAGTCTGATTTCATGGCAAAGCTCCTGGTGCTGAGGGTAGGCGCCCGGGTTGGGCGCGCTACCGCTCAGCAAACGCTGCGCCAACCTGGCTCCGCCGTTCCTTCCGCGGCCGGTGGCGTTGAGCGCGCAGGATTCAGCCTCGATTTGTCGGACCTCCGAGCCACGGGCTCACTAGAGTAGTGTCCGCCAACGGCCTGCCATTGGCGGACACAGGAGGTGACCCGCCGACTTCCGCCGGCTACTTCTTCGCCAACATTGATGACCCTCGCTCGATACGAGACTTGCTGAAACCATGACACCCTTTCCCTTCGTGCTCGGTTTGGGGGCGACGGCATTCGTAGCAGGGTGCAACGCCTACGTCGTGTGGGTGAGTCGGGGCCGACGCTACGCGTCGCCGAACGACGTCCCGCGACGAACTTGGGGACTGGTGCTCGGCTGCGCCCCGTGCTCCAGCGGTGGCGGGCCGAATCGGTACTTCGTTTCGCGTCTTGATGCGGCGGCGGCACTTTACCGTGCCGGCAAAGTACAGCGCTTTGTGCTGTCTGGTGGTGCAAACGAAGTGCAACCCATGCGCCGTGGCTTGCAAGAGCGGCAAGTGCCAGCAGATTGTCTCACCGAGGATGTGCGCGGGCTTCGCACATGGACGTCGATGCGGCGCGTGCAGTCGTTGACGCACGCGCGAGACATCGTCATCGTGACGCAGGCCTTCCATATACCGCGCGCGGTCTTCCTCGCCGTGCGGGCGGGACTCGATCCGCTCGCGTTCGTCGCCGAGGCGCCGCCTAAATACTCACGGGTTCAGCTGCGCCTACAGGCCCGCGAGGTACTGGCTCGAAGCCGCGCGGTACTCGATGTA
>CAZNZA010000038.1:2008-3505 GCA_964577325.1 uncultured Polyangiaceae bacterium
GGGGTGTTGAAGCCGAAACGCGCGCCGAGGTGCTGACGTGCAACAGGGCGGACCCGATCGATGCGGAGCCGCCCTGTTGCTTGGTTGTGGTGTTACTGGTTGTCCTGTCTTCTTGTCACTCGTGGCAACCAACGGTCGCCCCTATAGCCTCGAACTCTACACGGTGAGGGAACGCTGCGGTCCCTGGGGACTGATTCGCAGCGGGACGGAAAGGGAGCATCACCGGGTAGAAGTCGAGAACACTCTCACTCTTGACGCCGCATCAATGCGCCGCTTCGGCTGCTACTTGCGCGTTCGTTATCGGCGTTTCCGCCTGAGAAAAGCTAAGCTCACTTCGAAGTTCGCGGTCGAGCATTTGGCGTACGAGCCGCTCTGGTCGCCCAGCTAAGCGAAGCGCGCGTTTCTCTAGAGCACTGGCATGGCCACTGCCTTCGCGCGCAGCCTTGGTGATACGGCGGCGCTCACGGGCGGCTCTGTCGCGGCTTCTTCGAAGTTGTCGTGTCATAGCGTTCACTCCTCTCGTTGTTCGTTCAGCCTGGATCGGCAATGCGCCGAGTCAAGCACTTGAAAGCTAAGCGCCTGAGGAAAGTATATTATTCCCCAAGCTCCGTTTGATGGACGTACCGTCTAGGTTGCGGCCACGTGTCCACTCGGTACAAGGACCGTGATTCGCGAAAACGTTGCGCGGGCAGCAGCGGGTGCAGCCAGCGAACGGCCGCTGGCACCTCGGGACGCAGGCGGCCTTCAAAGCCGTAACTACGGGGTGCGACCCACCTTCAACTCATGGGGTCGGGCACTGGCGATTGCAAGCCAGAGTCTTGCCGTCCGGGCATTCGACGACATTGCCATTGCAGCTATCGAACCGGCAGCCCGTACCCCGATTGCCGCCCTCGCAGGAAAGCAGGCACTGAGCTCCGGCGGGACAATCGCTGCGGCACGGCTCGTCGCGGCATTCGAAGTTGCATGAGCCGTCGACTCCGCACGCGCAGGTGCCGTTCGAGCACACGCCGTTGCAGCTGGCTTTGGCTCCACAGGTGACGTGACAGGGCCCTGCTTTACAGTCGAAGTCGCAGTGAGCGTTGTCCGCGCATCGACACTCGCCGTTGGCACACGTACCGGAACAATCCGCTCCCGGGGCACAGTCGACGTGGCAAGGGGGAGCATCGCACACGAAGTCACAACGGCTATCGCGGCCGCAGGCGCATTCGCCATTCGCGCAGGCTCCCGAGCAGCCGTCGTTGTCTCCACGGCACTCGACGTGGCAGGGCGGCGCGGTGCACTCGAAGTGGCATTCCGCGCCCGCGAGACAAATGCACTCACCGTTGCCGCATTCGCCCCTGGACTCACAAGCGGCGGCCGCAACCAGCAAGCTCAGGAGCAGGGTGACCGCATGACCCACAACGGCTAGCCAGGACCAAGTGACGCGAAGGGGGTGCCCTGCAGACATGGGTCCACGATAGTCGGCAGGCGCTATTCAAACAAGCTGCCAGCGAACGC
>CAZNZA010000038.1:3605-32354 GCA_964577325.1 uncultured Polyangiaceae bacterium
CGTCTGGGCTAAGGCACAGTGATGGTCATCGATCCTGCCTCGCAGTCGACACGCGAAAATTATCAGCTGCTCATCTCGTGCTTGGTGCCTCGCCCCATCGCGTGGGTGAGCACCATGTCGGCCGAAGGTCTGCACAATTTGGCGCCCTTCAGCTTTTTCGGCGGGGTGACCGCAGCTCCCCTGACGATGATGGTCAGCGTTGGTCGGCGCCGGGGTGCGCTCAAGGATACGGCCCGCAACCTGCTGGCGCAGCATCAGGGGGTCGTTCACATTCCGCACCGCCCCTTGGCTGAGGCAATGGTCGCCACGAGCGCCGAAGTCCCTGCTGAGGTGGACGAGTTCGAACTCGCTCACCTGCAGCACGTCATGGCCGACACTGTCCAAGCGCGACGACTCGTGGATGCGGCCGTCGCGTTCGAGTG
Organism: uncultured Polyangiaceae bacterium; assembly: GCA_964577325.1. Lineage (GTDB taxonomy): Bacteria > Myxococcota_A > Polyangia > Polyangiales > Polyangiaceae > SZUA-265. The sequence goes on from CAZNZA010000038.1 coordinate 4,028, forward strand.
CCGAATGGTGCGACATCTCGAGTTGGGAACTGGTCCGAACGACGTTTTCTTCCTCGAGGTAGCGCGGGTGCACTTGCACGAGTCGGTGCTCGGAAACGACGGGCTGCCTGATGCCTCAAAGTTGGCTGCCGTGGGTCGCTTGGGTCGTCATGAGTATTCCGACACCAAAGAGGTATTTTCGATCCCGAGGCCGTCGGGCCAAGATGTCGCGCATCTCGTGGGCACTCCTCGTTCCACGAAGTGACGCGGTATGTACCCGCAGAGCTTTACGAGCTGCCGCGGTTGGGCCAACTTGGCGCCCGATGATCCATCGTTCAGAAGCGAGCGTGCCCCGCAGCCTAGCAACAGGCACTCTAGCAATCGGTGCCAGACTCATCGGCGGATTGGCGTTGCTCGTTGGAACGTCGTCCTGCAGTGCGGCAGCGTCTGGTAGTGTCGAATCACCCGCTGGCGCTGCGCGAGCAGCGGAACCCATTGCGGCCGTAACCGGCAATCCCTTCGTAGGTGTTCGCCTCTTTCATCCTCCGTTCACGAACGCCGATCAGGCGCGGCGGCGCTTGGCACACAGCGACCCTGCCGAGGCAGCACTGCTGGCAAAGATTGCAGATACGCCGCAAGCGCGATGGCTGGGAGAGTGGAGTGGGGAGCCGAAGTCAGCAGCCGGCAACTTCGTCAAGAGCGCCGCCAAACAGGGAGCAGTCCCTCTGTTCATTGCCTACAACATCCCCAACCGCGACTGCGGTCAGTACTCGAAAGGGGGGGCAGGGGATCCCGACGCCTACCGAGCCTGGATCCGTTCGCTTGCGGCCGGTATCGGCCCACGAGGGGAAGCGATCGTGGTTCTGGAACCCGATGCTCTCGGTCACCTCACGGATTGTTTGTCGGAGCCCGATCAGGCGCTGCGTTTGGAGCTGCTCAGGTTCGCGGTAGAAACGTTGGAGGCACTGCCGCGGGTAAGCGTGTACCTCGACGCCGGCCATTCTCGGTGGTTGGAGCCAGGGGTCATGGCCGAGCGACTGCAGGCCGCAGGCGTCGAACGAGCCCGCGGCTTTGCTCTCAATACCTCCAACTACATCGCCGATGAGGAGCTCATCGAATATGGCAACAGGATCGCGTCCTCGGTCGGTGAGACGCACTTCATCATCGATTCGAGCCGCAACGGTAACGGCCCCGCCGCGGACAACAGCTGGTGCAATCCCGAAGGGCGTGCATTGGGAAGGCGGCCAACGGCGGACACCGGGCATCCTGCGTTGGACGCGTTCGTGTGGTTGAAGAACCCCGGCGAGAGCGACGGAGAATGCGCCGGTGGCCCTCCAGCTGGGCAGTGGTTTCACGAACGAGCCGTGGAACTCGCCCAGAATGCGGAATGGTGATTCCCACTTATTTAACTCGCGCCCAGGCGCACGATTTGTGGGAAAGCAATTCTCGTCGCACTGGTCTCCCGGGGTGCGGCAGGCGTGTCTCTCCGCCTCTGGTCCCGCTTCCCCTTGACGAGCTGCTCGGAATCAAGCACTCAGGGCGAGCTTGTTCGACCATTCGGGTCGAGCGCCAATGAGGTGACTATGAATTCGTTTGATGCAGCGCGCAAATTTTGCTTGCTGGGTGCAACTTCACTCGTGCTGGCCACGGCAGTCGCGAGTTGTGGCGGCGTGATCCAGTTCAGTGACCAGTCGGCATTTGTCATTCAGGGAACTCCCCCAGCGCCCCCCGCCCCGCCTCCCGAGGCGGAAAAGCGAGTGGTTGTGCGTGACAACGAGATCGAGATCAATGAGAAGATCCAATTTGCGTACAACGACGCGACGATCCTTCCGGCGTCAGACAGTCTGCTGACAGAGATAGCGACGGTCTTCAAAGACACGCCACGGATCAAGAAGGTTGAGATTGGGGGCCACGCTAGTACCGAGGGTAGCGATGAGCACAACCTCAACCTTTCGGACCGTCGCGCCAAGTCCGTCATGAAATGGTTGGTGGACCGAGGGGGTGTCGACGCAAAGCGACTCACGGCAAAAGGTTATGGTGAGACCAAGCCTCTGGTGACGCCCGAAGAGACTGACGCCGATCGCGAGAAGAACCGCCGCGTCGAGTTCTTGATTCTCGAGCAGGACGTCACTCAACAGAAGATTGAAATCGATCCGAAGACCGGTGAAGAGAAGGTCGTCGAAGAAAAAAAGATTTCAGGAGGACAGTGAGCCATGAAAAAACATCTTTTGTCCGTCGCGGTACTCGGCTTGACCGTTGGCTGCCAGTTTCACGCTCGAAGTCCTGAAGACTACCGAGACGTCACGCGTTCACTCATCGAGACGCGCACTTCCCAAATCCAAAGTTGCTACGACAACGTCCTGCAGACGGATAAATCCGCGGCGGGAACCGTCACTGTGCATTTCTTCGTCCAGGAGGATACCGGCGCTCTATCCGAGATCGAAGCTTTGCCTTCGAGTACCGCTCCCGACGCTCTGCAACAGTGCGTGGTGAGTTCCCTCGAGGGACTGGTACTCAGTCCTCCCGATGCGCGCAAAGGTGACGCCACCTTCAGTTTCGAGTTTGCTGCCAACCAAGTGCAGCCAGCGCCGCAAGAAGGCTAATCAGCGACCAACGTTGGGACGTCGATCCCACCGAGCCGCGCCTTCGGGCGCGGCTTTTTTCATGGCTGCGTCGCACCCTTTCGCTGCATAAGAAGCAGGTGGAGAAGTTCGAGTACGAAGTGGTCGTCGTCGGCGCAGGACCCAATGGCCTGACGGCGTCTGCGCTGCTAAGCCAACTGGGGCTTTCCACCTTAGTCGTCGAGGCGGCAGACGAGGTGGGTGGTGGAATGCGGTCGCTGGCGTGCACGCTTCCCGGCTACATCCACGACGTGTGTTCGGCCGTTCACACGACGGGCTGTGTCTCGCCGGTGTTCAAGCGTCTGCAGTTGGAGCAGCACGGGCTAACCTGGATCCATCCTGAAGCGTCCGTGGCTCACCCCCTAGAGGGGCGCCCAGCAGTCATGCTCGAAGCGACGATCGAAGGGACCGTTGCACAGTTTGGACGAGATGCCGAGGGTTACCGTCGGCTGGTGCGACCAATCGTCGAGCACGATGGGGCGCTGGTGCCCGATCTGTTGGGGCCGCTGAGCGTGCCGCGCCGTCCATTGGCCATGGCGCGTTTTGGGTTGAATGCGATGCGCTCAGCGCGAGGACTGGCATTGAGTGCTTTCGAGCAGGAACCTGCACGAGCTCTGTTTGCCGGCTGCGCCGCCCATTCCGTGCAACCCCTCGAGAATTGGCTCACCTCTGCCATTGGTCTGGTGCTGATGAGCATTGGTCACCTGAAGACTTGGCCTGTGGCACGAGGCGGCTCTTCTGCCATTGCGACGGCCCTGCGGCACGTCAACGAACAGCACGGCGTCCAGTTCCGTGTTGGACATCGCGTTAGCTCGCTGCGCGAACTGCCCGCAGCCAGGGCTTATCTGTTCGACTTGACGCCAGGGCAGCTCGTGAGCATCGCCGGTGATGCTTTGCCGGCGCGCTACGTGAGACAACTGCGTCGGTACCGTATGGGACCCGGTGTCTTCAAAGTTGACTACGCTTTGTCCGGTTCAATCCCATGGTCGGATCCCAATTGCAGGCGAGCCTCCACCGTGCACGTTGGGGGTACTCTGGACGAGATGTGCCGCTCGGAAAGGGCGATGTGGAACGGCGACGTCCCTGATGAGCCTTTCGTATTGATGACGCAACAGAGCGAATTCGATGCAAGCCGTGCCCCAAGCGGCCATCATACCGGGTACGCCTACTGCCATGTGCCTGCTGGCTGCGAGGTCGACATGACTGAAGCCATCGAGCGACAGATTTCGCGCTTCGCTCCCGGCTTTCGCGACTTGATACTCGAGCGCCGCAAGTGGTTTCCGGCAGATCTCGAGCGACACAATGCGAACTATCCAGGCGGAGTGATCACTGGTGGAGTTGCCGACCTCACCCAGCTGTTTACCCGACCAAGTCTGAGTTTGCGTCCTTACGCGACGCCCAATCCGCGCCTTTTCTTGTGTTCACAATCAACGCCTCCAGGCGGCGGAGTGCACGGGATGTGCGGCTTCCATGCGGCGCGACTGGTTGCGCATCGCGTCTTTGGGCGCGACATTCCCCGCTTCGCCTAAAGTTTGGTCGCCACGGGTGACGGCTGCTATCTCACTGGGGGTGATGCGCTCGGTACTCGTGATTTGTCTAACCCTGGCGGCGCTGGGCCCGGCTCAGGCCGGGGCAACAACCAAAACGGCTCCTGATGCTCTCAAAGCCATAGGCTCGATGAGTGTTGGTCACCCCAACACCGGAGTACTCGTCAACGGCGTTCAAATGGCGCGCGACGCCCGCTGGGTGCTCACGCTGCCCTCTCACGGCTACGGTACGACAGAGACGACCCAGCAGCTGGCGCACTGCATCGGGGCGGTTCACGACGCTCATCCGGGTGCTGCACCCGTCATGTTGGGCTCGTTGAGCGCGCAACATGGCGGGTCGTTGCCTCCCCACAAGAGTCACCGTACCGGGCGAGACGCCGATGTTTATTTCTTTCGCAAGGCCGGCGCCCAATGGAGCAAAGCCGCTACCGCTGACGACATCGACTTGCCGCGCACATGGGCGCTGTTGCGCTGCTTCGTAACTGAGGCCGACGTGGAGATGGTGCTCATCGAGCGAAAGGTTCAAGGCTGGCTCGAAGCCTACGCCCGATCGATGGGTGAGCCGCAGGAGTGGGTGGACGCGCTGTTCTACGACCAGCCCAACACGAAGAGCGCTGTCGTTCGCCACGTGCCGGGACATGTCGCGCACATGCACGTCCGCTTCGTCAGTGCGGCCGCTCGACGTTTGGCCAAGCAGCACTATACCCGCTTGGTGACGACCGGCGTCGTTGAGGAGCCCCTCCAAAAGGTGCGTCATCGGGTGGTGCGTGGTGACACGCTGCTGGGCTTAGCCAAGCGCTACAAGACGCGGGTGCGGGACATTCAGGCCCACAATGACCTACGCGGTACGGTCATCAAGCTCGGGCAGGCGTTGGTCGTGCAGCAGGGAACGCCGATCGCAGGGGTTCATGCTCCGATCCACGTTCCAGCACGACGTGTTCCTCCACCACCATGCATTCCAGGCGCCAAAGCTTGTGACGTGCGATTGGCAGAGGGAGCTAGTGCTGGAGACGCGCGCCGTACAGCTGCCGTCGTGCCAGGGCCGGAGGTACGCCAATTGCCGGTGAAGTAGGTTTGGCCGGCCGCGACTCTCCCGCGTAAGCCAACAACTCCGTGAATACCGTCCGCCCGGCTCTGTCATTGCTCGGCGGTCGGCTTTATGTAACGAACACGCTTGGGGCACTGAGCGGACACCGCTCCTCCGAAGGATTCGAAGGAGACGGCACCATGGCTTGGGCGCATGCTGAGTGGCCTGTCGGTTAGTGAACCCAGAACGGGAGATGCAATGGCTGTTGGAGTTCGAGTAGCAGGCGTGATCGGAGCAGGGGTAATGGGTAGCGCAATTGCCGCTCACCTAGCGGGAGCGGGCGTGCGTGTCCACTTGCTCGACGTGGTGCCGACAGGTGGCACGGCAGGGTCGAGGAACGCACTGGCCGATGCAGGATTGAAGCGCGCTTTGGAGGCGAAGCCTCCGGCGTTCTTCGACGAAGCGTCTGCCGCGTTGGTGACACCGGGCAACCTCGACGATCATCTCGAAAGGCTGTCGCAATGCGACCTGGTGATTGAGGCCGTCGTCGAAAGCTTGCCGGTCAAGAAAGCTCTGTTCGAACGCATCGCGCCGCACCTCAACCCACACTGCGTTCTGGCATCGAATACCTCTGGTCTGAGCTTGGCTCAGATGAACGAAGCGCTGCCCGAACCGTTGCGGTCGCGATTCTTAGTTCTGCACTTCTTCAACCCTGTACGCTACATGCGCCTGCTCGAGGTGGTGCCGGGCCCCGCCACGGAGCAGGCCGTCGTTGACCGTATGGTGGCCTTCGGTGAGTGGCTGGGGAAGGGCATCGTACACGGCAAAGACACCACCAATTTCGTAGCCAACCGAATCGGCGTCTACAGCATGATGGTGGCGTTGCACGAGATGCTCGCACGAGGGTTGAGCATCGAAGAGGTAGACGCGGTGACGGGCAAGGCATTGGGCCGTCCCAAGAGCGCCACCTTCGGCACCTCCGACCTGGTGGGTATCGACACGATGATCCACGTGGCCAACAACTGCCACGCATCGTTGGAAGCCGATCCCGAACGCGAGGTTTTCGTGATGCCAGAGTTCGTTCACGAGCTGGCCAAAAATGGCGCGCTTGGACGCAAGAGCGGTGCTGGGTTCTACAAGAAGGTGGGCAAAGACATTCACGTGCTCAACCTGGAGCAAGGCAGCCTCTCTTCGTCGGCACCCTACCGTGCACCGACGACACCTATGCACCCATCGCTGCACGCGGCCCGCTCAGCCAAAGGCGTGAAGGAACGGATCTCAGCGTTGGTCAGCGGACAAGACGCAGCGGCCACCTTCGGCTGGGAAGTCGTTGCCAGAACGCTGCTCTACGCGGCGCGCTTGGTCGGCGAGATTGCCGACGACGTCGTCAACATCGACCGAGCCATGCGCTGGGGGTTCAATTGGGAGCTCGGGCCGTTCGAGATGTGGGATGCGCTCGGCGTTGCTGGGACGGTTGAACGGATGCAGCGCGAGCAGCGTCAGGTACCCGCGTGGGTGACCAACATGTTGCAGAGCGGCAGGGATAGCTTCTACTCAGGGTCTGTCGTCGCTCCAGAATTTTACGACGTAAGCTCGCGAAAGAGCGTGCCGCTCGAGCATCATCCGCGGCGCCTCAGCGTTGCAATGGCAAAAGCCAAACATCGAGTGGTGAGGGAAAATGCGTCTGCAAGTCTCGTCGACTTGGGCGACGGTGTGCTCGGCGTCGAGGTGCACACAAAGATGAACACCCTAGATGCCGACGTTACCCAGATGCTGTCGGAAGCTGTCGATGTCGCGGAAGCATCCTTTCAGGCCATAGTCGTTGCCAACGACGCGGACCATTTCAGCGCCGGCGCAAACCTGAGCATGATCGTCGGTGCTGCCATGAAACAGCGTTGGGACGACATCGATGCGATCATCAACAACCTGCAGCAATCCCTACAAAAGCTGAAGTACGCCAGCGTTCCCGTCGTGACGACGCCTTGCCAATACACCTTAGGTGGCGGCGCCGAGCTAGCAATGGCGGGCGACGCCTCCCAAGCTTACGCCGAGACGTACATGGGGTTGGTCGAAGTCGGCGTCGGTCTCATTCCGGCAGGGGGCGGATGTCTACGCCTGCTCGAACGCTATACCTCGACTGTTGCTGACATCAGCGGCGTTGATATCTTTCCGCTGGTTGCGGAGGCGTCGATCAACATCGCCATGGCCAAGACGTCTACGAGCGCCGCTCATGCTCGGACTCTGCGTTACCTGCGGCCATCGGATGGTATCTCCATGAATCGGGACTTCCTGCTCTACGAGGCAAAGCAGCGAGCTCTGGGCATGGCGCTGTCGGGATACCGACCCCCGCTAGCGACCAGTCTGCGTGCCGCGGGTTATGACGCCAGCCGAACGATTGGGGTGCGGATCTGGGGCATGGTCGAGAGTCAGTTCGCCTCCGACCATGACGCTTTGATCGCCAAAAAAATCGCGCACGTGTTGTGCGGGGGGATGGTGGCCGAAGGCAGCATGCTCCCGGAGCAGCACTTCCTGGATCTGGAGCGGGAAGCCTTCTTACAGCTGTGCGGTGAGAAGCGGACACACGAGCGCATCGAACACATGCTGAAAACGGGCAAGCCGCTAAGAAATTAATTTCCGACGACGAGGTAGTATAATGACATTTCCAATGAACGTAGCGGTGGCGAGCTCGGTGCGTACGGCGGTAGGCCGAGCCGTCAAAGGCACTCTCAAGGATACCCGCCCCGAGGACTTAGCTGCCACGGCAATGACAGCCGCTGTAGAACGTGTACCGGGTCTGACGCCCGAGATGGTCGACGACGTCGTGTTGGGATGTGCCATGCCTGAAGCGGAGCAGGGCTGGAACATCGCGCGCAACGCCGTTTTTTTGGCAAAGTTTCCGAACACCGTGCCAGCGGAAACCATCAATCGCTTCTGCTCGAGCGGCCTCCAAACCATAGCCCACGGAGCGTTGACGATCGCGGCGGGCATGAACGACGTCGTGCTTGCTGGCGGGGTGGAATCGATGTCGAGCGTACCCATGGGGGGTAACAAGATCCGAGTACATGGTGCGCTTTCTGAAGCACTACCAGAAGCCTACATCTCGATGGGGCATACTGCAGAACGTGTGGCCTCGCGCTTCGGAGTAAGCCGCTCACAGCAAGACGAGTTTGCGGCGCGTTCGCATGAGCGCGCACTGGCCGCCATTGCGTCGGGGCGCTTCAAGGAAGAGATCGTGCCGGTTCAAGCGCGCTCGTTTGATGGCAAGCACGTTAATTTCACGCCGTTCGAGGTGGACGAAAGCCCGCGCGCGGGCACGACCGTCGAAAAGCTCGCGGCGTTGCGCCCCGTATTCCACGCCAAGGGCAGCGTAACCGCGGGCAACAGCTCTCCGCTCAACGACGGAGCGGCAGCTACCATTCTGTTGTCGGACGCAAAGGTGGCGGAACTTGGTATCACACCTCTGGCTCGGATGAGAGGCTACGCGGTGGTCGGCGTGGATCCCGATATCATGGGCATTGGCCCAGTGCCGGCAATCCGTAAGCTCCTCGCCCAGACCGGATTATCCCTGAACGACATCGCCCTGTTCGAGCTCAACGAGGCTTTCGCCGCCCAGGCCGTCTACTGCCAACGAGAATTGGGGATCCCGGAGGATAAGCTCAACGTAAACGGCGGAGCCATCGCCATGGGCCATCCCCTCGGCTGCACCGGCGCCAAGCTGACAGCGACGTTGATTTCGGAACTCCGCAAGCGTGGTGGCGGTTACGGGATCGTGTCCATGTGTATCGGAGGGGGCATGGGCGCGGCCGGGTTGTTCGAAGTCCCGGCATGAGTCGTGTCTCAGGCGGCAGGTCCCGCAGGCGGCAGGTTTCAAAGGCGGCTGGGCTGGGTCCCGGCAATCGTTGACCGCACGCACAGCGTCTCGTAGAAGTGGCAGGACACGGGAGGATCTGCTGTGACTGCCGAGACCAACAAGCCAGCTCAACTGCGTGCGGAGCTCGAACGCGATCTGTATCTCGGCATGCTGGAGCTGAGCACGGAGGAGCGTCCGGAGGACTTCATCGAGCGCGCCTTGCACCTGGTCGTGCAGATCGTTGGGGCGCACAAGGGCTACCTCGAATTGCATGATCCCAGCGTTGACGTCACCGACGGTTCCGAGGAAGACCAGGAAGCGGGCCAATGGTGGACGTCGGCGGGATGGTCGGAGCAGGAGGTCGCTCGCGTTCGTAGCGAAGTGTCCTCCGGGATCATTGCTCACGCCATAGCCGGGGGGCAGGTGCTCAACGTGTCATCGGCGTTTCTCGACCCCCGATTCCGGGAGTTGAAAAGCGTACGTCGCTCGCAGATCGAAGCGGTTCTTTGCGCGCCAATCGGATCATCACCTCCCTTAGGAGTTGTGTACCTACAGGGGCGGGACGGCAAAGGTCCCTTTCCGGAAAGCGATGCAGTTCCGGTGGCAAAGCTCTTTGCACGGCACCTGGTACCTCTTGCCCAACGTTTGTTTGCCCGATACCGCCAGGACCGCTCGGACCCGACGCGCGTATTTCGCAAGCGCATGGAGCTCGACGAGGTGGTGGGTTCTTCCGAGGCCTTGGCTAAACTACTGCGCAACGTCGAAGCGGTGGCTCGTTTGGACGTCAGTCTCATGATCACTGGTGAGACGGGGACGGGCAAAAGTCAGCTCGCGCGGGTCGTACACAACAACAGCAGTCGGCGTTCTGGGCCGTTCGTGGAAGTCAATTGCGCCGCCATTCCCGAAGCACTGATGGAGAGCGAACTGTTCGGTGCTGTCCCCGGGGCGCATTCGACCGCTACCAGTCGCGCGGAAGGTAAAGTTGCCAGCGCCCAGGGCGGAACGCTTTTTCTGGATGAGATCGCCGAGTTGCCATGGTCTGCCCAGGCGAAGCTGCTTCAGCTTCTGCAGGCCAAGCAGTTCTACCCGCTGGGGTCTACTCGGCTCGTGCACGCGGACGTGCGGGTGATGGCGGCAACCAATGCTGACCTCGTGGCGCGCATTGCGCAAAAGAAGTTCCGCGAAGATCTGTACTACCGTCTGGAGGTGCTGCCGCTCAGGATCCCGAGCTTGAGGGAACGCCGCGAAGACATCAGAGAGCTAGCTCAATACTTCTGTAGCAGGGCAGTTCAGCAGCATGGTCTCTCCGGCGTCACGCTCTCGCCCGGAGCTCTGGCTGAGCTGAAGAACCAGCCATGGCCGGGCAACATCCGTCAGCTGGAGAACGTCGTGGTTGCAGGTACGATCCGAGCTGGCGCCTTCGGCGCCGGACAGGTCGAGGTAAGCCACCTCTTCCCTGAAGAGGGTAACCAGCCAGACTCGCGCCCCACCAGCTTCCAAGAACAAACGCGGCGCTTCCAGCAGTCGTTGTTGGAACGAACTCTGGGTGAGACGGACTGGAACGTGGCGGCTACCGCGCGGGTGCTAGATATCACCCGCGCGCATGTCTACAACCTGGTTCGCACCTTCGGCTTGTCCCGCACCCGGTGAGGAGGTGGCCTCGTCGTCAGGCGCTCAGCCGCTCGCGCTCCGCTGTCTGGCGAAGAGGCTGGTACAGCACGCGGATGAGGTCGAAACGGCCACTGGCTTCGACTTTCCGAAACAGGGACGCAACCTGATTTTCCACTGTATGCACGGACGTGTCGCGCTCTTTGGCGATCTCGGTGTTCGATCGCCCCTCGATGATGGCGTGAGCGATGAGCCGTTCGGCCTTGGTAACCTGAGGGTATCGAGACCAGTCTGGCCGCGGGGAGCTTGCCAGATACCATTCCCCGTGACCAATCGAGTACACGTCTCGCTGGGGTGCTGGACTCGCATTGTCCGTTCCGTGAGCAAGTACGAGGGTAGCCAAGGGCGCGGCGTCCAGACGGTCCTCGAAACCAAGTTTGGTGCGCGCGGACTTCAGACTGTTGGCGACCGTCGAAGGAGCAATCTTGGAATCGAAGGCGATGAGCTTCTGACGCTCGCCCTGGAGGGTACGCACGAGAACCGCCTTTTCGCGGGCGGTGAGGGGGAAGTGTCGGGTAGCGGGAGGGCTGCGACGGAACACGACGATGCAGCGGCCATCAGACCATACGGCTTTGCGAAACTGGATCTGGGCAGACGTCAGTTTCGACCATAGCTCGAGCCAACTCACCGGTATGTACTCCATCGACCATGCCGCTTCGGCCAGGGGCGTTACAGGCGTTACGGGTTGAGCGGCGGTGAGAAACGGGTTGTGCGGGGCAACGAGGACGGGTGCGGTGTAGAGGGTCATGAGCCCTACCATGAGCAAGACACGCGCCAACGCCCTGGCGATGCTTTTCCCGCTGTTCCGCGCGGGGAGTGTCAACTCGCGTTGACAGTCAGCCCACCTGCGGTGTGCAATTGACTATACGCTCCCGGCAAGTGTCCCCTGGGACGTCCCCGGGGACAGTTGCTCACGCTACTCGCCCGTCACGCGACCACTTCGAAGCGCGCACGCAGCAGGGTGTCATCCTGGGAGGACGGACCCACCATTGCTTCGAACACGCCGGGTTCCACGACCAGAGCGCCCGTCCGATCGAAGAAGCCAAGCTCTTCGTAGGGGAGCTCAAAAGAGACGAGCTTGGATTCCCCTGGTTGCAGGCTGACGCGCGCAAAGTGCTTCAGCAGTTTTGAGGGTGTGCTCAGAGAGCTGAACATATCGTTGATGTAAAGCTGTGTAATTTCGACGCCAGCGCGCGTACCCACGTTGCTGACTTCGAACGAGCCAGAGACTGCCTGTCCCGTTCGGAGCAGGGGGTTACTCAAGCGCAAATTGGCGTAGGCGAAGCGAGTGTACGACAGGCCAAAGCCGAACGGAAACAGGGGGCTCGTGTCGTAGGTCCCGTGCTTGTTGCCGTGCCATCCAGGCGCTTGCTGATACGTGACGGGCTGTTGTCCCAGGGTGCGAGGGAACGAAGTGGTCAGCTTGCCTTGTGGATTGAAATCCCCGAACAACAGCTCAGCAATCGCCTGGCCGCCGAGCATCCCTGGATTGAAGGCCTCAACGATGGCATCGGCGTGCTGAGCCACCCAAGACAGGCAAAGCGGTTTACTGTTTACTAACACCACTACTAGTGGCGTTCCTGTGGCCTTGACCGCTTGTAGTAACGGGAGCTGTCCGCCGCTGAGTTCGAGATCACTGCGATCACACTCCTCGCCCGTTTCCTCCAACACGTCTCCCACGACCACGACGGCCACGTCTGCACTTCGAGCGAGCGCGGCGGCGTGCCCGACTTCGCTGGTATCAGGATCCATGATGCGGCAACCCGGCGCGAACTCGACGGCTACGCCCTTGGCGCGCTCCCGCACTCCGTCCAAGACCGTTTTGACGAGATGCCGAGGGTGCCCGTCGGTCGACAGTTGGGCTTGACCGCTGCCGAAACTCCAGTCACCCAATTGGGCGATGTGGTCGTCAGCGTTGGGACCTAGCACAGCTATGCGCTTCACCGACTCCGCGTTCAAAGGCAACAAGGCGCGACTTCCCACCTGGTCGTTCTTGAGCAGCACCAGACACTGTCGCGCGCACTCGAGCATCTCCACCCGGTGCTTGTTACAGCCAACTATCTCTGGCACCCGGTCCAACTCGGGGTAACGCTTGTCGTCGAACAACCCTAATTCGAACTTTTGCCGGAGCACGCGTCGACACGAACGCTCGATGTCTGCCGCATCCAATCCGCCAGTGCGAACGTGATGTAACGCCGCATCGTAGAACTCAGGGGTGACCATGATGAGGTCGTTGCCAGCGCGCAAGGAGTCTGGAACGGCAGCTTCGATCGAGGGATAGATGGCCTGCTGCTTGTACGTGCGCCCCACGTTATCCCAATCCGTGACGACGAACCCGTCAAAGCCCCACTCGTCTCGCAAGACCTCGCTGAGCAACCATCGGTTGACGACGCAACTGACGCCGTCGATGCACTGATAGGCTGTCATGAACGTACGGCAGCCAGCACGAACGGCTTCGCGAAACGGCGGGAAGAACAGTGACCGCAACTTGCGCTCCGAAAGCTCTGCCTCTGTCGCATCACGCCCCCCCACGGTCTCCGAGTACCCGGCAAAGTGTTTCGCACAGGCCATGACGCTCTCTGGATCACTCAACCGAGCTCCCTGAAGGCCGTGGATGAGTGCCTTTCCAAGCTCACCGATGAGGTAGGCGTCCTCACCAAACGTCTCGCCGACGCGGCCCCAGCGCAGGTCGCGGGTGATGCACAGCACCGGTGAAAACGTCCAATGCAGACCCGTGCACAGCATCTCTCGGGCAGTGATGCGGCCCATGCTCTCCGCAAGCTCTGGGTTCCAGGCGCAAGAAAGGGCGAGTTGGGTCGGAAATACGGTGGCTCCTGGCCAGAAACCGTGGCCGTGAATGGCGTCGATGCCAAACAGGAGCGGGATCCCGAAACCCGTGGCTTCGGCCAACCGCTGTAGCTCGACGGTATCGGTTCCCAGTATGTGGAGAAAGGACCCCGCCCGCTCATGACGGACCTGCTCGGCGGCGTCGACGCGACCATCTGCTTGCACGAGCTGGCCAAGTTGCTGTTCGAGCGTCATACGCGCGAGCAAGTCGTCGGTGCGAGCTTCCGTCGTGAGGCTTCGGTCTTGATAGAGCATCATGGGCTTACGTTACCTTAGGAGGCGCTCAAGTGAAATTCTTCCGTCGTAAAGTGTGAAGCCAAATCACCGTCCAGGGTGGGCTCGTATACCTTTGCCGCCGGCAGTTGGTGATAGGTAACTTGCAGTGCCGCAGCGGACACTCGTACGAGCGCGAAGCCATTGGCGCCCAGATTCTGATATGACACGTGAGGATTGGAGGCAGCGAGTATGGCGGGCGCAAGCGGAGCCAATTCGCCAATACCCTCAATCGGCGTAAACCCAGCAAGCAGAGCATCGTAGGTGGCTGACGATACTGCCCCGCACACGAACTCAGTCACGGTGGCTACGTTGGCGACATCGAGGGTAGGGGCGACACCCGGCGATCCTACGAAAAATGAGTGAATGTCGCCCGTGACGACCACCAGGTTGCTGACGTCCGCAAGCTCGCTCAACAGCGCCAGCCGCTCGTTGGGCGCGCCGTCCCAATCCTCGACGGAGAGCAAGAAGCGCCGAGCCAGAGCCGCGTCCAAGCCTGGTAGGCGTCTCAGATCGACGAGCTTGCGCAAAAACGTGTATTCGTTGCCCCACACCTTCCACGTCGCCTCCGACTGCGAAAGCGTGTCGACGAACCAGGCGCGCTGGTCTGCTCCGAGAACACTTTCACTTGCCCCATTCGATTGCACATACTTCGCGTAAGCCAACGCTTCGAAGGCCTCCTGAACGACGAAGTAGCGCGCCCCGAACGACGAGTTGGGGTCCGTCTTCCCGAGGTGCAGCGCTGCTATCCCGCGGCCATGCGCCTCTTGCTCCGCTATCAGCGGTCTGACGTCGTTCGACGACTCGTTGTGCAGGGTGATGAGGCCGTTGAGGTAGCCGATGTCCTGCTTCCCGGTGAGCTTGGCAGGGTCAAAACCCCAAGCCTGAGCGTCGGCGCTTTCGCGCAGCGCGGCTGCCAACGAGCGGTCGCCGTACTCGTCCAGGTCGACGTACGGCTGAGCGACTTCGGGCAGCGTTTCAAAGGCTGCACTCAACGCCTGTTCATCAGCCAATACCCGACCAGGCAGTTCATCCTCAGCAACCAAATGAGGAGCGCGATAGCGTCTCTCGTCGGTCATGACCAGGTGCAGGTGCCGCCCAAAGCGGAAGTCCCGATAGATGCGAAGGTTGTCCGGAAAGGCGTCTTCCGCGTCCAAGTTCGTCTTTTCCGGATAATCGACGGGCATGTATTCGAACCAAGCTTGGTCGGCATTGCGGCGGCGTTCCGGATCCGGAAGTCCCGCCTGCGATGGGGCTCGTTCCTGGGTGGCGTCGTTGGCGAACTCATGGTCGTCCCAGACGATGATCATGGGTATCCGTTCATGGAGCGCTTGCAGGTCAGCATCGCTGCGATACTCCTGATACAGCTGGCGATAGTTGCTCAAGCTGCGTGCCGCTAGCACCGTCTGAGCGCCGGAAGCGCGCTCGACAAGTAACGGAAGTGCGCCCTCGACATCGCGAAAAGTTATGCTGCGCTCCGCGGAACCCGTCTGAAAGCTCGCGTCGTTCGTCGTCTCGTAGATGTAGTCACCCAAGTGAACGGCAAAGTCGGGCTCGAGTTCTGAGGCCCGGCGCAGGGCGTGGTAGTATCTGCCGCCGAAGTCTTGACATGATAGTACGACGAACTCGACCTCTGCGTCCGCGCTCGTTTCGGGAGCAGTCCGGGTGCGGCCGGTACGAGTGCAGTAGTGGGTGTTGCCTGCCTTGTCTTCGATGATGAAGCGATAGTAGTAGGTGGTGAACGATGCTAGGCTGTCTAGGCGAACTTTGACGCAGCCGTCGAAACGGGAGTCCAGCGGCAGCTCGAGCTCGGCGTGCGTGTCACCCAGCGCAAGCAATGACTCGAACTGCGCGTCGATAGCGACCTGCAAGAACACCTTATCCGTTTCGAGCGCCCGAACCCACAGCACGACGCTGTCCGGTTTAGGATCCCCTGAGGCAACGGATTGCGGGAAAAGCGATGGTTCGACGACGAGCGCTGCTGAAGCGAAACGCCTGGGAAGCGTGGTCGCCGGCTGTTCGTCGCTGGCCATGCGAGCCGAACAGGCGGAGAGCAGAGTGCCTAGGGTCGAGTGAAGAAAATGTCTGCGGTGCATAAGCTTCTCAAGGGGCAGTGACCGTTCACGCGCTCGAGCGCCAGGCCGATACGCCAGTGTCCGTCACACGGATGGCCTATCGGCTATGCCGTGTTGTCCCCATGCGCACTCTCGGCAAGCTCCAGGATGGCGGCCGTCTCAGCCTCGGAGAGCGGCATTACGCTCAGGCGCGGTCGACGCACCAGCGGACAGCCGGCAAAGCGAGCATCCGCTTTTATCTCACTCAGCGTTACCGGTCGGGACAGCGGTCGCGTGGCCTCGATGTCGACGGCGGACCATATCGCGCGGTCCGCCGAAGGATCGCGATACGCCGTTCGCGTTACGCGGCCCAAGCCGACGATGCTGCGCTCCTTACCCGTATGGTAAACGAAGACTTCGTCGTCCAGCTGCATCGCCCGCAAGTGATTGCGTGCCTCGAGATTGCGCACGCCGTCCCAACAAGAGGGTCCTCGATTAACGAGGTTCTCCCAACTGAACTCCTCGGGTTCCGTCTTCACCAACCACTGTGGCATGTCGTGCCGTACCCTCCTCGACCTCGCTCAGAAAGTAAAGCGGCCCCTTCCAAGACATGGTCACAACGCTAGCGGGTGCTCACCGGCGGCGAATGAACTTCAAAATCTGCCACGCCTGCGCTCCGTCCAAGGGCGGGATCGGCAACAGGTTCAGTCCGATCAGCCAGAGGTTGGTGCGCGTGAAAGCCGAGAGAATTTGACTTTCATGGATGTTCGTCACTGGCGCCGTCACAGCCATGTACAGGTACGCAGCTGCCAGCAGAAGCGCCTGCGCCGCGACTCCGCCCCAGGCGATGAGCGTCCGATGCAGTTCGGTGGAGCGCCGCCCATCCCAACGACACAGGCCGCCGAAGCCGGTTACCTCGATGGACAGCGCTGAATGCCCCAAGCGCTGGACGATCCACGCATGGCCGAGCTCGTGGACGAGGACGAGGATCACGAACGCGAGCCAAAAGGCCGGTCTGAAGGCAAAGCCTCCGAAGAACAGAGCGCCAAGCGCTGTGGACCAGTGAAAGCGGATAGGCACCCCTCGCAACTGCCCTACCGTCAGGTATCCGTTTTCAATCACCCGCGAGGCATAAGGCTTTGGACGATCGGGCGCAACTGTCGAGGCGCCACGTCAGGCGTCCGACGGCGCTTCTGCCTGAACTTTGGAGCCGAGCACCGTCGTCGCGGCTGGCGGTTCAAGCGGGGCAACCGTGGATTTGCTGGCGCCGATCCGTCAGTCGCACAATAACCCCACGTCGTGCCGGACCCCAAAGCCCATCCCGTTGCGTCTTTCGCGCACCCGGTTCTTCGCCAATGGTTCGTGGAGGCGTTCGAGCGTCCGACGCCTGCACAAGAGCTGGCATGGGTTCCAATTGCTGCGGGACACTCGACTCTCTTGCTGGCTCCTACCGGCTCCGGCAAGACTCTTGCGGCGTTTCTGGTAGCTCTCAATCGACTCGTTTTCGACCCTTCCGTCGGCGAGGAAACGACGCGGGTCATCTACGTATCTCCGTTGAAGGCTTTGGGCGTCGACGTCGAGCGTAATCTGCGTGTTCCGCTCGCGGGCATATGCGCCGTAGCTCAACGTACTGGTACGCCCTTCAAAACACCGATCGTCGGTGTGCGCACCGGTGACACCTCACCGTCTGAGCGCGCCCGCCTCATCAAGCATCCGCCGGACATCCTCATCACGACGCCCGAATCGCTGTTCTTGATGCTGACGTCTCGAGCGCGGAACACATTGGCCCACGTCGACACCATCATCATCGATGAGATCCACGCGCTCGTCAGTGGAAAGCGCGGCGCGCATCTGGCGTTGAGCGTCGAACGACTGGAGCAGCTTCGAGCGCAAAGGACCCTCCCGCTGCAGCGCATCGGTCTGAGCGCGACCCAGCGTTCCCTCGATGAGATAGCTCAGTTCCTCGGCGGAGCCGAGCGTGTGTCCGACGAAACGTATAAATCGCGGGCAGTAGCGGTGGTCGACGCCGGTCGCACGAAGTCAGTGAGCATCCGGGTGGAAGTACCTGTGGATGACATGGTAGGTGGGTTGCGGAATACCGCTGGTCAGGCGCACCAAGTGCCCGTATCCGAGAAGCAGCCGGAAGGTGAGCCTTCGCAGCGCCGAGTGCCTTCGATTTGGTCCGCTATCTACCCGCGGCTCGTAGAGCTCGTTCGCTCTCATCGCTCGACCCTTTTATTCGTCAACAGCCGGCGCTTGGCTGAACGCTTGTCGGCAGCCATCAATGAAGAAGCCGGACAGGAGCTGAGCCTTGCCCATCATGGCTCCATCTCGAAGGAGCGGAGGGCCTGGATCGAGGATCGACTCAAGCGCGGAGAACTTCCGGCGTTGGTCGCTACGTCGTCCTTGGAGCTCGGGATCGACATGGGTGCCGTCGACTTGGTCATTCAAATCGAGGCTCCCGCGACGGTCGCGTCGGCGATCCAGCGCATTGGTCGCGCGGGGCATGCGGTGGGACAAGTTTCGAATGCGGTAATTTTTCCCAAACATCGGGGCGACTTGCTCCCGTGCGCGACGATAGTCCAACACGTTCGAGAGGGTTTGGTCGAAACCAGTCGTTTCTTGCGCAACCCACTGGACGTGTTAGCTCAACACGTTGTTTCCATGCTGGCCATGGACATATGGACTGCCGACGTACTCTTCGACTTCGTCCGGCAGACGGCCTGCTTCACCCAACTACCACGTTCGTCATTTGATGGTGTCCTCGACATGCTCAGTGGGAGGTACCCCTCCGAGCGCTTCCGTGAATTGCGGCCACGCATCAACTGGGATCGCGTCAGTGGCAGACTCGAGGCTCGACGCGGGGCGCAGCTCCTCGTCGTATCCAACGGTTCCGTGATCGTGGATCGGGGCTTGTACGGCGTCTTTCTCGCGGGGTCTGAGCCCGCCGTGAGAGTGGGAGAGTTGGACGAAGAGATGGTGTTCGAATGCAGGGTGGGTGAGGTGTTCGTTTTGGGCGTCTCCTCCTGGCGAATCGAAGACATCACCCATGACCGAGTCCTGGTATCACCCGCTCCGGGAGAGCCAGGCAGAATGCCATTTTGGCATGGCGACAAGCCTGGACGGCCGTTGGAGTTGGGGCGCGCCGTGGGAGCGTTGACCCGTTCCCTGACCAACACGAAAACGGACCAGGCACTCTCGCTCTTGCAGGACAAGCATGGCTTCGGAGCGAGTGCGGCAGCCAACCTGGTAGCTTACGTCGAGGAGCAGCGAGAGACGGGATACGTGCCTACGGACCGACGCATCGTCGTAGAGAGCTTCCTGGACGAGGTGGGCGACTGGCGCGTTGTCGTGCTTTCTCCCTTTGGCGGAGCCGTTCATGCCCCGTGGACCATCATCGTTGGCGAACGCTTGAGGCAAGAGCTAGGCATGGAGGTGGATAGTTTGTGGGCTGACGACGGGATGGTGTTCCGTCTGCCAGAGCTCGAGCAAGCGCCGGACGTGGCGTGGTTCATTCCGACCTCGCAGGACGCAGAAGAGAGACTCACGCGAGCATTGGGCGGCACCGCGCTGTTCGCGGCGCACTTTCGGGAGAACGCTGCACGCTCGCTCTTGTTACCGCGTCGGCGCCCAGGGCAACGCATGCCACTCTGGGTCCAGCGGCGACGCGCCGCTGATCTGCTGAGCCTCGCCAGCGAGTTTCCCGACTTTCCAATCGTACTCGAGACGTACCGGGAGTGCCTGCAAGACAAGTTCGACATGCGAGGCCTGCACTCACTCGTGAAGGCCATGGAGGCTGGAGACATCCAAGTCGTTCCTGTTTCATCGAACAGTGCCTCTCCCTTCGCCTCAACCTTGTTGTTCTCCTATGTTGCCCAGTTCATCTACGGCAATGATGCGCCACTTGCTGAACGCCGCGCGCAGGCTCTGACGCTGGATCAGGAACAACTGCGACAGCTGCTGGGCAGCGTGGAGATGCGCGAGCTGTTCGACGCGGACACGATCGAGGAGGTAGAGGCCGAGCTTCAGCGCATGGCAGGTACGTGGGAGCCGCGAGACAAGAACGACTTGCTCGATCTCTTGCGTGAACTCGGTGATTTGTCTGATGGCGACGTCGACGCGCGCATTGGAGCGCGGGCAATGTGGAGCCCGTGGGCGGACGCACTGGTCGCCTCTCACCAAGTCGTACAAGTGCGTGTGTTGGGAGAGGTGCGGTGGATAGCCTTGGAAGAGATCGGGCGATACCGAGATGCGCTAGGGGTAGCCGTACCTCGCGGCGTGCCGTTGCAATACCAAAGTCCTCAACCCAATGGACTTTCGGAGCTCATCCTGCGCTTTGCGCGTACTCATGGCCCGTTCACCCTCGAGCGCGTCAAGGCACGTTATCAGCTTTCCTTTGAGCAAGCGTCAGCTGTCCTCCTCCAACTCGAACGCCAAGCATTGCTGGTGCAAGGGGCGTACCTGCCATTGGGCAGTGGAATCGAGTACTGTCACGCGGATGTCCTTCGTAGATTGAAGCGGCGCAGTGTTGCCAAACTCCGGCAGCAAGTCGAGCCGCTGGACCACACCAGTTACTGTCGCTTCATGCTGCAGTGGCATGGAGTGACGTCAAAGCAGCGCGGGCTGGATGCCCTGCTGAACGTGATCGAGCAACTGCAGGGCGTTTCGCTGCCCTACGGGTTGTGGATGAATAGTGTGTTTCCCGCTCGTATCCATGGCTTCGATGAAAGCGATATCGACGAGCTTTGCGCGGCGGGAGAGGTGGTTTGGCGCGGACGCGGCTCGAGTTTGTCAGCAGGTAGCGCGGGCAGCGGAAGCGGCGCGAAGGAGGCACGCATCGAGTTCTATTTGACGGACTCGCTTCCTCTGCTCGCTGACGACCCCGAGCCCGTTGCTGGGTCCGTCGCCAGAAGCATCCGGGATTGCCTGCGGGAGACGAGCTTGTTCTTTCCCGAGATAGTCAGTCGAGTGGGAGGTTACCCAGGCGAGGTTTTCGACACCTTGTGGACAATGGTGTGGGCCGGTGAAGTCAGCAATGATACGCTCAGGCCCGTCCGCTCGCTGTTGGCGGGAACATCTGGAAAAAAGCGGTCTCGTGAGACAACTGCCGGCCGCTCCGCTCGCTCCTTTCGATCTCGCCGTCAACCTCACTCCGCGTTGTCGCGGCCCGGTGTCGAAGGACGCTTCAACCTGCTACCCGTCGCGCGGGATGACGCAGGAGCGACGGAATCCAGCACTTACACACAGCGCGCAACCGCGCGCGCGCGCCAGCTCGTACGGCAGTGGGGAGTGGTGACCAGAGAGGCCGTAGCGGCAGGGAAGCACGCCGGCGGGTTTAGTGCCACCTACCCAATCCTCAAGGCACTAGATGATACCGGCGAACTTCAACGCGGGTACTGGGTCGAAGGACTTGGTGCCAGTCAGTTCGTGACACCGGGTGTCGTTGGCCAGTTGCGCACTCACCGCCACCGACCGCGAGACGTTCAATGGCTGACGCTAGCAGCGGGAGACCCCGCGAACGTTTATGGCGCGACAGTAACATGGCCAACACGCGTGGACGAACCGTCGTCCACGGCGGCACGCCTGACTCGTGCTGCAGGTAACCATGTCGTGCTCGAACGCGGTCGCTTGGTGGCTTGGTTTTCGAGCGGAATGCGTGCCATCTACCTGTTCATTTCCGGTACCCTTCAAGAGAGTCAGCGATGCGCCCAGGGACTCGCTGAAGCGCTGACTCAGCACTTTGACGACAGTGGTGGGCGCGCGTGCATCATCGAGCAAATAGACGGCGTGACCACTAGTCTTGCGACTGCCAAGAGCGCTGCGCCGGACGTCCTGGCGTTGCAGAGCGTGGGAGGATTGCACCCTTGTGGCAGTCGGACGGTACGAGACTTGTTCGTGTCGGCGTTGCTTGATGCCGGATTCGAACCTTCGGCGGCAGGGCTCATGCGCCGGCGCCACTCCGCTCTGCTCAAGCAGGCTGCGCTGAGTTCAGCGGGGCGCGGCGGTCGAGGTTGACGTGCTACCACCGACGGTTGAAGGTACTTCTCCACCGATGACTCGGCAGTCTGTCATGTTACGTGCCGCTGTGCGGCCTCGCGCCCTATTGATCCTGATTGCCGTGATGTTGGGTTTATGGACCGTGTGGAGCACCGCTATTCTACCACGTCTACCTCCGACGACGGGACTGCTGCACACGGTGCAGTCGATGGGGGTGCGGTTGTTGTTCTGGGTCCTTCCTTGCGCGGTCTACCTGTGGGTGACGCAAGGGCGACAAGCGTGGCGAATCATCCGCCTCGGCCCTCCTCGTACCTTCAGGCGTTTGCTTTCGTCGCTTCTTCTGGTGTTAACCGCAGCAATCGCTGTGAGCATCGACGTCGCAGATAAATTGGGAACGAGCATCCCAAACACGTGGCTGCGTTTGGGGGCGGAAGGTCGTTTCGAAGGCTTCCAGACGCCGTTTTTCGAGGAGTTGGTGTTCCGCGGCGTCATCTTTTCGGAGTTGCTCATCCTCTCGGGGCTTGATGACACGGCGCAACCATTGCCTCTCGCCACGCGGCTGAAGCGCGCGTGGCTTGCCAACTTCGCCGCCAGTCTGGTTTTCGTCGGCATGCACTGGCCGTGGTGGATTTTCACGGGCGGGCTTGGGCTGGGGCTTCTCGAGCAGTCGTTACCGGTCTTCTTGCTGAGTCTGGTGCTAGGTGTTGTCTTTGCGCGCGGGCAGTCGCTTTGGCCTTGTGTGCTCCTGCACTGGCTCAACAACTCTCTAGCCCAGCTGGCGGGGAGTTGATCCATGCCCGAAGGTGACACTCTGTTTCAACTCGCGGCGCGATTGACGAAGTTATTGCAGGGAAGCACCGTGCGGCACTTTGACGCGCAAGACGTTTCCCTTTTGGAGACGGACTTGGTGGGACAGGTGCTCGATTCAGTGCAGTCTAGAGGTAAGCATCTGCTCATGGGGTTTTCTTCCGGGGTCACCCTGCACTCCCACCTGCGTATGGACGGTCGTTGGGTTTTTCGAGGCAATGCCATAGCGCCCGCTATACATGGTGCTTTGCGTGTGATCCTCGGTTTCGACAGCGGCGTCTTGCTTGGATACGAGCTGGCCACTGCCCGGATCATTCACCTGCAGACGTTACCAGCGCAGGATGTGCTCAGGACGTTGGGGCCTGATCTCTTGGCGCGAGACTTCGACGCGTCACAAGCGGTGGCGCGACTTGCCGCCCTCGGAGCAACGCCAATTGGCGTTGCTATCATGCAGCAGACGGCGCTAGCCGGCGTAGGAAACGTGTTCAAGTCGGAGGCGCTGTTCCTAGCCGGGATCCATCCAATGACGCCGGTGAACGCGCTACGGCAGGACGAACTCGAGGCGCTCGTTCAGCTGCTCGTGCCGCTATTGCGCCGTAACGCTATCGGTCCGAAGTACGGACAGTATCGACGCCAGACCCGTACGTCGAGTGCTTCGGGGCCGTTGCAGTGGGTTTACAGGCGCGCCGGGGAGCGGTGCATGCGGTGTGACGGTATCATCGAACTCATCTACCAAGGGATGCCGGCGCGCTCGTCGTACTACTGTCCCGTGTGCCAGCCCACCGCGTGCTGCGTTGGGTTGCAGCGCGACTAGCACCTCGGCAACCAAGATTTGACCGCTTTCGATGCCCTCCCACAGCACGGTGAGGGTCGGCATCGAAACCGTCGAGGAGCTTCCGTTGTCGCAGCACTAGGGATCGTTTCCACCGTCGGCATGGGGTGCGTCGCCAGATAACACCGGTGCGATCACTGTTCCCCTCCACGTTTCGAGGCCTGTCGGATCCCGCAGCTGCAGGGTAGTGGTCCCGCTTCGGACGCCACGCGCAATGACCACGTCTTGCTCGACAGGATCGGGATCCCCATGAAATTCTACCCGTTGCTCGCGCTGAAACTGCAGGCCACGCTCGGTCAAGAACCACCCGGGAGCCAACCTCACGCGCACTTTCTTGTCGCCCTCGGTGGCCACCACGAGCTGAACGTTCGAATCGCGGTACTCTTCGATCGGCACATTGTCGATCTCGACGACTTCCCCAGCGATCCAAAGGGGTTCGCGCGGAGGCGCGTCCACGGAAGTGGGCGTGGTGGGCTGGGCGGGACCAACAGAGCAGTGGAGCAGGGCGCACGCGCACACCGCCGCTGCGACCATTCGAGTTGCCCTCTTGGCGCGGAACAGCGAGGCGCCGTTCACACGGCGAAGTACACACGGGCCAACCGATGATTCCTGCGAGGTCATGCCAGGTAGCAAGCAGGGATCGTGCCCGACCGGGGCAAACGGCCGTAGGAGCCAAAACGCGGCTGGCCCCTCGGTTCGGGTTGGTCTACACCCGACCCAACGCCGGCAAAGCGTGCGCGTATGAGTCTTACCGTGGCAAAAGTGCGCGTTCGCTAGCAGAGCAGGACCAGTATGACTTGGTGGAGCAAAATCGTGGGGCAGCTTGGGTTACAGCGCCAGCCCTCTCAGCGACAGGTCCTCGAGGCCCACATCGAGGCTCTGTTTGAGCGCTACGCTCCGCAGACCGCAATGACCGGATCATTGGTGGTGCGACCCACAGGTGGGCAGTACCGAGTCGTTGTCGAGGCGGGGTTGTCCCGGGTGGAAGTAGAGGCGCGGACGACGCGCCTGGCAGCCATCATCGTACCCCTCGACGCCTTTCTCATGCATTCCCCTTTGGGGGCGAACGTGGAAGTGGAGCAACGGCTTCGCGAGCAACAGTTGGAGCGCAGGCCAGGATCCGGCGCGCTCGAGGTGCTGGTGACGGCAGAAGGGCCGCGTGCTTTCAGCGATATGGCGGCGCGCATCGAGGGCATGCTCGAAGCATTGTTCGATCGTGGGGGCGGGGACTTCTACGCAGTGTCGATCGAGCGCGAAATGAATCCCGCCAATGAGGAGTTGCTCGAGCTCGTGCGTGTGCTGGTGCGTCGTAAAGACATGGAATCTCGGCGTCAGGTCTATCAAGCCGTCGTCAACGGCAGGTTTTGGCTACCGCTGCGCGAAGCAGCCGGCGACCAGCTCTTGCCCGTCGTCGAGGGCTGGCCAGAGCCGTTCCATGGCGCGCCTGTATGGGCGGTCTTTACCGATCTGGAGGCGCTCAAGGACTACCGAGACAACGTTCAACCGGCCGTAGTGGTTACGGGCGTACGCTTGGTACAAGCCCTGCACGTATACGGAGTTGGAGCCCTCAAAATCAACCCCAGCTCAAAGGTGGGCGGGGAACTCTACGGCAACGAGATAGAGACTCTAGCCAATTATCTTCGCGCTCGAGGGTTACTCAGTCCGTCAAGCCCACTGCATTGACCTCGCCCAGCGTACGGGCGAAGGGGCGCAGTTGGCGGTCACTGCTGTTGCACACTCGTGCATACTGTGCGCACCTGATTGTCGAGTCGATCGTCGAACGCGAAACGCATGTAGTGAAGGGCGAATTGCGTCGCGGGACGCAGCTGCTGAAGACTGGTCTTCGTCGACGTCGATTGCGTGCGGCAATAGCTCGGATTGTCCCGCAGCCCAAGCGCCACTTCCCCTCGCGCCCAGCGTAGAATATCAGCGGTGGCCGCACCATCACGAGCTCCGATTTGCACGTACATCGGGACTCCGACCAAGGGGGTCGCTAGCATGGCTTGCGCGTCTTTGAGCGCAGCCAAGTTACGTGCGATGTTAGCGGATGCTTCTTCTTCCAAGCGTCCGTACTGGCTCTCGAGGAAGCGTCCAGTCAGGCCGGCGATACGGGGATCGGCGCGGTCGAGCGCACGCAGCTGCTCGTACAGGGAATAGGCTCGCGCGAGCTCTTCGCCGTTGAGTTGTTCTTTACCAACCAGCGCTTCGAACTCCGGTAACAATGCCTCGACGCGTTGCTCATGCTTCGCTAACTCCGCCAGGGAAAGGGGAGCAACGACCTGTCGTTCGATCAGGAGGTGAGCCGTCGCGGGGGTGCTCTCACCATAGAGCCCCTGCTTCAACTCCGCAGAAAGGCTGGTGTGCAGTTCACCGAACGGATCCGTTCGCCCCAACGGATAGGTCGCGTTGCCGACTTGCAGCGCCACCTGAACATCGCGGGCGTAACGTTGGTGACACGGCACGCGTCCGTCACTGCCTTCGGCTACTTGAACCGGACCCACGAATTCGCGAGCTACCACATCATCGCCTTGTAGCGTTTCCTGCGTTCGCGAAACCACCTTGACCAGGATACGCTCGCATTCTGATTGCTCGTACACCGCGAGGTGGAGCAAATCGCGGCTCGTCTGTACATCTGCGTCATAGCGCGTGTTCTGCGGCGCGCCGAGCTCGTACGTCTCACCTTGAGGTTCGTCGACGTAGCGTTGTGTCAGCGGAGCACCGGCGCAGGCGACTGCGGTCAAGAGAAACGAAAAGCCTGGCAGCAGCCCGAGTTTCGCGTCCAACCATGATGATAAGCGCAAGCACATTGCCGCGACCATACCACACCTCCCTGCTCACGCTGGGCGAAGCAAATAGAGCAGCTACCATCGCATTCCGGCGATTCCAGGCACGCTACCTCTTCGAGGGTATGCGTGCAATTTGCACAGCGTGACTCGGCTGGCCGTCACAACTACATTGGCACCATGGTGCGCTCGCCGTTCTGCGAGTGGTCGTCGTGAGAGGGGTCCTCAGCCGTTGAGAACCGGCAGATGCTTGGAGCCGGCACTTACTCGAGGCACGTCGTTCACGGGTAACGGCCAGTCCGCGAATGTCTCCGGCAGGGGACCGGGCAGGGTGGGTTGAGCGGTCCGCTCAAACAGCTGGAAATCATGCGTCGCCTCGAGTTCCAGAGGTGTCCCCTTGACGGGCCCGCCATCCACCAGCCAACGGCGAAGAACTTCTGCATTGCGGGCTACGACGTAATGATAAGGATCGGCACGCAGAGCCAAGCGTAGGTGCTCTTGCGTTTGCTTTAGGTCGTAACGCCGGGCGGCGATACAGGCCAGATAGTTGTGGGCCAATCCTGGCAGCGGATAGTCGAGCGCGAGCGCGCGCTGGAAGTGGCTCGCGGCAGAGTCCAGCTGGCCACTTCGGTAGTAGGCCCCTCCCAGATCCACGTGAGCGGCGTGATGATCGCCAAGCCGGTCGAGAATAGCTTTGCAGTCTTCGATGCTCTCCACATAGCTGCGGCGCACGCCTCGATGCTTCTCGAACCAGCGGCTCATGAGCTCCGCGTCTTCGGGCGACGCATCGTAGGGTATTTTGAGCTCCTGAAAGCGCTCCTGAAAGTACACCTCGCGGTTCACCTTGCCACTTTTTTCCGCGTCGTGAAAGTCCACCGTACCTGGGTAGATGGACAAACACGAGAACAAGTACTGATGAGGTTTCGTCTGTTCCAGGAACTGAAGCGTTTCCTCGAATGTCTCACGCGTTTCGCCTCGGTTGCCCAGCATCATGTAGAAGCGGACAGCTATTCCGTAACGTTTGGCAAGTGTAGCGGCTTCGGCAATTTTTTCGGCGGTGATCTTCTTGTTGATGGCCTTCAAAATCTTTGGAGATCCAGACTCCACTCCCAAACTCAGTCTCTGGCACCCCGCCAGTCGCATCTCACGGATTAACTCCTCCGTCAGTACGTCGACTCGGGTGTCGCAGCTCCACATGAAGTTGAGTTCTCTTTCACGGATGCCGCGGCAAATTTCGAGTGCGCGTTTCTTGTTCGCCGTAAACGTGTCGTCTTTGATTTGGATCATACGCACGGGTAGTCGTGCCAGCACCCTCTCGAGAGCGTCGAGCACATAGCCGATACTCTGCCCCCGAAACCCGCGGCCCCATGTCGTCTCGGCGCCACAGAAGGTGCATTGCCAGGGACAACCTCGCGAGGTCATCAGGATATGGGTGTCGAAGTAATCTTGGGGGCTAGCTAGCGTGTCCAAATCGTTGATGGAAGGCCGCGGCGGTCCCTTGAGGATCTGGGTGCCGTCCCGATACACGGTGCCAGCAATGCCTCGCGTTGATTGACCCGCTTGGAGTCGGTTCAAAAGCTCAGCGAAGGATAACTCGCTTTCCCCTAAGCAAACGGTGTCGATGGCGGTGTAGTGCCGAAGCACTTCTTCGGCGAGGGGTGTCGCATGCGGGCCGCCCACGACGATGTGGGAGAGCGGATGTCGCTCTCGGAGAAGTGCGGATGTCAAGTCGACCCCCCGTCGATTGGCGGTCCAGCACGAGAGTCCGAAGACGTCGGCCTCGAGTTTGGCGAGTGCTCGCTCCACATCGGGCCACGCAAAGTTGGAGAGGTTCAGCACCTTCACCTGATGGCCAGCGCGCAGGGCTTGGGCTCCCAACGACAGCAGGCCGTACGGGACCTGATGGAAGTCTGGATCCAAGTCCGTTTCTCGAAAGCCGTCGGGCGGACCGTCTATCGGGTCAGCAGCCTCTCCAGCTGCAGGGATTTTCCACGGCGGCGGGTAAATCAACACGACACGCATGCGCGGATCCTACGCCAACT
>CAZNZA010000038.1:32454-36065 GCA_964577325.1 uncultured Polyangiaceae bacterium
GTCCATCAGGAGAGCCATGGCCCCTCTTCGGGCATGCTGCGGGTGCACGTACGTCGCCCCCACATGACCGGTTGGGTCCAGCTCCAAGAATGCGGCAATGGCACCCTGTGTATCGACGGCAAGAAACGGTCGCCACAGCTCGCACCGGAACCGCCAGCGCTCGTAGTCGGGAACGGAGGGGGCCCAGGCCAATCGAGCCGCAGCATCGTACTCGGCGGTCGTCAGTTCATGTACGGAACACGTGAACAAGTCCGCGATAGCCTCGTGATCGCCGGTACGGTAGTGACGGACTTGATAGCGGCTCAATGCGGTGCCGTCATTGCAGCACGCGCCCCCAAAGGCAAGAATGACGTCACCCGCCGTCGGCAAAACCAGGGTACAGCGACATTCCTCCATCAACCACCAAGGTCGTCCCTACGACGTAGTCCGACTGGTCCGAGGCGAGCCAAACTGCTGCACGACCAATGTCGTCGGGCTCGCCAATTCGATTGTAGGGCACCAGCTGCATGAGCTTGTCGTAGGCTTCCTGCGTCTCCCATGCCTCGCGATTGATCGGCGTGCGGATGGCGCCCGGGGCAATGCTGTTGACGCGTATGCGGTAGGGCGCGACTTCCTGCGCCAGGCTCTTCATGAGCAGCATCACGCCGCCTTTCGACGCGGCATAATTGACGTGACCCGCCCAGGGGATGAACTCGTGCACCGAGCTGACGCAAATGATCTTTCCGGCTGCGCAGGAAACGTCCCGTCTCACCCCGCGCCGCTTGAACTCGCGCACGGCTTCGCGCGCGCACAGGAATTGACCGGTCAAGTTTACGCCAATTACCTTGTTCCACTGCTCTAGCGTCAACTCGTCGAAGGGCGCGTCTTGCTGTAGCCCTGCGTTGTTGACCAGAATGTCGAGGCTACCAAGGTCCGCCTTGGTGCGCCGGAAGAGCTCGATGACATCCGGCTCTCGCGATACATCGGCCTGACATAAAACTACTTTCGAGCCATGGCTGCTGGCTTCTTTGGCAACCTGGTGTGCGCCGTCCTCATCCTGATGATAGTTGATGCAAACATCCGCGCCGGCTTGGGCCAGCGCTACGGCGATACGCGCTCCTATCCCAGAACTTCCGCCCGTCACGAGGGCTGCTTGGCCCTCGAGGACACGCTCGATTCGACTCTCTGGTAAACACGGCGTTGGATATTGCTGGAGGCTCATTCTCCCTTCATCGCGCAGGCCGGAGGGTTGTCAACGGCGCGCACCGCCATTGTTTCTCGACGGGTCGCTCAACGTTTACCGAGCAAACCGCCCAATGCCCCCATCAGGCCGCCGGTCTCACTTCCCATCACTCCCTGCAAGGCCGGAACCGCCGAAAGCACCTTTTGCAATTGCTCCGGCTCGAGGCGCGCTTTCAGAAACTCCAACACGGCCGGGATGACCGTCTGTAGAGAGGCAGGACCCAAACCCGCTAAGCCGACGAGCTGAGTGAGGGACGCCGTTGCGCCTCCGCCCGCAACGCTCCCCAGTGCTCCGAGCAAGCCGGAGCTTGCGCTCGGCTCGTTCACAGTCGTCGCCTTCTCGGCCCAGCTCGACATTTCAGGGACTCGAGCCTGTAGTTGCGCGGCTTGCTCGGGACCTAGTCGCTCTGCCAGCTGCTGACGAATGATCGTGAGAACTCCACCGGCTAACCCCTGGGCTTTCTCTGGGCTGACGCCGAGTTGTTGCGTGAGTGTCGCTATCAAATCCATTTCCGGTCTCTCTTTCGTTGGGGTGGCCAGTGGTAGGGGAGCGGCACATCTGCGTACATTTGCCATGCGCCTGCAAACGCAAAATGCCAGCCGGCATCGATGCCCCCGCATCTCGGCGCACTTTACTCCCCGACCCGCCTGTGGGTAAGGTCCAACCGATGTCAAACGACCCGCAACGTAGTCTTTTCATCGGCCTCGACGTCGGAACCCAGAGCACGAAAGGGCTGCTCGTCGACGCCAGCAAACGTGGGGCGGAAGCCGTTTTGGGCCGCGCCACCAGTGCCTATGATCTGATCGCCGGTTTGCCTGCTGGGGCGGCCGAGCAGCACCCCCACACCTGGCGCGACGCCGTCAAGGCGGTGTTGTCCCAGTTGCTCGACGGTGTCGATGCGAGCCGCCTCGGAGGTATCGGGATCAGCGGACAGCAGCACGGACTGGTCGTGCTAGATGGCGCCGATCAAGTCGTTCGCCCAGCCAAGCTATGGTGCGACACGACTACGACGGACGAAGCAGAAGAGATAACCGCGCGCGCCAAGTATCCAGTACCCACCGGCTACACGCTGCCCAAGTTGTTGTGGATGAAGCGTAAGGAACCGCAGAACTATCAGCGAGTGCGCAGCGTGTTACTGCCTCACGACTACATAAACTTTCTGTTATCCGGTCGCAAGTTCATGGAAGCCGGGGACGCTTCCGGCAGCGGTGCTTTCGATCCCGAGTCGCGCACCTTCGATCGAAAGCTACTCGACTGGGTGGGACCGGAGGTCATCGCCATGTTCCCCGAGCTCGTTCCAGCCGACCTGCCCCCAGCGCGCGTGAGTGCTTCTGCCGCAGCGGAGTTCGGGTTACCCGAGGGACTGCCGATTTCGCCGGGCGGGGGAGACAACATGATGAGCGCTATCGGAAGCGGAGCGAGCACCCCAGGCGTCATCGTCGTCAGTCTCGGTACGTCCGGTACGGCGTTCTGCTACTCCAAGCGCCCCATCATCGATCCAGACGGTCTGATCGCCCCCTTCTGCGATTCCACCGGGGGATGGTTGCCGCTTCTCTGCACCATGAACGTCACCGGGGTAACGGAGGAGCTGCGGCGAGCCCTGGGCGGACCCTCCAATCAGGAACTCACCGAGTTGGCGCAAGCGGTCCCCCCCGGCTGCGACGGCCTGATGCTGTTGCCATACCTGCAAGGGGAGCGCGTGCCGAACCTTCCTCACGCAACAGGAACGTTGCTCGGGATCCGCCCCGGGGTCATGACGCCGGGCCACCTTTACCGTGCCGCGTTGGAAGGCACCGCGTTCGGACTGCTCTCCGGTATCGGGCGCATGCAGCGCCTCGGTATCGACGTGCAGATGCTGCGAGTAGTGGGCGGCGGCTCGAAGAACCCATTGTGGTGCCAGATCTTCGCCGACGCACTGGGCGTTCAGGTGCAACGCCTAGCCGAACCTGAATCCGCCGCGCTCGGCGGCGCCATCCAGGCAGCCTGGGTTGCTCAGCGAGAGCAAGGTGCCGCCATTGCCGTTGAAGACGTCGCAGAACGCTTGGTCCAGGTCGAGCGAACGACGTTCGAGCCCGACCCAACCCTCAAACCCGTCTATCAGCGCTGGTTGTCTCACTTCGAGGACGCCACCTCCCGCATCTACACCCAGTAGGTTAGGTGGCTGAATATTTCGCCGATGGCTTCGCGCTGGCGTTGTCGGCTCGGCTGCGGCGTACAGAAGTACGCCTCGCTCGCCTCCTAGCCATCGCTCGCCCTCGACGAAATCTTCTAGCCACCTAGGTGGCGTTCACACCGGGAGGCGGTGGGGTCCGGGTGCTATCTGTCCTCTTGTGGTGGCGTTGTCGGCTCGGCTGCGGCGTACAGAAGTACGCCTCGCTCGCCTCCTAGC
>CAZNZA010000038.1:36165-39811 GCA_964577325.1 uncultured Polyangiaceae bacterium
AAAAACACCGGCGACTACGAGCGGAGGAGTTGGCGGAGGACATACTGCAGGATGCCGCCGTGTTGGTAGTATTCGAGTTCGCCGGCGGTATCGATGCGCGTTACGGCTTCGAAGGACTTGGTCGTTCCGTCGGCGGCAGTGGCCGATACCTTTAGCCGCTTGCCCGGCTTCAGATCACTAGCCACGCCCTCGATGGCGTACTGCTCCTCGCCGGTGAGACCGAGGCTCGTAGCGGTTTCGCCGTCGTCGAACTGAAGGGGGAGCACGCCCATGCCAATCAGGTTACTGCGATGGATGCGTTCGAAGGACTCGGCAATGACGGCTTTGACGCCCAGCATGAACGTGCCCTTCGCGGCCCAGTCTCGCGAAGAACCTGTGCCATACTCCTGTCCCGCCAACACGATGAGCGGCACATCTTCCGTGCGGTAACGCTCGGCGGCTTCGAAGATGCTCATCTGCTCACCGCTCGGGATGTGGCGGGTAACGCCGCCTTCAGTGCCGGGAGCTAGCTGGTTGCGGAGACGCACGTTCGCGAACGTCCCGCGCATCATCACTTCGTGGTTGCCGCGCCGCGAGCCGTAGGAGTTGAAGTCTTTGGGGGCTACTCCGTGTTGCTGCAAGTAGGCTGCAGCCGGGGAATTCTTGGCGATGGAACCTGCCGGTGAGATGTGATCGGTCGTCACTGAATCCCCCAACTTGGCCAGAACGCGTGCGCCGCGAATATCCGTAAGTGGTGCCGGATCAGGCGGTAGGCCTTCGAAGAAGGTAGGCAAGCGGACATACGTGCTATCCTTGTCCCACGCGAACCTGTCGCCGGTGGGCACGGGCAGCGTCCGCCATTGCTCAGGACCCTCGTAAACATCCGCATACTTGCTACGGAAGAGCTCGCTCGAGAGGGAACTGGTAAGAGCCTCGGCGATGTCGGCGGATGAAGGCCAAATATCGCGTAGGAACACTGGCTTGCCCTGTTTATCCGTGCCCAGCGGTTCACGTTCGAAGTCGAAGTTTACGTGACCAGCTAGTGCGTAGGCGACGACGAGCGGAGGGCTGGCCAGGTAGTTCGCACGCACATGCGAGTTGATGCGGCCCTCGAAGTTTCGGTTGCCGCTGAGCACCGACGCCACGACGAGGTGTGCATTTTCTACGGCTTTGGCAATAGGGTCGGGAAGCGGGCCGCTGTTGCCTATACAGGTGGTGCAGCCATAGCCGACGACGTTGAAACGCAGCCGCTCGAGGTCCGAAAGCACTCCCGCCGCTTTCAGATACTCGGTGACCACCTGGGAACCGGGGGCCAAGCTGGTTTTCACCCACGGCTTGGTCATCAGACCGCGAGCAGCGGCGTTGCGTGCCAGTAACCCTGCACCCATCATCACGCTTGGATTGCTCGTGTTGGTGCATGAGGTGATGGCGGCAATGACGACATGTCCATGACGAAGTTCGAACTTTTCGCCATTCAGTTCCGTCGCCACGGCTGCATCGGGTGTGGTGGCGGACGCGCTGCCTTTGAGAAGATCTTGCAGCGTGGCGTCCCACGCCCCGTGCATGTCACTCAGGGCCACCCTGTCTTGGGGACGCTTGGGGCCGGCCAAGCTCGGCACGACGGTGCTCAGGTCGAGCGTCACTAGATCGGAGTACACGGGGTCGGGCGTCTCCGTCGTGCGGAACAGCCCCTGCGCTTTGGCGTAGGCTTCAACGCGTGCTGCGTGTTCATCGCCGCGCCCGGAAAAGCGCAAGTAGCGAATGGTCTCAGCGTCGATGGGGAAGATGGCGCAGGTTGAGCCGAACTCCGGCGACATGTTGGCGATGGTGGCGCGGTCGGCGAGTGGCAGATGGTCCAGCCCCTCTCCGAAGAACTCGACGAACTTACCGACGACGCCCCTTTGGCGCAGGATTTCCGTCACGGTGAGCACGAGGTCGGTGGCGGTGGCTCCCTCTGGGAGGGAGCCGGTCAAGCGGAACCCGACCACTTGGGGCACCAGAAGGTTAATGGGCTGTCCTAACATAGCGGCTTCAGCTTCGATGCCGCCGACGCCCCAACCAAGCACGCCGATACCGTTGATCATCGTGGTGTGACTGTCGGTGCCTACCAAGGTATCCGGGTACGCCAAGCCGTTGTCATCGAAGACGACGCGCGCGAGATACTCCAAGTTCACCTGGTGCACGATCCCAGTACCCGGCGGGACGACGGCAAAGTTCGCCAGCGCCGTTTGCCCCCACCGCAGGAGCTGGTAGCGCTCCTGGTTGCGCTCGAACTCCAACGACGTATTGCGCACCAACGCTTCGGCGGTACCGTACTCGTCGACCTGAACCGAGTGGTCGATCACGAGCTCAGAGGGAAAAAGGGGGTTGATGCGCGTGGGATCCCCGCCCATAGCCGCCATCGCATCGCGCATGGCCGCTAAGTCGACCACTGCGGGCACTCCCGTGAAGTCCTGAAGCACGACGCGGGCGGGGTGAAAGGCGATTTCCTTGGTGGGCTTGGCCGCCGGCTCCCATTGGCTCAGCGCGGTGATGTCGGCTTGGCTAACGCTCTTGCCGTCCTCGCAGCGCAGCAGATTCTCCAACAGAATGCGCAACGCAAAGGGCAGCCGTGCCACGTCGACGCCTGCGTTCTTCGCGAATGCGGGCAAACTGAAGTACGAGGGCTTGGTGGGAATGTCGAGGGTGGTCTTGGTACGAAAGGAATCGAGACTCGTGGGCAGAATCTTGGACATGGGAACCTCGCTGATGAACGAGCGTGAGCGCAAGCTGGGGCGACGTAATGACCGCAACGAGCGACACACGCGGATGAATTGACGGTGTGATCACACGGCATAGCGCCGAAGGATCCGATGCGTCAAACGACTATTTCGCGTCCAACCCATGCAACCTGTGCATAAATAGCCGGATGTCTCTGACCTTGGTGCGTTCGTTTCTGGCCGTCGTCGACCATGGTGGGGTCACCGAGGCGGCGACCACCTTGGGTGTCTCGCAATCCGCGCTATCCCGGCGTTTGGCGCAGTTGCAGGAGGAGCTTGGGGCGCCCCTGCTCGAACGCGCAGGGCGAAGTGTGGTGCTGACGGAAGCCGGTCGCATTGCAGCCGAGGAGGCGAGACTCTTGGTGCAGCGTTACGACGCGTTGAAGAAGCGAGTCGAGGAGCACGTACAGGTACAGTCGGGCACCATCCGTATCGGTGGTGGAGCAACGGCTGTTGCCTTCCTTCTTCCCAATGAGATCGCAGCTTTCCGGGAACGACATCCCGGGATCCTGTTTCAGCTGAAGGAGGCGGGCAGCAGGGATACAGAGGAGGCGGTACTGCGCTCTGAGCTCGAACTTGGAGCAGTAACCTTGCCCACGCGCTCTAGGGAGCTGATCGTGCGGCGATGGGTGGAGGATCACATCGTATTGGTAGCGGCTTCGGGACACCGTTTCTCAGGAAGACAACGCATCAAAGCGCGAGACTTGGACGGAGAAACGGTGATTGGATTCGAGGCGGGAACGGCGGTGCGTCGCCTCATCGACCGAGGCCTAGAGCAAGCGCACGTCTCGGTTAACGTCGCCATGGAGCTGCGCAGTGTGGCGGCGATTCTTCAAATGGTCGAGGCCACTCAAAGCCTGGCCTTCGTGAGCGAAGTCGCGGTTCCGGCGCGTCGCGCCGTAGCGGTG
>CAZNZA010000039.1:0-8124 GCA_964577325.1 uncultured Polyangiaceae bacterium
TCGCAGAACGCGCCGAGTATACGAATGTCGACGTAGCGTGCTTGCTCTGAGAAGATGGCTTGGACCCCGGGGTCTCGTTCGGCTTCGGCGGCATCCCGTGCTGCGAGAGATCCCCAGCTCGCGATCGCTAGCAGCACTCGGTCGTCGTCGGCTTTGCGATGCAGTCGCGTTCCCCGGGCCCCGGCTGCCCGTTGAATGATGGCACTCGCTTCCACCCAGGCTTCGGCGTACTGCTCTGCCGAATACCCCGGGCGCACGTGCACTTCGAAGACGAAGATCATGACTACGCACGGTACGATGACTCCGACACCGGGGCGACGGAGAACGGTTGCTAAGCGGGTCCCGCTGCTGCGTAGGAGTGGCGTTCAATCAGCCGTTCGGCAGCGGAGCAGTGTCCAC
The DNA here is from genome assembly GCA_964577325.1 of uncultured Polyangiaceae bacterium. Lineage (GTDB taxonomy): Bacteria > Myxococcota_A > Polyangia > Polyangiales > Polyangiaceae > SZUA-265. Next base: position 400 of record CAZNZA010000039.1, read on the forward strand.
GCGCTGCCCACGCGGCGTGTACCCTATCTGTAAGCGCCCATCCGGCAACGTCCTGAGCGTGTCGCTAGGGCGCTTGCGCTCGCGACGGACCATCGGAGGGAAAAGCATGATGCAACCAGTACGGGATGTGGCCGTCGACTCTGGGCCAGAGGATCTTGTCGGCGAGAGCGGTGCCGCGAGCGCTGCGCCTATATCAGAGTGCGGGCGCCTCGCCGTTTACGGCGACCTCATCACCCGCTCGCCCGCGATGTTTCCGCTGTTCGAGGTACTGCAACGCCTCGAACCGTCCGAGCTCAGCGTACTCATCCAAGGCGAATCAGGGACCGGAAAAGAACTCGTCGCCCGAGCCATCCACCAGCATTCCCCTCTGCGTCAGGGGCCGTTCATCGCCATCAACTGCGGGGCCTTGCACCGCGAACTGATAGCCACTGAACTATTCGGCCACCGCAAGGGGGCTTTTACCGGAGCCGTAGAGTCACGGCAGGGAGCATTTGAAGCCGCCTGTGGCGGGACCTTGTTTTTGGATGAGATTGGTGAGTTACCGCTCGACCTACAAGCGACGCTCCTCCGGGTTGTAGAAGAACGCTCGGTAACACGCGTCGGAGAGACGCTCGCTCGTCCTATCAAACTGCGCATTTTGGCGGCTAGTCATGCACAGTTACCAGAGCGGGTGCGTCTGGGGCAGTTCCGGCGTGACTTGTATTATCGGCTTGCGGCCGTAACGTTGGCCGTGCCTGCGTTGCGAGAACGCGCCGACGACGTTTCACTTTTGGCTCGTCTCTTCGCCCGCCAAGCCGGAGGAACGGAATTGCCGGCAGCAGTGCTCGCAAAGCTAAAGTCCCATACCTGGCCCGGAAACGTCCGTGAACTGCGCCATGCCGTCGAAGCCTACCAAGTACTGGGCGTTCTCAATCTCCCCAAGCGAGCCGGGCGACGCCAAGATGACCCACTTGTCCGCTACGTCGACGTCAAGCGTCCCTATCGTGATTTGAAGGAGGAGTTGTTATCACAGTTCTCGAGCGTCTATCTGTCGCGGCTCCTCGAGCACACTGAAGGCAATGTCTCACGCGCGGCGCGACTGTCGGGCATCGAGCGCAGCTATTTGAACAAGCTGGTGCGTCGTCACGAAGCGGAGCTCGAGCCCCAACGATGATCAGGCGCGGCCCACGAGCTCGGCTGTCTCCGGCGACGGGTCGACATCAAAAGTCGCGCGCAGCGTGCGGCGACACCGGTCGTACACCGCCACCGCCTCTGCTTCACGCCCGCGCTTCCTAAGCAGGCCGATGAGCTCGCGGTAGAGCGGCTCCGCAGTGGGCTCGACGTCGAGCGCCCGTTCGAGTACCTCCGTGGCGCGAGACCACTCCCGTGTCGCCTGTAGCCGTCGACTGCCTTCGCATGCCGCACGGCCGAAGCGCGAGCTCAACCGCTCACGAAAGACGACCGCCCACGGCGCGTCCATCCCGCTGAGGAACTGGCCGCGGTAGCGGTCCAGAGACCACAAGAGCTCCTCGTGCTCTTGTGCGTCGAGGGCGGCCCAAATCCTATCGCAAGCCAAGGCGTCTACCCAGCACGCGCTCTGGTTCAATGTCAGACACTGCTCGCGGCGGAGTACGACATCGTTGCCAATCAGCTTGCGCAAGCGATGCAGAGTGGTCGACAGCGCCTGATTGGCGGCGTCGCCGTCTGAATCGGGCCACAGCGCAGCAGCTAGGCGCGCTTCGCTCACGCGTTCGCCGCCGAGCGCGATGATGGCGAGCAGCAGTTCGAGGGGACGCAGCTGAGCTTTGCGGGAAAACTCGATGGGCTTTTCGTGCAGCGTCATGCGTACGGCGCCCAGACACTCCACGCGTACGGGTACCGGCCAACCGTACTCCAGCACCCGTTCATTCGTCGGCAGCACCGCACGGCAGCGCACCAACTCACGCACGTAGTCGACTTCAATGCTTGCGGTGAGCGCTGCTTCGCAGATGACCGCAAACACATCGGGGATCCACCAGACATGGGTGCGATAGGCGTAGCGGGCAGACAAGGACAGACCCTCGGCCAAAGTCTCCAGACCAACAGCCGCTTTTCCCTGCTTCAACCTCAGGTAGCCTAGGCCGAGGAGCGAGCGCGCTTCGATGCACGTACTTTTCATTTGGCGGGCCAACGCAATGGCAAGCTCGAACTGTTCCTGCGCCGCTCCATACTGCCCTAGGGCGCAGAGGGTGTGGCCTCTACCGATACGTACGCCGGCCTCGGGAAATATGGCTGCAATGCGTACGGCATGGTCGACGGCCAAGCGCGCGTGCTCGTCGGCCTCTGCGAGTTGTCCCCGCGCCAGTGCCAGTTGAGCCGAGGCGTCGTGATACAGAAGCGCACCGTTGGGCTGGTCCGGACGCAAGGCTTGCTGCATCTGCTCGAGATACGTCTCCGCTTGCTCCAGGTTTCGAGCCGCCACGGAAGCGAAGGCGCCCTGCGAGAGCAGAATGGGCTCCCAAAAGGTCACGCCCGTCGCTCGCAGATGCTGCACCCCATCTTCGACGGCTCGTAAGCCGTCGGAATAGTTGCCGGTGAACAAGCTGGCCACGGCGCGCATCGTGTACCAACAGCCTTTCGACGCGGGGCCAACACGCCGCGACTCCACGATCTTGTCGAGCGTCGCCAGTAGCTCCATGGCGCGCGTCAGCTTACCGGTCCACAGGGCATGATGGAACAAGTTGTTGGCCAGCAGAACGTAGTTATCGACGTCGAGAAACCGTGCGGCTAGCAGAAAGCGGCGTAAGCGCTTCTCCCAGACTTGCACGGCCGCACTGTCCGGGCGCCGAAAGATGAGGGCACCATGTATCAACGCCGTCACCCGGGCGTCCACTCTGAGGTTGGGCGGTTTGTGTATCAGCAACAGCTGTTCGAGCGCGTCGATCCATGGGTCCAATTGGGTAAGCGAGCTCCAACTGAAGAGCGCTGCTTCCACCACGCCCGACCAACTCAGAAACAGGCCCTCCACCCGCTTGCTCGACGGCTCCGACTGCTGCTGAAACAACAGAAACGCGCGCTCGTGATGCGTGCGAGCTACCTCGAGCTCAAAAGGGAGGCGCGCCGCCCCCAGCCAGTACGTCAACCAAGCCTCGTGGCGTTGTTTCGCGGCCGGCGGTATGGCAGCAATCCACTGCGCCACCAAGTGATGTCTCCCCTGGGAGATGAGGGCTTCGGCCGATCGCAGGACGAGGTCCGCCAGTACCTCCCACTGGCCGGCGTCGTTCAACAATTCAGCGGCAGATTCCACCTGACCGTCTCGCTCGAGCAGTTGGGCCGCGTGCAGGCTCAGCTGCATGCGTTCTTCTTCGGCCAACACTCGACGACCACGCCCGAGAAGAAATGAGCGAAACAGTGGATGAAAGCGGAACGAGGAGGCGCGATTCGAATAGCGGACGGCAAAATAGTTTCGCTCCACCATCTCTTCCAGAATCGCTGCGGCGCTAGCTATTCCGGTCAACCCCTTCGCCGCTTCGGCGTCCACTTGTGGCAGCAACGCCGTCTTGAGCAATACCTCCTGGTGCAAGGGCGGCAGGCGGTTGAACACCTCTGCTGCAAAGTAGTCGAATACCGGCTTTGAGTCCTCGAGCAGGAAGCGCTCAGCCTGCTGAGTCAGTATCGGCCCACTTTCGAGCAGCAGAACGACTCCCGCCGCCCAGCCCTGGGTGAGGTCTTGAAGGCGGCTCAAGTCCGCCTCGTCGAGTGGCTGACGTCGATTGCGGCGCTTAGATAGTTCCGCCGTTTCCTCCAGCGTAAAGTGTAGCTCTTGCCACGTGAGCTCCTTGAGTCGGTCGAGCCTCAGCCTGGCAAACACTACCAAGGGGCGATTGCGGCTGGCGATGTACCAGCGCATGCCGACCGGCGATTTCTCGATGGCTGCGGCTAGAGCCTCGTGCAGCTCGGAGTGCTCCGCGATCGATTCGTAGTTGTCCAGGGCGATGACCGTACCTGGTGGCAATAGAGCGAAGAGTTCAGCAAAGGCGCCTCTAGCGAAAGCAGCCGGGTCCTGCTGGTACTCGGGGCGCAGTACCGGAATGCGCTCCGCCGTCTTACCAGCCAACGCGCGGGCCGCGGCTTTCAAGTAGTGAAAGAAGCTCGCTAAGTCCGTGTCCCCCGCGTCGAGGTGAAGCCAGATAGTGGGCTGCCCTAGCTGCCGGAGGTAACTTCCCAAGACATAGGTTTTCCCCGATCCCGCTGGAGAAGAAAGCCAAGTCAAAGGGTAATGGCGAGCTGCGTCCAGTAGCGCGAAAACTCGCGTACGTTCGCAGACGTCTGAAAGCTGCGGTGGGACGATCTTCGTGGAAGTCACTGGATGGGCACTAGTAGCGCGCCCGAGGGCTCGCGACGGCAACTTTGTCGCCAGAGCGTTATTTGGCCGGCGCGTCCGCAACTAGCGCGGGAACTATAGGCGTCGGGCCGTCATTCGTACTGCTCGCCCTTCCTCGCCCCAAGGCGCGATGTTCGTCATTTGCAGCACGAGCTCGTCCGACGGCTGACGCAGACTCAAGCCAATGCGCCATCCCCATTCCGCTTCGGCGCCATACGCGCCCTCTACTTGAAACAACCCCCGTGCGCCCGGCACTGGCTGGCATGGCATCGCGTCGGGTTGGTGCCAAGTATCGGTAAACTGCGCCCCGCCGGTAGCTGGAGCGGAAGCGTTCTGCAGCGTGATGCTGCCGTGCTGTGACTCCCCTTCGTAACTCCAGGTGTAGCGCACGATGTTACCCTGAATCGCCAACGTGCACTCACTGCGTTTGGCAACGTCTCCCATCGGGTCCAGCCACAGCTCCGCATCCCCCGCCCATCGACTTCCGTCAAGTTCGCTCAGCGTCGTCATGAGCCAAGGCTAGCCGCTTTTGGCCAACCCGTCATGCCCTGAAGCGGAGGCGTGATAGGCGAATACCTCTCCTGGGCGGCACGGAACCGGTGCCGTAAGCCCGCGCGCGCCCTTTCCGATCGCAGTCTGCAACGCATGACCCATCCAGCGATCTCCGACAGACTAGGAGGAAGTGCTCGCCGTGCATCAGGCCCAGAAGGTCTAGGCTCGAAAAAATGTTCCGAATCTCCTTTACAGCGTGGGGCCCTGGAGGGCGCTGCGAGGCAGCGCTTTCCTTGTAGCGTCGTCAGCAACAGGAGGACGAGGCGTGGTCCGCGGTAGCCTGACTCGGTTTGCAACAAGTGCTCTCACCCGTATCACCGAACTTGGAGTCTGCGTCGTTGACGAGGCGATACAATTCCCAGCGGTAGCCGCTGGGGTCGGTGATCCAGAACTTGTCTTGATTGGCGTAGCAGCACACCGACGTGTCGCGTTCCTCCGTCACCCACCCAGCTGCTTTCATGCGGCTGTAGGCTTCGTCGAGAGCGGGTTGGTCCGCGAACTCGAAACCCAGGTGCAACCCGGTGAGGAGGTCGGCGCCGGGCTCGACGGCGTGGAAGGTGAGGTTGATGTCGGGAGTGCCAGGCAGGAACTTGGCATAGTCGGACCGTACCTTGACGGGTTCGGTGCCAAACAGGGCAGAATAGAAGGCGACGGTACGGTCAATATTGCGTACGGGTAGGCTGCTGTGGAATCTCATCTTCATCCTCTTTCGTCAGGGCGCCATGTTTTCGGGCGCTCAGTGTTTCGGGGACGCGCTGGTTCGCGCCCTGGGTTGTGAGGATGAAGACGAGGTACCGCAAACGAGGACGCAGTAATTCGTCTTCGCTCAAACTTCTACGCTCCGGCTTTCGGTAAGGACGCCCGGTATGGGGTGCGGGCAGCGTCTCGCATCACGGCGATGCTCGAACACAGATGTACCGCTGAAGAGCGTGAGGATGCTACTGTCGCGAGAGCTGCACCCACACTTCACCATCAGGGCCAAGCGTCGGAACAGTGTTATCCCTCGACCACCACCATGGGATGGTTACTGTCAAGCGGCTACCACCGTCGTAGTGGGCAGTGAGTTCCACTTGAGCCGACTCGTCGAAGTGGCAGGCATCGTCATCACAATAGCAAGCGGAACTACACACCTCGACCTCGCTACACGACACGAAGTCGGTGCCGTCCAGAATACAGACGTCTCCACTGACTTCCGCCAACGTCACCCAGTCGCTGTGCTCAGTCGGCAAACAGGTGTGGTTGCACTCCACGCCCATGCCCGGTTGAGGTTGCCGTTCCGCGCACCAAGAGTCATACGGCTCGTAGGGGAATGCCGTGAAGTCGACCGCCAGCGGGTACTCCACCCCAGTCGCCGCTTGCACGTCCGCGCGCACGGCATCTTGACGCAACGTGTATTGCATGCCCTCCGATTGCGACCAGCTAGCTCCGGACTCAGCCAAGTCCAAGTTTTCCAGTTGTTCACCAAATCGGATCCAGCTTTCCGTCTCACTCACGTACAGCGTCACGAGCGTAGAGCCCGAAGGCAAACCGAACGACGACACTTGCCCCTCGCCCACCCAGGTGCCATAAAAGCTCGCTTCCGTCGCGCCGCTCACGACGACGTCCTCGAATTGCGGGCGCTCCAAGCGCGCCTGTTCACATTGCTCAAACGACGGCAGCTCGCGGCCCCTCGTGCTAAACGGCCCCGCCGGATCTCCAGAGGTGGGCGCCTGCGGCGTCGCTCCGTTCTCGGGCTGAGACGATGGGCTCTGAGGTTGAAGGCCAGGCTGTGGCACCGGCGCTTGCGGGGAGCCGACGACCCCCGGCTGTGGCACCGGCGTGTCTGGGTAAGCGGTGGGCTCCCCCGGGTGGTTCTGCGGCTCTGCAGGCGAGCTACAATCGACGTGTGGTGTCGAAGCATGACAAGGGTCGGGCGGGCTGTTCACCGACGTGGGTGTGAGAATCGGCACATCCTCAGCAAGCTCGCCCAGATCGTACGCTTGCCCCGAGCAAGCAGCGAGTGCCATGCCTTGCGTGAGCGCAAGCGCGGATAAAAGACAGCGGTGTGGCCACAGTGGCGAATGGTGTGATTTCATGATCGGTTAGTTTCCGCGGACGGGCGCTTTGGCAGCGTGCCGAGCGGTGCGTGGACGGATTTGATTCAACACGGATTATTCCACAGTTTGACGGTTTCGCTCCCTACCCTCCGGCAGCCCCATCGCGGGTGTACCTTTGCTCGGTATTCCATAACCATCAGGCGCGGCACAACTGTTCATCAAGCGCGAGCGGTAGAAGGATCCGTCACGCGCCAGCAAGCGTTCAGCGAGTTGCTTGGCGCCCGTGTTGTCTCCGCGCGCGCACAAAATCAGCACCTCCGTGACACGTCGCTCGGGCAGAAGCGCACCGTTCGGCAGTTCCATGGTCAACTCCTGGAGCAAGCGCAGCGCGCCCGCCGCGTCACCTGCCTCTAGCACCTGATGTATCACCCGCAACGCCTCTACTTCACGGCGTACCGTGTCCTTTGCGGGATCCATTGCGGAGCGCTTGACGCTGTGGTCGGTGACGCCCGGCGTCGCACGCGGTGCCAATTGCTTCACCGGCTTGCTGAGGCTCGGTGATGGCGACGGCGCAGGCAGCTCCGGCAAATTTGCCTGCGTGCTGTTCGCATGGCTCGATGGATCCTCGACCACCGGGTCCAAACTGCGAGGAACGGCGGGCGTAGCGCCCACCGCCGTAGCCGGTGGCAGCGTTGCTTGCCCGGCAGCTGACGATAGCGCTGGGGGCGCTGCGAAGTACTGATAATCTGATACAATGACTCCAGCCGCTCCGCTGCCCACGGCGACAGACATGAC
>CAZNZA010000039.1:8224-20647 GCA_964577325.1 uncultured Polyangiaceae bacterium
CGCCCGCGGCAAGCTTGCCTGCCGCGGCCTGGGCAGCGCCTGCCACCTCGCTACTGGTCGTCAATGCCGCTATGCCAGCGCCGCAACCAACCAGCGTAGCGTCCAAGCGCGATTTGTCCACCACGTTAGGTCCCATGGCACGCCGGGCCATGGCTAACCGGCGCGCGCTTTCGTCACCACTTCGACGTCTCGGGCTCGGCTCCATCACACGCCGACCTTTCGCTTTTTGATCATGCATCATGGCAGTTCTTCCGCGTGCGTGTTCACCCACAGCGCAAAAGCACGCTTGAGAGAACGTGTCTGCGTGTATATCGACAACACGTTGCGATCGAGGGCGGCAGCGACTTCGGCCGCACTCATCTCCAACAAGAAGCGGCACAGGAATACCTCCCGCGCTGAATCAGAAAGGCTGCCCATGAAGCACTGCACGTCGCGCCACACCGCATGGGCGGCGCTTTCGTCCGCCGTGACCGCACCAGGTTGGACGGCATCGTCGTAGGGCTCGAGCGCTCCCTTACGCCGCTGCTGTCGCTGGTGATTGCGCACGACGTTGCGGGCGATGGCGTACAACCACGTGCGCAGCGAACTCTGTCCTTTGAAGTCGTCGAGCCTGCGGGCTACTGTCAGCCACACGTCTTGGGCGGCGTCCTCCGTGGCCACCATCGTGCCGACGGAAAGCCCCCGAACCGTGCGCCATACGAACTCGAAATGCGCCGCGTAAACGTCGTCGAAGCGCACGCGGGAGGCGCGGACAGCCATCGCCGGCAAGGCCGCTGCGCTGAAGGGCGCTCCGGCAGCTCTTCCCATGGCTAGGCCAGAACGCTTTTCCACGTCCGGTTAGTGTCCGGGCTCAGGCGGATTGGATTCACGCATCCCAAAAAGTCACCGTTAGCGCCAAGCGCGGCATCCACGCGGGCACCTCGTGAAGGGTGACGGCTCCCCCGTTGATCGTGAAACTATCCCGCCAGAGGGGAACTTTCGCTTCCATGACCAGCCCCACGCTCAGGGGTCCAAAGCTGCGTTCGAGATGCAGCCCTGCCCCCAGCCCTGGGAACCAGCTGGCTCTGGAGCGTGCGCGCATCAATTCAGGCGCGGAAACGTCGAGCCGTCCTACTTCAGCCCCTCCGCACAGGAACAGCTGTGAGCTGCCGCGATGCAGAGGTAGACACACGCCAAGTTCACCGGCCGCGTACTGAGACGTCGTCCACAACTGTTGCTCGCCGAAGCCGTGATTCGTTTCAACAGCGGGCAGCCAAAGCCCTCGCGCCACGAGCTTTAGTCCACGTCTCCAGGCGTAGGCTGCTTCGATGCGTCCTCCCCATGCGGGCGCGGAGAAGGTCGCCGTGTCGAGGATAGCGCTCACTCCGATGCCGAAGCTGTCTGAGCGCTCCGCGGATCGTGGCCCCCGAGGCACAGGATCGTCAATCACCGGCTGCGGCGACGCTACCCCAACCGGTGAGCCGAGGTGGCTCTCAGGCGCTGAGACCACGGCATCTGGCGGCGGCCCTTCACCTTCACCTGATGCCGTCTTCTCGTCCGTCTGTCCGGAGTCCGCGGGCGGTACGCCGTCGTTGAAGGTTGGGGGCTCGTCAAGCATGGCTGTTTCGCCGGCGCCGCTCGGCCCTGCTTCGTCACTGGATCGAGGAGGGCTCAGCGCTGGTGTCCGCGCTTCCTGCTCAGCGAGCAGCAACACCGAAAGCACGGCCGCCTCCTTCAATGCAGCGCAGTCAGAGGCCTCTATCTGTCGCTGCCCCCCTGCGTGCTCGAGGTGCAACACCCAGCGCGCTCCCCGACGAGCGACCGTTGCGCGCAGTGGTTGCTCGGGCATCGGCAGTTCATGAGGAAGCAACGCGGCCTCGAGCTCATGCTCGACTACCGTCGCAGATGGACACTCGGCGGGGGCCTGCCAGCAGATCCCCACACAGGCTCTTTCGGCCGCTCGCCGACCCGTGGCCGGCTCTACTGCTGGGTCTGCAACCTGGCTCAAGGTGCCCAACACCGTTATCAATGTGGTCAGTGTCGCCAATGAAACCTTGCCTCGCCCCCGCTTTCACCAGCCGTCGAGCACGACTACACGAGGAGACTATCCTCTACAAGCCTGGACCGCCATGCGTTGGGTCGGATGCGGCGTATCACCATTGCAGCGATGCGCCGGAATAGTACGCTGAAGCAACTATGTGCCCCTGCCTTCTGACGCCATGCGTTGGTTGCCGTCGCGATAGACGCGCTGTATGTAGCCCGCCATGGAAACGCCGTTCCAGACGGATACCACTTGGCTCCACAGCGCCGCTCGCGATCTGAACTGGCAGGAAGTGCTCGTGAACATCAGCGCGTTTGCGGTCAACGAGCAAACGGTGGCCGCGCTACTCGAGCGCATGCCGTTGGCTGCTCGCGAAGAGGCCGCGTGCGAACACGCTTGGGTGGCGGAAGCACTTGCCCTCGAGCGAGCGCAATGTCGCTTGCCGATCCGGCGCACGGGCGATCTAAAAGATCCCCTGGGGGCCTTGAAGCGTGGTGCCGACGTGAGCGGCAGTGGCCTTCGGCAGTGCGTCGACTGCATTGAACAATCCACGCTGCTGTTCAAGCATGTGAGCGCTCAGCGTGAACTGTGTCCGTCGTTGCACCAAGCGCTGGTGGTCGACCCCGAACTCGCGCCGCTCGCTCGTACGCTGCGCGCCGCCATCGATGATTCGGGGCAGCTGTACGACGGCGCGTCAGATGGACTGCGCAGCGCTCGACAACAGCTGGCGCACAGCCGGGACGCGTTGCGCAGCGAGCAAACTCAGCTACTCCGCATCTACCGCGACAAACTTGCTGGAGCGTACTTCGCAGAGCGGGAAGGCCGCTACGTCTTACCCGTGCGCGCGGATGCGGGGCGTATCGAGGGGACGGTGCTGGGCTCGAGCGCGACCGGCAACACCCTTTACGTTGAACCACAATCGCTGATTGAAAAGAACAACCGGGTACGTATCGCGGAGGCTTTGGTTCACCAGGAGGAGACAAAGATCCTTCACGAGTTGAGTATGCTTGCCGCCACTCATCTGGGCGCTCTCGAACGGACTGCGCAGCAATGTCTGCTCGCCGACCGCATCGCTGCCGTGGCGACCTGGGCTCATCGCCACCAGGCGCTGCCGGTCACCTTTGCGGCAGAACCCGTGCTGGAGCTCCGTCAGATGCGGCACCCTTTGCTTCTGAGCGACGACGCGGACAGTTCACCCGTAGCCAATGACTTGGAGCTCAACCCCGCGCAAGCCCTCATCATTTCGGGCCCCAACGCGGGAGGCAAGACGGTAGCGCTCAAGTGCCTGGGGTTGGCCGCCTGGCTAGCGCGCAGCGGATTACCGGTTCCCTGTGCCCCACAATCCAAGATCGGATGGTTCGAAAACGTCATCACCGACATCGGCGATGACCAGTCCATCAGTCGCTCATTGTCCACTTTCAGCGCTCATGTCCAAAAGCTCGCCCACTGTGTGCGCCGAGCCCGCCGCGGGACGCTGTTGTTGCTCGACGAGGTGGCCGGCGGCACCGACCCCGAAGAAGGTGCGGCGCTGGCTGTGGCCACCCTCGAAGCGCTGGTCGCTGCCGGAGCCAGTGTGGCCGTCACTACCCATTACGAGCGGCTCAAGCAGTTGGGCGCCAGTGGCAAAGAGAGCTTTCGCAATGCCAGCGTTGGTTTCGACTTGGAGCGCATGAGCCCCACGTTCCGCATACATCTGGGAACTCCCGGCGCGTCCTCGGCACTCGCCGTGGCTCAACGCTTTGGGTTACCCGAAGCGGTCGTGACCCGCGCCCGCGCCTGTCTACCCAAAGAGCAGCGCGATCAGCAGCGCCTGATAGAGCAACTCGAGCAAGAGCGGGAACAGGTCGCGCAACTGCTCCGGGATCAGCAAGAACTGTTGGACGAAGCCACACGTCAACGCGACGCCAGTGAACGGGAGCGGGAGCATCTGCTACGCCAAAGTCGCTCCGAGCTCGAGAGGCTGTCGGCTGAGCTGACGCGTGAGGTGCAGCAAGCTCGCACGGAGTTGCGACAAGCAAAAGCCTTGCTCAGGTCGCCATCGCGCGAGGCATGGCGCGAAGCCGAGCAATTGGTCAACGCCGCGGCAGCGCCCATCACTTTACACGGCTCCTTGACGCGGGTGCTGCGGCAAGCTCCAAGCCAACCTGCCGCACCGACATCCCAGGAGCTTACGGTGGGCACGGTCGTGAGGTTGTTGCATCTCAACACCGAGGCTTCCGTGGTTGAAGCGCCCAACAAGGGTCAGGTACGGGTCGCGGTAGGTGGCTTGAAGATGTCCGTGCCGCTCGACCAAGTTCGCGCCCAGCCGATGCGCCAGTCCGTTAAAAAAAACCCGTCCCTGCGCCGCAACTCACCAGGTCTCGCTACACGAGAAGCAGCCGCTCCGCGAGACGCGGAGCCAATACGGAGTTCACTCAACACCTGCGACTTACGTGGGCTGCGGGTGGACGAGGGACTAGCGCGCGTCGATGCCTTCCTCGACCGCATGCTGCAGTTGCGTGAGACGGCCGCGTTCGTTCTGCATGGGCACGGTACTGGAGCCATGAAGTCTGCCGTGCGTGAACACTTAGCGGCATCCCCAGTGGTAAGACAGTTCGAAGCCGCAACTCGAGAAGACGGTGGCGATGCCGTCACCGTCGTTCACCTCCGCTAGTGCATCTACTTTGTCAGATGAGCGTCGAGGATGTCCAATAGACCAGCAGGATTGTCGACGTGGAGCCAATGTCCGGCGTTTTCGAGCACGTGCACGTGACAGCCCGTTTCGGGTCCCAGTTGCCGCGCTCGCTCCGTCATCTCACCGTTCCATCGATCGCTCTTTTCAGCGACTACGAAATGAAACTCCGGAGACTGCCGCGGCGTGGCCAAGAACGGCCACAGGTCCTTCCCGAAGTAGTCTTTCAATAGCGCAACGATGCCATCCAAGTCGAAAGCCCAGCGATACTCGCTGCCCTCTCGCTCGATGTTCGTCGTCATCCAGTTGGCCAACCCCTGGCTCATGCCCTGCGCTCTCAAGCTGTCAATCACATGCTGACGGTTCGGGATCGGCAACGGCACGTTGCGCACGGCCGTGACGACTTGCAGCACCTCATGCTCGTCGTTGGCTTGCTGCGTTCCCGGGTTGGCATCCAACACCCATACTTGTTGCAGCTTTGCCCGCGCGTCATCGGGTCCGGAACGCACGAACTCGATCGCTACTTTGCCCCCGAAAGAGTGGCCGATGAGCGTGGTGGTCGGCGGCAGCTCCGGGTTGGCTTCGATCAGTGCCTCCAGATCGCGCGCCGCGTTCTCGAGCGTGTGCGGCGGCGGGGCAGGGTGGCTCTGTCCATGATTGCGCAGATCCACGAGCACGAAGCAGTACTCCGGATGCGATTGGCCGAGCTTCTTGATGAAGCCGCGAAAATTCTGGCCCGACCCCAAAGCTCCATGCAGCACGAGTGCAGTACGGGTGGCATGCGGGGACGGAAGGACTTGGTGGTGAAGGACGAAGGCCATCCTGCCATCATAGCCGTCGCCGCCGCCAGGCCAAGTTCTGCCTCTCATCGAGCAGCGCGTAAAAATGAGGCGCCCTGACGGTGGCTACTTGGTTTGATCGGCCGCCGCGGCGAGACAGGCGCGTTTGCCGACGGCGGCCACACGTTACCCACCCGTTATCCACAGTGGGCTAAGAAAAATGGTCCTTGTCACCCCTGCCCCGGGCACTCAATAAGGCGCCGTGCACTTCGAGCCATCCGACAGCACCCCGGTTCTTCACGTGGAAAACGATGCCGTCGTTGCTCGCTCCGTGGCCCGCGTTCTGCGTCACGGAGGCTTGTCCGTCCAACGAGTGGCGGGCTGTCGCGATGCTCGCCAGCTCGACCATTGCTTCAACGTCGGTATCTTCGACGTCGATCTGGAAGACGGCAACGGGGTGGCTTTGGCGGAAGAGCTCACGCAGCGGGGTTTGGTCCGCCATGCCATCTTCTTCACGGCGAACACCGATGGGAAACTGCGCGCGCAAGCATCGGGCGTGGGACTCGTCGTGAACAAAGCCAACGGCGCCACGGCACTGCTCGATGCCCTGCGCGACCATCGGAACGGAACGTCCGTAGAGGCCAGCGCCCCGTCCAGCCCGTGAGCCGGGCATCTCCTCGTCGGCAGCCTGAGGCAAGCCCGGGCTCGGGCAGGCGTTGCGACCGTGGTCTGGCGGCCAGCTCTGGGAATATTGTCCGGGGTCTGATTGTCTCCGCCGCGCGCATCGCGATATACGCCCCCTCCGACGCAAGCGCGGGGCAACGAGCGAAGTGAGGAAGGCCTAGAGGAATGATGCAGGACGTAAGGGGTCTGAATGAAGTGGTCGCCGCCGAAAGCGGTTTCATCGACGATTTGGTGGCCGAGGTGGGCAAGGTCGTCGTCGGTCAGAGCGTCATGGTGGAGCGACTGCTCATCGGGCTTCTGACAGGAGGTCACGTGCTTCTCGAGGGCGTACCAGGGCTGGCCAAGACGCTGACGGTTCGCACCATCTGCGACGCCATCTCGGCGCAATTTTCGCGCATCCAGTTCACCCCCGACTTACTGCCCGCAGACCTCATCGGTACTGTCATCTACAATCAGAAAACCGCCGAGTTCACGAGCAAGCTCGGGCCCGTGTTTGCCAATCTCGTGCTCGCTGACGAAATTAATCGCGCACCGGCAAAAGTGCAGAGTGCCCTGTTGGAAGCCATGCAGGAGCACCAAGTCACGATTGGCGACAAGACCTACAAGCTGCCTGAGCCGTTCATCGTGATGGCCACTCAGAACCCGATCGAACAGGAGGGGACATATCCTCTGCCCGAGGCACAGGTCGACCGCTTCATGATGCTGGTCAAGGTCGGCTACCCTACGCGGGATGAAGAGCGCCTGGTCATGGACCGCATGACTTCGGGCCACGTCAGTCCAATTCGGGCTGTGGTTACCCCCGAGCGACTCATGAGTGCACGCAGAGTCGTGCGCGACGTATACCTCGACGACCGCGTCAAGAACTACATTCTCAACGTCGTGTTCGCCACCCGCGAACCTGATCGTGCCGGGCTAGCAGATCTGAAACCGTTGATTGAGCATGGCGCTTCGCCGCGTGCCAGCATTGCTCTGGTCAACGCAGCCCGGGCTCACGCCTTCATGCGCCACCGCGGCTACGTCACGCCTGAAGACGTCAAGGCAATTGGGCCAGATGTGCTGCGCCATCGCATGGTTCTGAGCTACGAAGCCGAAGCCGAAGAGATGACGTCCGAAGACGTTGTCCGCCGCGTGTTCGAAGTCGTCGAAGTCCCTTAACTCGAACCCGGACTACCCGCTTGATCCCCAAGGAACTACTCAAGGCGCTGCGCAAGCTCGAGATCACGACGAATCGGCTCGCCAACGATCAGCTGGCGGGTAGCTACACGTCGGGGTTCAAAGGCCAAGGCCTGGCATTCCGAGAAGTGCGTCAGTACCAACCGGGTGACGACATTCGCGCTATCGATTGGAACGTCAGCGCACGCATGGACGAAGCCTACATCAAGGTCTTCGTCGAAGAACGCGAGATGACGGTGATGCTGGCGGTAGACATCTCCCGCAGTGAGACATTTGGCAGTCAAGCATCGAACAAGGCCCGCCTTGCAGCCGAAGTTGGCGCGCTGTGTGCATTCAGCGCGATCAAGAACAACGACCGCGTCGGACTCATTCTTTTCTCGGATCGGATCGAGAAAATCGTCCCGCCCCAGAAGGGTCAGAAGCACGCGATGCGTGTAATCCGCGAGATCCTCAGTTCGGAGCCGACGGGCAGGGGCACGGATCTGTCGACGGGTTTGCATACCCTGGCCAAGGTGTCTCACCGTCGCAGTGTCGCCTTTCTACTGAGCGACTTCTTCGCGAGCGACTACGAGCGAGCACTGTCGGTAGTAGCGGCCCGACATGACCTCGTGCCGGTGATGCTGGCCGATCCCCGCGACGAGCAGTTGCCGGACGTGGGACTGGCAAGCTTCGAAGATCTCGAGACAGGGGAGGACGTCCTCGTCGATACCTCCAGTCCATCCGTGCGGGAGGCTTACGCCGAGATGATGCGTGAGCAGCGTGAGACTCATCTGAAGCTGTTCAAGAAATTCGGATTAGACCATTGTATCGTGCGTACCGACCGACCGTACATTGGACCGCTCCGAGACTTGTTTGCTCGGCGCGCGAAGCGAGCCCACCGATGAAGGCGCAAAGCGAAGTCCTGGCGAGCCGACGAATCGTGCTCGGGGTCTGCGTCGCTATGGTGGCGCTGGCAAAAGCGGTGCCTTTTGCCGTAGCGGCGCCGGTACCGCCCGATGCGGCAGCTCCCCCTGCGAGTCTGAGTCTTTCGGCCACGGGTACGGCTCCGGCGAGCCCCCCGCCGGATACACCCGTGCGCCAAGCGGTGCCGTCGAACACCTGCGTGGAACACGTGCCAGCCGGCAAAGCCCGCCCCACGATGACGGAGTCGTTTCCAAAGCGCGGCCTGAGCGGTCATGCAGCGCGCCTGAGTTTGACGGTCATACACGGCAAAGGCGAACGAGTGCTAGCGGATGCGTTTGATCTACAGCGCGATTCGACGGGGGCTCGAGCATTGCGTTCGGCCGGCTTCGAGTTCCCGACGGCTGGCAGTCCCGCAGCGCCGCGTGTCACGCGAGTAGAACGCGATTCCGACGCAGCGACCACCGTCGATATCGTCGTCATTCCTTTGCCCAAGACCGTGGGACGCCAAGAATTGGTACTGCCACCGCTTCCGGTTGCAATGGCACGCGCCAGCGGTGAAGTGATGACCTTGTGCAGTAGCGTGCATTCGATAACGGTCGAGGACCCTACCGCCAATCATCCCAATGCCACACCAAAGGCCAACCCAAGCCCGCTGCGTCAACGCGAGTTGTGGGTCACGATGCGCAACCTTGCCTACGGCACGCTCATCGGCTTGGGGGTTGCGCTCTTGCTCGCGCTGCTCGTAGCGTGGTGGCGCAGACGTCCAAAGACGTTGCCGCCACCGCCCCCCCCGCGCCCGCCGTGGGAAACCGCCCTCGAAGCTTTGCACGACATCCGACACGCGGACCTCGTGAGACAAGGACGCTTGACGACGCACCTGGAGCGGGTGAACCACGTGCTTCGGGAATACCTCGGTGGTCGCTACGGCTTCGACGGCCTGGAAAGCACCACCGAAGAGGTGCTGAGCGCACTGCGACATTCACCGCTGCCCCCATCGCTGTTGGCGCAAACCGAACGTATGTTGCGCGAGTCGGATCTGGTGAAGTTTGCCGACGCCACACCGAGTGAGACCCAATGTGTGGAGGCTCTCGACGGCACCGAAGCCCTCGTGCGCAGCACGATGCGGGACGAGAGGCGACCTGTTGAGCAGCCGCTGACCAATTCTGCTCAGCCGTCAGCTTCGCCACCAGCCACGGCGCCAGTGGTTGAACCCCATTCCGCCCCCGGGCGCGGCGAGGAGCCGAAGGAGTAGCCATGGCGGCGCGGAACACCAAAACTACACGGGCCGGACGCCCCAGCATGCGTTGGTCAGAGCCGGTCCCTTCCCCGCGCTCCCAGCGCACGGTGCGGGCCGCGACTTTACTCGGTTTGACCGTCGTGGTCTTGCTCGTAGGGTTGGCGTACCCGTTGGCCGCCCGCGGTCCCGAATTGTTCAGTGCGCGTTTCGAACGACCGTGGTTTCTGCTCGGTCTCATCCTCGTTCCCTTCGTTTTCTGGCGAGGAACGTACGGCGAAGACGTACGCATGGCGCGGCTTCGCCTGGGCTCGGTCACCGCGCTTCGCGCAGCGCCCAAAGGCTTACGGGTCTGGCTGCGCGACTTGCCGGGAACGTTGCGCGCCGTAGCCCTCGGGCTGCTCGTGGTGGCGCTGAGCCGCCCACTCAATAGCATCGTTCCTGTCGATTCCTCCGACGAGGGCATCGACGCCGTACTGGTGCTCGACCTGAGCGGGTCGATGCAAGCGGTGGTCGACAACCTACCCTCAGACCTCGCGCGTTTGGCCCCACGCAAGTCGATGCAAGCAGCGCCGACGCGCCTCGACGCCGCTAAAGCGGTCATGCGCGACTTCATCTCGCGGCGCAAGACGGACCGCATCGGAGTCGTCGCCTTCGGCACTGCCGCGTATTTGGTGTCGCCGCCAACGCTCGATTATCACCTGCTCGACTCCCTCATCTCGAAGATGGAACTCGAGATGATAGAGAGTAGCGGCACAGCCATTGGCGATGCGTTGGGCGTAGCCGTGGCGCGCCTGCGTCGCTCCGAAGCGGAGAGCAAAGCCATCATATTGCTCACCGATGGTGACAGCAATGCGGGCAACCTAGACCCCAGCTACGCCGCCCATCTCGCCAACGTGGTCGGGGTTAAGGTGTATCCGATTCAAATTGGCGATGGTGACATTGCTCAAGTGCAGGCTGGCGTCGACCTGTTCGGCAGGCCTCGCTACCGGCAACATCGGTTTCCCGTCAACCCAGAGCTCTTGAAATCCATCGCGCAAAAGACCAACGGCAACATGTACATTGCCACTGACGCAGAGGCTTTGCGAAACAGCTTTCACGAAGTGTTGGACGAGCTGGAGAAGACGCGCTTTGAAGCGAGCGCCGCTACGTTCGAAGATCTCTACCGATTCTTGCTGTTGCCGGGCGTGCTCCTGCTGGCGCTCGATGCCATCCTTCGTTCTCTGGTACTGCGGAGGTTTCCGTGAGGTTTGCCCAACCGGTATGGTTGTTCGGCACTGCGCTGGCGCTCTTGGTTGCGCTGTTTTTCGTGCTGGGCGGCCTGCGCCTTCTGAAAGACGTGAAACGCTTTGGACTCCCGGACGCCGTTGAGAAACTGGTCACGGCAAAGACCGGCGGGCGTCGAGCTTTCAAGGCCGCGCTGGTCGTTCTGTGCGTGGCTCTTTCGTTCGTGGCGCTAGCGGGTCCTCAATATGGTACCGGCACGCGCCTCATCCCTGCCACCAATCTCGATTGTGTGATCGTGCTGGATTACTCCAAGAGCATGTACGCGCGCGACGTGGCGCCCAACCGCAGCGAGCGGGCGAAAGCAGAGGTGGCGCGACTGATCCATGAGCTGCCTGGTGCACGCTTTGGTGCCGTAGCCTTCGCAGGTGAACCCCTCAGTTTCCCCCTCACCAGCGACGGCGCTGCCATTGCACAGTTCTTTCGGCAGTTGTCCCCCAACGACATGCCCGTGGGAGGCACGGCGATCGCCAGGGCATTGGAAGCCGCGCGCGAGTTGCTCGACCGCGATCCGCTCTCGGAGAACCATCAACGAGTCATGATACTCGTGACCGATGGGGAGGACCTGGAAGGTGACCCGGTAGAGGTCGCTAAGGCAGCCGCCAAGCAAGGGGTGATGCTCCACGTCGTGCAAATCGGCTCACGCGCCCCCGAGCCCATACCGGAAGTAGACGAGCTCGGCCAAGTCGTAGGCGTGCGCAAAGGAGTTGACGGAAAGCCTCTGATGACGTCCCTGTCTTCCCAAGGCGAGGAGCAACTGACCCAGATCGCCAGCGCTGGCAACGGGCACATCGTCCGCGCTGAGAGCGGTCAAACGGGTATCGAACAAATCACGCGGTCATTGAAGCAGTACATGACGGAAGAGCTCTCGGAACGTGTGGAAACCGTCTACGCCGACGTATTCCACTACCCGCTCATACTCGCCCTGCTGTTGTTGCTCGTCGAGACCTTCGTGCCATTGGCTCGCAAGCAGCTGACGTGGGGCGCGAATTTGCTGATCCTGCTTTCGCTCTCGGGCTGCGCCAAGATAGAGAATCGCCTGTTTACCCGGTACGTACCCGAAGTCGACGAGGCCATTGCCGCGCTTGAAAGCCACGACGCGGGAGACGCTGAGGATCTGCTGACCCGCTACCTCAATACGGGCAAGTGCAAAGCCGGTGAGCTCGGCACACCCGACGCCGTGCGCGAACGACCCCGTGCCGCCTACGATCTCGGATTAGTGCTGTTCGCGATAGCTGAACGTTATGGGGGGCGCTTTGGGGAGCCTCCCCTTGACGGAGATCCCAACGCGGCAGCGGCTCTTGCGCGCCGTAGTCAAGAGGTCGACTGCGCGCTACGGGTGACCCGCATCGTCGCGCATGACGACTCTAACCCCGTCGACTTACGAGCCCGGGCGTTTTACTTGAGTGGGAACCTCGAGCTCTTGCGGCACGACTACCGCAATGCGGTCGAAAATTATGACCAAGCCCTGCGGCTCATGCCCGGAGGCTGGTCCGACGCGGGTACCGATCTGGGCTCCGACATCGCCTTCAACCGAGCCATAGCGCTACGCTTGGCCGAAGAAGCCGAAAAGGAAAAACCGCCCCCACCCGATGCGGGTTCGCCGCCTGGAGACGGCGGGACGGGCGAGCCGTCGGAACAACAGAACGACGACAAAGAAAACGAGCAGGACGAC
>CAZNZA010000039.1:20747-39418 GCA_964577325.1 uncultured Polyangiaceae bacterium
AGCCTGAAGAAGAACAGCAACCAGAATCGGAGCAGGAGGACCCCACCAACGAGCCCGGGCAGAACGACGAGCAGAAGCAGGAGTCCGACCAGGGCGAGCAAGACGAGCAAGACGAGCAAGACGAGCAAGACGAGCAGGGCCAAGAGCCACCTGCCGGCTCGACCGGGCCAAGCGACCAACCTCCACCCACCACTTCGCAAGCCCCGGCCCAGGCCCCGCCAGCTGGTACTCAGTCTCCGTCGTTGAGCCAAGACGAACGCATCTTGGATGCACTGGAGCGCGCCCCTCTGCTGCAACCGAATGCGCCAGCTCGAGTCCGCGGTCGGGCGGGGAGTCTCGAAGACAAGTGAATCGGGTAGCGCTACTGCACCGACGTGCGCACCCAGGCGCGATCCTGTCGCGGTCGTGGGTCAAGCTTGGATGGTGGTGCCTGGTGTGGGCACTTGCCTTTGCCTCTGGGCACGCTCGAGCAGAGGTGACCTCGCAGCTCGTCATCGAGACAGCCAAGGTCGAACTCGGCCAGCCCGTTCGCGTCGAACTGACGGTTTCGAGCGATGAGGGAGCTCCTGCGTCGCCGCGACTGGACGTGCCACCGGGTTTCATCATGCGCGGCCCCACGGTGAGCACGCGGTTTTCGACCTCGATAAGCGGCTGGTCTGCGCAAACACGGCGGGAAATTACCGCCAGCTGGTTGCTCACCGCGCCAAAGACTGGCGTGTTCACTATTGGCCCAGCACGCGCCGTCGTCGAATCGCGGGCCATAGCCAGCAACAGCGTTCGTTTGCAAGTCGTGCCCGCGGGAACCCTGCCCCAGCGATCGCCGCCCAGTCAGCAGCGGCGTCGGCCGAGCTCCCTGTTCGACGATGATGATCTGTTCCCCGGCTTCCCTGGTCTCGGTCGCAGCGGTCGATCGGCGCTCGAGGACATGCTGCAGCGACAACGGGGTCTGTTCCCGGATGCACCGCCGGGGTACCAGCTTCCGAATGCCCGCGACGCCACCGCATTCCTCGATGCAAGCGTCAGTCCCCAACGAGCGGTCGTCGGACAACAAGTGACGCTACGCATCATCGCGTACGGCGCGGCGGGGCGTTTTCGGGAGTCAGACACCCGGGAGCCGAGGCGTCCTGACTTTTTTTCGATGCCGATCACGGAGAGCTCAGCTCAAGAGCAACTGTACTCGGTCACCATTGGTGATCGGGAGTATCTTGCCGTCAAGGTTCGAGAGTTTGCGCTCTTCCCTTTGAAGGCAGGCAAGCTCGAGATCGGCCCGATGCAGATGGCTTTTTACGGGTCGAACTACATCTCACCGTCCACCCAGCAACCGTTGGAGCGCCACAGCCAGACGCTAATCGTAGATGTCACCGAACCGCCCGCGGTAGGGCGGCCTCTAGGGTATCAAGTGGGGGATGTGGGCGAGTTTACACTTTCGGCCAGCGTCACGCCGCGTACCGTCAATGCAGGCTCGTCCTTTTCCGTAACCGCCACTCTGGAAGGAGAAGGCCGCCTACCCCAGTCCTTGCGAGTCCCAGAGCAGAAGGGTATCGATTGGTTGGAGCCTACAGTCGAGGGCAACGCTGAACCCGACGCTCGAGGCGTCGTGCGGGGTAAACGGGTTTTTACTTACATCGTTCAAGCTAGCCGCGCGGGCACCTTCGATCTCGGCGAGCTCAGCCTCCCCTACTACAACGCGGATCAAGGGCGATATCAAACGGCGCGTGCCACGCTGGGGCAGGTGGTCGTCAACCCTGCAGCAGCA
The DNA here is from genome assembly GCA_964577325.1 of uncultured Polyangiaceae bacterium. Classification (GTDB taxonomy): domain Bacteria; phylum Myxococcota_A; class Polyangia; order Polyangiales; family Polyangiaceae; genus SZUA-265. Next base: position 22,504 of record CAZNZA010000039.1, read on the forward strand.
AGCGTTCCTGGTGTGGGAACGGAAGCGTCTGCTCCGCTGGCGCCCGAAGTCAGGCTCAGCGAAACGGCACGAGCGAGAGCGGAGCTGCGACCCTATTCGTCCCGGAGCTCGAGCTGGGCCTACTCCCCATGGCTATGGCTCATCTTGATTGGCGCTCCTCTTGGTGTCGTGCTGGGACACTGGGGATTTACTCGCGCCCAACACTGGTCTTCACGAAAGAAACAGGCACGTTCCGCGTTGAGTAACCTGGCGCAGGACGAGCTGCGAAGAGCCAAGGACTTCAGCCGGCGAGGAGACACGAGTGGCGCCATCGCCGCTCTCGAGCGCGGCCTATTCCAAAGCATCGAGCACGCCACCGGGGTCAAGGCCCGCGCGCTGCTTCGCGAACAGCTCGAACCGACACTGGCGGCGGCCGGCTTGGAGGCGGCAACCTCGAAAGCTGTCACGACATTGCTCAGTGAGATTGAGGCCTACCGCTTTGCCCACCAGGGTGACCTGCAGGATCTGCTGACGAAAACCCAGCGGCTCCTAGCGCAGCTCACTCAGTCGCGAGCGGGCCTGCGTTCGGAGAAGGCCGCATGAAGCGAACGCAACTCCGAATTCGTTTGAATGCCTTGCTGGCAGGTTTCCTATTCACCTGTGTGCTTGCGATCACCGGTAGGACGGCAGCCGCAGACAGCGAGGCTGGTGTGGACGCGTTGTTCCAAGAAGCGGCACAGGCGCTCGAGCGGGGTGCTTTCTCGGAGGCGCTGGTGCGCCTCGAACGCCTCTCTGACCGTGGATTCGTGCACCCCGACGTCAGCTTCAACCGCGGATTGGGTTACCTTCAGCGGGCAGAAAGCGCGCAAGCGCAGGCGGGAGACTGGGGGCAAGCAGTCGCTGCATGGCGCGAAGCCGCCACTCTCACCGACGATGCTGAAGCGGAGCGATTGATTGTGGCAGCGCGCCAGGAGATCTCTCGTCGCCGGGCGGCACGCGGTCGCGATCCGGTGGTGATCGCCCCTCCCCTCGGGCGCGCGGTAAGCAGCCTCCTCTCCGTTTCCACCTGGGCTGTACTTGCCATGATAGCGTCCTTGGTCTTGGCCGCCGCTCTGTTTCAACGCGTGCGCGTCAGGAGTACGCATCGCCTCGCTGCGTCAATCGTTGCCAGTATAAGTGGTGGATTGCTCGTCGTGTTTGGTTCACTGTATGCGTTGGCTTACCATTACGCCACGACCAGCCAGGAAGCCGTCGTCATCGTGGAGCAGGCGACGCTGCGGGATCAGACGGGTAAACCTCTGCTGGCACGGGCGCTCGACACGCCGAGCGGCGACGTCCCCGAGGGAGCCATCGTGTTCGTCCTGGGTCGCGCGGGCAGGCTCATCCAGGTACAGTGGGGGGGCTCGCAGGCGTGGCTGCGCGACACGGAGCTGCGCTGGATTGCCCGTCCTGGCAGCTAGAATCCAAAGGGGCAGGCGCCGTGCTGACGGCACTTTCGCGCTTTGCACCGAAAGCAAACGTGCTAGACCCAACTGAATGTGGGTCCGCGCCTCTGCCATACGACCCGTTCCTGCGTACGCCCGGGTAAGCGAAACCGCGCTGGAAGCGGTGCGACAAGCTTTGGCACACGATGAGGACGAGGCACGAGAGCAATTGGACGAAGCGTTCGAGCGTTTCGAGCGGGAGCAGCCGTGTCTAGCGGCGCACATCGGCGACGTACTCGGCGATACCAGTGACGAGACAGCCCTGGCGCTCGGCTACTTCCTCGTGCTGACCATCTGGCTCGCGTTCGACCACGCCCACGGACATCACGTCGAGGAGGTCAGCGCGGAGTCCATCTCCGCCACTCAAGAACTGCTGACCCTCGACGAGGAACTGCGCAATGCAGATCCGATGGAGTCGCTCGAGAGTGACGATGTAGTTCTCATGGAGCAACCCGCGCTCATAGGTTTCGTGCACGAAAATCTCAGCGCGGCCTTGGAGGCGCACGCAGATAGCGTGGATGAAGCAGACGTGGACAAGATCTATCGCGTCGTGCTCGTTCAGGTGCTCGTTCTGTCGTACGCCATCAACCGCCCTGCGGGCTTCCCAGTGGCACGCGCTGAAGCTCAGGCCTAGCGGGCCCGTAGCCATCCCCGATACCAAAACTCTGGCTATCCAATTGAGCCGGCGGGCTATCTTCTCGAGCCGACGCCTATCCGTTCAGCCTCCGGAAACGGGGGGGATGAATGCCACGACATCCCCGTCGAACAGACGATGAGCGTGAACCTCACCGCCGTCGATGAACGTTTCGTTGACGGCAACGCGCACGCTAATTCGTAGGGTTGCGAACGCAGGATGAAGCGTGGAAAGCCGCCGTTCAACGTCGGCCACGGTCACCGGTGCGCTTCCCGGCGGCGCATCAAAGATGACCTCCGTGGACGCCTGGCTCAGCGTCTCACGCAATCCCCCAAAAAACAGCACCTGAACCCGCATCCGCAGCGGGTAGGTTAAGGGGGTCACCTACCGTCTTCAACTAGCTTCGTGACTTTGCTCACGAGCTCATCGACCTTGAAAGGTTTTGTCAGGTAGTGTTTTGCCCCGGCTTGAATCCCACTGATCTTGTCGGAGGCTCGGTCTAGAGCCGTCGTGAAGATGATGGGAATGTGCTTGAGACTGGCAACGGCCTTGATCCGACGTGCCACCGTGAAACCGTCGAGCTTCGGCAGATTGACATCCAAGATGATGACTTGAGGGCGTTCCTCCACACAACTCACGAGGGCCGCTTCGCCGTCCCGTTGCGTAACGACGCGGAAACCCGCGTGTTCGAGCGCCTTGCGCACGAGGTTCGAAATTGCCTCATCGTCCTCTACAACGAGCACGGTCTTCTCTTTATCATTAGCCACGGTCACCGTTGGGAACGGTACAGAAGGGGGCCGACTAAAGCTACCCACGTGCATCCGGGCTCGCAATCGGCTAGCACTGTCGCTTTCCGCGCTGCCCCAGCACCAAAAAAGGTGACTCTGGTCGCTGTCTGACACGCGAGCACCGTCTCTCACCTCGGGCTCTTCGAGTGGTTGTATTTGCGGTCTGACCTTCGTTACACCCGTGACTGTGAGCCACGCACCAGTTGGCGTCGTAAAACGCTTGGGCATCGATGAAAATGGGTTGGGAGCTCAGCTCGGTCCGTTGATCGTCACCGCCGTGCTCGCTAGTGTCGACGACGCGGGCTCGCGCGCGCTGACGCGGAAGCTAGGAAAACGTCTGGCGGCAGACCTCGGAGATTCGAAACGGCTGTTGTCGTTCGGCAACCACGCATTGGGAGAAGCCTGGGCGCGAGCGCTATTTCCCACCGCTACATCCCCAGAAGGCCTGCTCGACCTCGTGCTTCGCGAGAAGCCTGCCCTGCTCAAACGCCGCTGCCCTGAGGCGACCATGGATCAGTGCTGGGCAGCTGCCGAGTCGGCCTTCGTGGCACCGGACAGTGAAGTGCGACGGCTGACTACTCATCTGGATCGGCTTGCCGCGCGGGGGATCCGTATCGAGACGGCGTGCGCGGAAGTCGTGTGCGTTCAACAGCTAAACACCGAACGGGAGAACGGCGCCAACCGCTTTACCTCCGACTTGCACGCCATGGAGCGCCTCACTTTGCATCTCCGGGAGCGCGCGGATGGTGAGATCTTCGCCATCTGCGGAAAGGTGGGAGGCATGGGTGACTACTCGCGCTTCTTTGGACCGCTGGCAGGGCGCCTTCACGTGGTGCTCACTCAGCAGCGAGCCCACAGCGGGTATCGTTTTCCCGGTCTGGGAGAGCTCCACTTCATGCAGGACGCGGACGCCAAAGATCCGTTGGTCATGCTCGCCTCGTTGATCGGAAAGTATCTGCGCGAGGAACTGATGGGCCGCATCAATCGGTATTACGCGTCCCACATCGCCGATCTCAAAGGGTGTAGCGGCTACAACGACCCCGTCACCGGGCGCTTCATCGAAGACACGGCGCCAGTGCGTAGGCACTTACGCATTGCCCAGGGTTGCTTTGGTCGCGCTGCGAGCACGGCGCTTTAACCGGCCATTGGCCCACGCTCCGACGGGGAGTGGGCGATCAGACGAAACACGGTCAGAATGGAGGGCTCGCGGGGAAATACGCGTGGGCTCTCTTCTCGCGAGACGGATGCGCAAACGATCGGTTACGTAAGGCGGTCTCGATGGGTGGTGAAGATATTGCAGCCGAGGAGCAGGGATGAAATCGACTCCCAGCCCCAGTTACACCGATGAGGCCACCATCGTGCCTGCGGTAGTCGGCGCGCCACCATCGCACAACGACTCGGGTCGCCCTTCCGAGGAACGGCCCCGCTTCAATCGCAGTATCGATCGCATCCTGAACGGGCCCTTGGCGGTGGAGGCGGCACGTTTCGGCTTTCCGCTGGCGGTCGGTATGGGCCTGCAAACGACGTTCAACCTGGTCGACGCGTATATCATTGCTCGGCTCCAAGGCACGACGGCACCAGCCGCCATGGCCGCTATCGCCAACTGTGACAACGTCGCCGCCGTAGGCACGATTCTCAGCTACGGCTTGAGCATAGCGACGGGCACCATCATCAGCCGTCGGCATGGTGAAGGGGATGAAGAAGGGGTGCGACGCGTGGCGTGGCAGTCCCTTTTGTTACTCATGTTCCTGAGCGTTGCCTTTGCGGCCATCGGATTGTTCGGTGCCGACTTCCTGCTGCGGGACGTGATGAACGCCAAGGGCCAGGTCGCGGAAGTGGGCGTGCCCTACCTGCAGGTAACCATGGCCGGCAGCGGGTCCATCTTTCTGCTGCTACACCTGATCACCATCCAGCGCGCCCTCGGCAGTAGCAAGACGCCGATCACCATGCTGGTGCTCGCCAACGCAGCCAATCTACTCCTGGCCGTTCTCCTCGTGTACGGCCCCGGAGAGGCGCCCCCCATATTCGCCTGGGGCCCTCCCCTCGCCGACGCATTGGGCTTGCCTCGGATGGAGCTGGTCGGTGCAGCTTGGGCCACCGTCATCGCTCGTCTACTGGCGCTCGTGCCGACCTTCATCGTCTGCTTGTACCGCCACGATCTGTTCACTAAGAGCTCGCGCGTGCGGCCATCGCCGAACATCATGCGCCGCATCTGGGACGTGGGTTGGCCGACGAGCTCGCAGCTCGTGGTCCGCATCGTTGCCGTCCTTGCCGTCATCGCGTTCGCCCAACGCGGCTACACGACTGAGACCGACCAGAGTACGGCTACGGCTCTCGGTGTCGTGCTGCGCTGGGAGACGATGGCCATGTTCGTGGGGCTAGGCTGGGGCAGCGCGTCGCAGACCTTCATGGGTCAGAACTTGGGTGCGGGCAATCACGCGCGCGCGCATCGTAGCGGATGGGTGATGACCATTTACAACGCCATCATGATGGGCGCTTTCGCCCTCGCCTGTTGGTTGTTCGGACGTCCCATGGTCGAGTTCTTTGCCGCTGACCCCAACGTGGTAGCTACGGGGCTCGACTACTTCAATTGGGTGGCACCGAGCTACGTCGGCCTGGGCGTGGGCATCGTCTTGGGCTCCGCCATTCAAGGCGCGGGGGCGACGCGTCAAACCTTCCTGCTCGACATCGCCGTGTTCTTGGCCTTCCAGGTGCCGGCGTGTTGGCTGGTAGTCAACGTGTTTGACGGACCGGTGACGGCGCTCTGGCAAGTGGTGGCGCTTACCTACATGACTTCGGCCGTGGTGTATGTGTTCGCCTATCGCCGCGGCACCTTCCTCCACACGGTACTGCGCTAACGCAACCCGCGCTCGCCAATCAATGAGGGGGAGTTTGAAGCGGCGCGGGCTCTTGCCGTGAAGGGGCATCGCCCGTCGTCGGAGGAGCCTGACTACGGGCTCCGTGACCTTCGCCGATGATGTGGGTCCACGCTTGCTTCACGTCCCAATCGTCGGCCACGTGAGGAGGGTGATGGCACTTCACGCACAAGCTCTCGGGCGGCGTGAGCAAGATCGATCCGGGGCTCCGGTCTTCGGCGTGCAGCGAGCCTGGTCCGTGACACGACTCGCACTGAACGTCCTTCAGCCCGTCCACGAACGTGACGGTGGAGCCACCCACCATCTCGTAACCGGTGACGTGACACCCGACGCAGTCGAGGTTGAACTCCTTAAAGTCATCCTCGAGCGTTCGGTAAGCCTTGGCATGTCCCGTCGACCTCCAAAACGCGGTGGCTGCGGCATGGCAGGAGGTACAGCGCTCTATGCCGACGAAGCTTGGAGTGCCTTCGGGCGCCGGTTGTGGTTTCCGGTCTTTGAACGCCACGCGATTGTGCTCGTTGACCTGCTTGTAGTAGCGCCGCATACGCTCCAGCACGGCGGAGTCGCTACCCAAACGTTCACGCACCTGCCGCAGCTCGTAGCGAAAGAAGCTCCCGTCACGGGGCGCCTTCACTTCCGACAATGACTGCAATTCCTTGCGCATGCGCGCCACGTCAGCCTCGCGCGCCGCGATGTCCTCGGCTCGTACTGAAGGGCTTTTCTTCCATTCGTCCAGGCGCTTACTCAGGTCCGCGATGCGCGACTGCAGGGTCGCACGACGCTCCGCTTGCCGTATGCCGGTCGCGTCTGCGAAGCGAAGCTCCTGCGGACTGTTGTGACCGTCTCGAATGTACAGATCGATGACCGGCATGGCTTGCAGGTGGTTTGGCCCTTGCACGACTAGCGTCTCTCCAAGAAGCGCGGGCGGCACGGCTGCGTCGTTGTTTTCACCGGAATCCTTAGACTTACCTATCACCGCCAAGTGAAATCCGGGAACAGCTTCGATCATACGCATGGCATCGCCCCGTGAAGCAGCGATGAGCGCTACTCTCACCGTGGTCCCCTGCGCCACGAGCTCTTGCTGGGCTGCCCGCAATTGAGCCACAGCGTCACTCTCCGTGAGGCCCGTGGACGGCACCTGCCCAAGCATGCTCACCCCGGTTAATCCGATTCGCACACCTGCTCGCTCCACGACGCGTGTGCGCTGTAGCTGAAGCTCCTCACTGGTCAGGTTGGCCGCAAGGGGCGTAGCTCCGCTCTTTTGGGCCAACTCTGCAAACATCCCGGCGCCGCGTCCGAAGTCGTTCACTCCTGGGGCCCAGGCTGCCAGCTGCCAGTGAGCCAACGCTCCGGCGATGGCATCGGCTTTCCACCGGTCTTGCTGATCCTTTTCGGCGTTGTCTGCACTTACCCCGGGCTCCATGAAGAACAGGGGCCCGGCACCTACGACGAGGGCATGGGGAGCTTCGCGCTTTCCTTGCTCGAGCAGCGCGGCGGCGTGGTCCACGCCGCCCAGCATGTCCTTGCGACAGCCGCACGGTTCCATGGCACCAGCCAGCGTGGACGTCACGTACACGCGCACCGTAGGCACGCTAGGCGGCTCCTGATTGCGGCGCACGTTCCTATCGCACGCCACCAGAAGCCAGAACGCCAGTGCAACCACCAGTGCGCCGGGTGAGCTCGACCGACCTTCAAGCATGAGCGGGAAGCTAATGCCCGAGGCGTCCCCATGACAGCCCGGCGCGCAGGCGGCGGTGCGGTTTTGCGTTTCAGGCACGAACCCTCCCCCCACGCCTGCTAATTGGTCAAACGGCGGGCCAACATCCGCGCCGGGCTTTGCAGTAGCGCCCACGACCTGCACAAAGTGGCAGCAGCCGACGGTGTCTCGGCAACCCAAGCCCCATGGCAAATTCGCCCCTTCGATTTTCCGCTCGACTCGCTCCGCTGTGCGTGGCGCTCGGCGCCTGTCACCCCCAAGCCGCGCCCGCAACGGTCGACGACGTCTCCGCTCGAGACGCCGAAGCTGGGCCCCTGCAAGTCCCGACTGAGGCAACCCCCACGACTCATTCACCTCAGACTCCTCGGGCAGAAGGCTATCTCCACCACACGTGCACGACGCCGGACGCCGGCTTAGCAGCGGTCGCGCGAGTTTTCGCCCAGCATCGAGTGACCCACGGTCGCCTGATGCGCAACGACGAGCTCGTATTCGAGCTGCGGCGCCATGGGCTGCCCTACGTCTGGCCGACCACGATGTTATTGGCGACTTCTGGTGAACGCCCCAACGAAGTCGAAGCCAAAGTTGGCGAATGGCTAGATCGACTCCCTACTCATGCCCAGCGCCGCTGCGGCGCCGCGCGCGTACAGACCGAAGCCGGGATGGCGCTCGTGGCGGTGCTAGTGAGCGATGCGCTGGCTGACGTGCGTCCGGTGCCGCGACAAGCGCGGGTCGGACAATGGTTACCGCTCGACGTTCAGCTTCACGTGCCGGTGGAAGATATCGAAGTCATCGCTCTGGGTCCCACCGGATCCCCGTTTTCGCTGCCCGCGCACGTGACGGCGTCCGGCAAGGTGCGGGCGCAACTGCCTCTCCAGAAGGCGGGGCGGTGGCTTTTTCAGGTCCTGCCGACGCTCGAGCAAGGGCCGCGGCCCGTCGCGGAAGTCGAAGTATTCGTCGATACGCCCGTTCCCGACAGCTTCCACACCCAAGCCGTGCCCGGCGAGACGACCTGGACGTTTCTGGAGGAGGCGGCGCCCGAGCAGCTGCTGTTGGCGATGCTCAACGAAGCTCGGGGCTCCGAAGGCCTGCCACCGCTCGAACTCAACGAGGTCCTATCGCTGGTTGCCAAAAGCCACGCGCTGGCCATGCAACAGCGCCGGCAAGTCTCCCACGACGTCGGCAGCGGTGATCCAGGAGCGAGGATGGCGCGCCTCGAGCTACATCCCGGAGTCGTCGCCGAGAACGTTGCGCGCGCCGACTCCATCCAGGGCGCGCACCGAGTCATTTGGCAAAGCCCGTCCCACCGACGCAGCCTGCTTCACGATGAATTCACCCAAGTCGGTTTGGGTGTCGTGACAGATGCGAATGGGGAGGTGTGGGTGTGCCAGTTGTTCGTCGATCGAGTTTGAGGCGAGACAGCTGGGGCAGCCACGCATGTTTCTTCCAAAACCGCCTGCCATCAGAGTAAGTTAGCCTGGTGGTTAGGAAAACTTTAGGGAGTGTCACGGACCGGCCTGTGCTCGTCGTCCGGCTGGCAATGTTGGCAGCGGTGGTTCTTGGTCTGGTTACCACGAGCCCTCAGGCTCAGGCGCAGAGCGCGGGGTTTTACTTGGACCGCGCACAGATCTCTGGAGCCCCAGACGATCCCTTCATGACGTGGCGGCCGTTCTTTCACGACAAGCCGCGCTTTTTCGGCTCGGCAACCCTCGGCTACGTGCTCAACCCCTTGCGCATCGAAACCGTGTCCGAGCGCCAGGGTGTCATCGACAACAACGGCAACCCCTACTCGAATCAGGTCTTCGTCTACCTCAACGCGGGCCTGCAGCTGAACCGACGAGTAGCCATGGACTTGGCCATGCCCTTCGCCCCGATCAGCGTCGGCGGCGATGACCCGATTCGCGATGGGATCGGTTCCGGTTTCGATCGCGGACCGGCGGTTTACGACATGCGCCTCGCGTTACGCGCCATGGCGCTCGAGAGCGCGGACAGGAAGTTCCGCTGGGGTGCCGGTGGAGCGCTCTTCATTCCGACCGGTACGGACTCCCGCTTCGCCAGTGACACCGAGACGACCGCATGGCTGTTTACTAACGCCGAGTACCATGGCGATGGCTTCATGTGGGTCGGCATGATTGGCCCCCACTTCAGACCCCGGCGCGAAATCCGTCCCAGTACGCTTCAGGTGGGCAACGAGCTCCGACTATCGACAGGCCTGTTCTTCCCGATCGACGACCGACTGCGTGTGGGTGCCGAGATCTGGGGGCAGTTCGGTTTGCACGATGTAGACATCACGGAGTCAGGTCGGCAACGCACCGAGAGCGCCTTTTTCCGCGGGGAAAACACACCCTTCGAGTGGCTCGGCCAAGCGCGCTGGGCAATGGGTGCAGAAAAGTCGTGGTTCATCATGGCAGGCGGCGGCACGCGCTTCACCCCCGGCTACGGCGCCCCTGACGTGCGCCTGCTGGCACAGATCGGGTCGACCTTGCTGATCTCCGACATCGGCCCCGACGACACCCGGCGCAAGCGCAAGGTCATCGACCGCGTAGACTTGGGTCCGGATAAAGACACCGACGGCGACGGCTTTCCCGATTCGATCGATCAGTGTCCGACCGTCAAAGAGGACGGGAAGCCGCCGTTCCCCGACGATGGCTGCCCCGACTTGGACCAGGATGACGACGGTATTCTCGACAAAGACGACAAGTGTCCCACCGTCCCCGAGGACATGGACGGCGTGGAGGACGAGGATGGCTGTCCCGAAGACGACGCGGACAAGGACGGAATTTTGGACGTCGACGACGCTTGTCCGGAAGTCGCGGGCGTCAAGAGCGAAGACCCCGACAAGCACGGCTGCCCCGAAGAGAAGAGGAAGCGCATCGTCGTGACCCGCAGCGACATCCAGCTGCTCGAACCGATCCAGTTCGCGTACAACGACTCGGCCATTCTTCCCGTTTCTTTCGCTTTGCTCGACGAGGTGGTCGAGCTTCTCAGAGAGCGCTCCCGGATCCGACTCGGCGTCTATGGTCACACCGACAACGTCGGCGGGGCGGACTACAACAAGCGGCTGAGCGACCGAAGGGCCGCCTCCGTCGTCCAGTACTTGGTGGACAAGGGGATAAGCCCCGACCGGCTCGAGTCCGAGGGCTTCGGTATGGAGCAGCCCATCGACACCAATGCGACCGCAGAAGGTCGAGCCAAGAACCGCCGGGTGGAGTTCAAAATCCTGTCGCAATAAGCCGCGGGGCGCGAGCAGCCGAGGTGCCGAATCACCCCTCGTTGGGGGGGTACGAGGCCCGAAATGCTGCTTGCGCCTGGCAAAAAACGATGGTACCAGCTCGCCCGCTATGCGTGACAATATCCGGTTGGTGTCCAGCGAGGGGACAGGTTTCACCTACTACACCACCAAGAATAAGAAGAAGCAGCAGGGAAAGCTGGAACTGAAGAAGTACGACCCGGTGCTACGCCGCCACGTCGTCTTCAAAGAAGTGAAGATGCCGCCACACAGCAAGTGACGGTTCGCCGAGTCAGCGATGGCACCACTGCCGGATACCTCTGGCAGTGCGCGGCCGTGCACCAACGGTGAGCACGCAGAATCACCGCCCCTGCGGATGGCCCCTCCGGTGCCTCGCTCACGATTGATGCTCGTTCGACTCCGTCCCCCATTAGTTTCCGCACCCCCCATCCACTTTCACGCCGCTCTCGAGCGGCACTTGCACAAAAGCTACCCTCGAGGGCCCCATGAAACGCACTTACCAGCCCCACAATCTCAGCCGCGCTCGTACCCACGGATTCCGTAAGCGCAAGTCCACCAAGGGCGGGCAAGAGATCCTCAAGAACCGTCGCCGTCGCGGACGCTGGCGCCTTGCGGTAACCACCAGCAACAAAAAGTAGGCGGCGGTGGTTACCCCCCAAGCACGGGGGCGATGGCCGAAGTCCCAGCGGATCCGCTCTCGACGGCAATACCAACAGGTGCAGGCGGGATCCAGGCGCGTAGTTCTGCCACACTTCATCATCCTACTTCGGGCACAGGATGCTTGTGAGCGCCAGGGTGCCCGTTTGGGGGTAACTGCTTCGCGTAAACTCGGCGGGGCCGTGATACGCAATCGCTCGAAACGTTTGGTGCGGGAAGCCTTCCGGGCTACCCGCGACCTCTGGCTCCCGGGAATGGATGTGGTCGTCGTCGTACGCAAACTCGCACCGGGCACCGGGCTTGGGACGGTCGTCGCAGAGTGGCGCGCCGCAACGCAACGCGTTTGCACGGAAAGCGCGCGCCTGCTTCGTGACGCTGCGGCCGAAGCCCCGCGCGGAACTGGTGACGCGCTACCGCTCGCTCGGGAAAGTTTCGCATGATTCGGCAGGTTCTGATCGGCGTCGTGGAGGCGTACCGGCGCTGGCTGTCGCCGTGGACTCCGGGAGCCTGTCGCTACGAGCCGAGCTGTTCGCGGTACGCCCTACTGTGCCTGCGATATCATTCGACGCCCCGCGCGGTTTGGATGGCCACCTCTCGCATCTGTCGCTGCCACCCCTTTTGTCGCGGCGGGTTGGACTTTCCCGAACTGCCGCCCTCCGCCCCAGCCAAGGACCGAGAGCCAGACTGGCAACGGTTGAGCGCGCTTCTCGAACCACCTGCGGGGAATTCATGACTTTCGTCAACAACGCTAACGACCACCTATGGCCGTGCCGGCCTGGAGTTAACACCCGTGGGTAACGCCGCTTCCGCGTTCCGATTTGCTCTCATCGCAATCGGCGCCGTCCTTTTGTTCAATTGGTTCCTCAAACCGCCGGATCCAACCGCGGCGACGGGCATCGCCTACCCTCAGGTAACGCTGCCTGCGGAAAGAGCACCCTACTCTTACTGTCGCATCAAGACAGGCGAGTACAACGCGCAGTTCACCACGCGCGGGGCAACCCTCAAGCGCTACGAGCTGCTCAAAGAAAAGTACGTCCGGGGGGGCAGGGTTCACGACCTATCGACGACACCGCAACCGGGAACGGTTCCCGGCACGGCTGAAGAAGAGGACCCGCGAGCAGGCGCCGGCTACGATCCCGGTAGCGTTCACGAGTTCCGACAACAGCTGTTCGTTCAGTTTCGCACCCCAACCTCGCCCGGGGTACGCGATGATCTCGAGTGGAACGTCAAGTTCGATTCGGTCGACTGGCAGTTGCAGGACGCAGCGCCGAACGTCTGCCACTTCACCTATCAAGATGAAGCGGTTCGTCTCGAGAAGGTGATTGCTGCAACGCAACGCCCGTACGAGCTATCGGTTCATGTCACCATCACCAACCTTGCAGGCGAAGCGCGCGTGCACGCCACCAGCATCGATACCGTCGATTGGTGGCTCGACAAGGACGTGCAGAGCGAGTTGTTCCGCGTCAGCCCGTACATCACCACGGTCGAGTGTGTTGAAACGAGCGGCGAAGCGCACCGCCTGCTGCCCGACGCATTCGACCCCGACGAGTACGACATGCCGGAGTTTGCCGCCACCGGGCAGTACCGCTGGTTTCAACCGAGCGGAAGCCCGGAGTTCGTGGCCGTTTCCAACGCGTACTTTTCTCACGCCTTGGTGCCCGAAGACGCGCCCACGCCTCCCGTTTGCCAGCTGCAGGTGGAAAAGCGGGCAGCCCCAGGAGCAGAGCCGGGAGCTTTCTACCGAGCACGCTTGGCCTATCCCGTCGTATCGCTGGATCCCCAAAAGAGCGCCAGCTATCAGGTCTTGACCTACATAGGCCCGAAGGAACGTGACATCCTCAGCCAGGCGGGTGGCGAAAAGCACGACCTGAGCGAGCTCATCGATCTAGGCTTTTTCGCCAGCATCGCCAAGATTCTCGTTTCGTTCCTCCTCAAGGTCTACAGCTTCATCCCCAACTGGGGCGTTGCCATCATCTTGCTGACCGTCTGTGCGCGCGTGTTGCTCTTCCCGCTCGCCATTCCGGGCATCCGCACGATGATCAAGATGCGCGAGCTCAAGCCCGAAATGGACGCCTTGAACGAGAAGTACAAGGACGACGTGCGGGCCAAGGGTTTAGCTCAGATGGAGCTTTGGCGAAAGAACGGCCTCAGCCCGTTCGACCAAGTCAAGGGTTGCTTGCCACAGCTGGCGACGATGCCGGTCTGGTTCGCCCTGTACACCACGCTGCAAACGGCGGTGGAACTTTACAACATCCCGTTTCTGTGGTTCCCCGACTTGTCCGAGCCGGACCCCTACTTCATTCTCCCCTTCGTCATTGGCGCCACCTACTTCCTGCAACAAAAGATCATGCCATTCCAGGGTGACCCCGCCCAACGCAAGATGATGATGTACTTCATGCCTGGCATGTTCACGGTCTTCATGCTCTTCTTACCGGCGGGCCTTGGAGTCTACATGTTTACCAACAGCGTCTTGGCCATCGTTCAGCAGCAGGTCGTCGAGTCCCATGCGCGCAGGTCGGTCGACAAGGGCAAGGTCGAAGTCAGTGTGCGCGAAGATAGTGGCGAGAGCTCCAAGTCGAAGAAACTGCCGAGCGGGAAAGCCCGTTCAGCCAAACAAAAAGGTAGCTCAGCCTGAGCCCTGAACCCCGCTTGGTCGGCGGCTCCTCGTACTCGACAAGTCGATGACGCCCCGTGCAAAAGAAAGCGCGTTTGCCATGAGTGACTCCATAGACAAGTTAGAACAGGAAACTCCCCCTGCCGCTCCCGCAAGTCGTCCCAACGACGACGAGGGCGAGCACGAGGAAAGCGAGGCTTCGTCAAAAAATGGTGCCAGTCCCCGCCCCCGCCGCAGCCGTGGAGGCGCTGAATCCGTGCCGAACGATCCCCAGGCTCTGAAGGCACAGCAGTTTCTGTCCGAAGTCATCGCGCAGATGCAAATGGACTGCCGCGTGAAGCTACGGGCGTCGCTGGAGGAAGAGGACCGCGACATTCGCCTGGAGATCCTGGGGGAGGATGCCGGACGCATCATCGGGAAAAAGGGTCAGGTGTTGAGCGCCCTGCAGTTCCTCACCAACCGCGTTCTGAACCGCCCCGGCGAAGAACGCCGCTACGTCAACGTGGATGCGGAGGGCTATCGCAGCCGACGCGACAACTCGTTGGCCGCCATGGCCAAGCGCCTGGGCAAACAGGCGATGACTGACGGCAAGATCATCACCTTCGAGCCTATGCCCCCGCGGGACCGCCGCGTGGTACACCTCGCCCTGGCGAAGTTAGACGGTGTCGTCACGCGCAGCGAGGGTGAAGGCGAGACGCGCCGCGTACAAATCATCCCGGTGCGCCGTTAGCGCGACCCACCACCGTGTGGTATTCGGCAAGGCGCATGTGCTTGAAAGGAACGAACATGAGTGCAGTTAAAGGATGGATGCTCGCCTCAATCGTGGCGTTGGCGGGAACCGCAGCTTGTGGAGGTCCCCAAGCGGTTCGTGGCAGCGACGTGGCTGGTTTGGACGACGCAGCGATGGGAACGGGTCTCGATCGGCGTGACCTCCAGCAGATGTTGAAAACCAACCTCGACTCCCTCGAAAGCTCCGCCGCCGTGAGACGATGGCAGGGCGAGAACCGTCCCACGGTGGCCGTGCTCAACATTACCAATGAAACGAGCGAACACATCGACGGGGCGCTCAATGCTCTCATCTCCGACGTGGAAACAGCGCTCGTCAATGCCGGGCATGTCCGCGTCATCAGTGCGCAGGATCAACCGGAGCTGATCGAGAAGGTGCGCAGCCAACAGACCGACGCCTTTGATCAGAGTCAGGTCGCCAGCTGGGGTCAGCAGGTCGGCGCTCGCTACTTCATCACGGGTCGCGTGTACAGCGTGGACGAGCGTCAAGATGGCGAGCGACGCGTGCAGTACTTTCTGTTCATGCGCGTACTCGAAGCCGCAACGGGTGACATCCTTTGGCAGAACAAGAGCAGCGTCACGAAAGCGCTCGTCAACTGAGCTTCGCCAGTGTTGCGCTCGTTCGTCGCGGGCAGGCAGTAGCACGCGCTTGTTTGTGCTTGAGCTTGCTCGGCGTCGTTGCTTGT
The DNA here is from genome assembly GCA_964577325.1 of uncultured Polyangiaceae bacterium. Classification (GTDB taxonomy): domain Bacteria; phylum Myxococcota_A; class Polyangia; order Polyangiales; family Polyangiaceae; genus SZUA-265. Next base: position 37,972 of record CAZNZA010000039.1, read on the forward strand.
GGCCATGCCTCACGGACACAGGCAGCCCGCACCGCGCTTGATGAAGGCAATCCGAACGAGGCCCTCGAGCTGTACAACGAGGAGCTCGAGGTGGAGTCCGCTGCGGACCTCCCAGACGAGTTCGATGGCGAACAAACGCTGTTGATCCTAGACCGCTCGATGGTGCTTCAGCAGTTGTCCGAGTACGCGCTGAGCTCACGCGATTTGGAGCTGGCGGACAAGCGCATCGAAGTGTTGGACTTCACCCGTTCCAGCGCCGACGACATCGCTCGCTATCTGTTCAGCGACGACACCGGTCCTTACAAGGCGCCGCCGTACGAGAAGCTGATGATAAACACCATGAACATGGTGAATTACCTCGTGCGCGGTAACTTGCGCGGTGGCCGCGTGGAGGCGCGCCGCTTCACGGTGATGCAGGACTACCTGCAACGCAGTAGTAGCGACCAAGCGGTGTTGCTCGGGGCGGGCAGCTATCTCGCAGGGTTTATTTTCGAGAAAAGCGGCGAGCCGCAGACGGCCTTGCGCTACTACGACGAAGCGCTGCAGTACGATCAGTTTCGGACCCTCGACGCTCCTATCGCCCGTTTGGCAGAAAGTGCCAACTACCGCACGCCGCGGCTGAACGCTGCCATCGAGCGTGGACAGAAGCAGACCGCCTCGCCAACGGAGAGCGAGGAGGCGGAGGTACTGGTGGTGCTGAACTACGGTCGAGTGCCCGCCAAGGTGGCCACGCGTCTCCCCATCGGCTTGGCGTTGACTCACGCCAGCGGCTCGATGAGCCCTGCAGATGCACGTCGTGCCAACGATCTAGCGGCGCAGGGTCTGGTGACATGGGTGAACTTTCCGACCATGGAGAAGCCACGGCGCAAGCACCACTCCGCCCAGGTTCAGGTTGGCTCCCAAGCTCAACCGCTCGACGCCGTCGACATTGATCGTCTCGCCATCGAGGCCTGGAAAGAGGGCGAAGGGGCTGTCATCGCCTCAGCCATCACGCGCATGATTTCCCGTGTGGTTGCAGGACAAGTGGCGCGCAGCGTGGGGGGCGACGACGGGGTGGGCGTGTTGCTCAGCCTCGTGACTCAAGCCTCGCTGACCGCAGCAGACACCCCCGACACTCGCAGCTGGGCGACCCTCCCGGCGCGCATCGCCCTCGGCCGCTTCCGCGTTCCGGCCGGCACGCACCAAGTTACCATGCAGGTCGGTTCCAAACGGGTAGAACGACGCCTGGAACTGAAGGCTGGCGGCTGGGCTGCGCTCAACTTGACTCTACTTCAGTAGCGGACTCTCAAAGGCGCCCTTTCCGGGGAAGGTGCTGACGTCGAATGGCGTCCGTCTCGGACACGTCCAGCGCGGCCTGAGCACTCTGTCTACCGCTAGACCGCGGGCGGAACGTGGAGCGCCGTATGCCACTATACTCCGCGCCGCCGTACTGGATGCCACTGCGCTC
>CAZNZA010000040.1:0-1672 GCA_964577325.1 uncultured Polyangiaceae bacterium
TCTCGTTCTGAGGCGCGAGGCGCCGTTGGCGAGTGTTGCAGCGCCGCTTCCGCCGCCTGGGGCGACCCTGGTGCGGAGGCAGCAGCGTCACCGACGGCCGGGTCTGAGCCTGAGGCCTGCGGTGATGACTCATCCTGGGCTGAGCCAGCCGCCGACATGGCAGCATCTCGTTCTGCCAGCGCCCGGCGCGCCGAAATCTCCGCCACCCGAAAATCCAACATCACGCTCAGCGTGAAGCTGACGAGCTCAGTCAGCTCACGACAGCTTTCCGCGCGTAGGCGACGGCTGCCCAGCGACGCACCACTGCCGTCCTCGAGGATCAGCTCGACGGCCCTGGACCCGGGCTCGGAGCGCACCACGAGTCTCACGTCACTCTCTCTGGCGCTGCCGAATACGTCACGCCCAAGACTACGCGTCACCGCGTCCCGCGTTCGACGTTCGTCCACGCATGCCTGGTGTCGCGTGGTCACTTCTGGCACCCAGAGCACTCGCACATGACTCGCAGCGGCCTCAGTGCTGTGCTGAGCCGACGCCGGCGCTACCAGGCTCCCCTGCAATAGTGCAACGGAAGCGAGCCACGCACGCATCCGTCCTCCCCCTCTCCGGCGCGCCCCTCGCTCGAGCTTCACTCGCGGATCCGAATCAACGTGCCCTGACTCCACGCATCGCTCACGTTCAAGCCATGCCAGCCGGGGGGGACTTCGGGAGTGGTCCACATGAACACGTAGCGCGCGTCGATCGGAGCTAGGTTGATACACCCGTGACTGCGCGGGATGCCGAATACGTCGTGCCAGTACGCGCCATGCAAGGCGTAGCCCGCGTCGAAGTACTGGATCCAGGGCACGTCTCGAAGCTCATAGGCGCCGCTGCCGCGTCGCATGGTTACGCCGTACTCTGGGTGACGCCCGCGATGGATGTTTTTCAACCGCAAAGCGTCGTCCGGACTCAGCGTGGTGCCAGCTTTTTCAGCGGCCAGCAACCGCGCAGCAGTCGCCGCAGCATCCCCTGAAAGGCTCAGGCGTTTGCCGGTCTTGGTGCCGCCACTCACGCTCGAATTCTCCTCCGAGTCCATGGCAGCGGCGATGTGTTTGCTTTGGATGCGAAAGCTGCCTTGCGGAGTCCCCAAAGTCGTTTTTGGATCTCCGAGGCGGTCGCGGCCAGTGGACACCAGCGTGGCATACACAGGTGTCTTCCCTTCGTACAAAACCAGCGTCTGTTGCACCAAGGAAACATCAATCCAGCGTTCACCTCGCTCTGCCTCTGGCGGCCACTCAGGCGGCAGAGCCACGACCCCGACGTCCTTAGCTCGCAGCCAGCGTTGGGGCATACGCGCCAGTTGGTAGAAGCGCGCACCGGCTTTCACCCGCGCGTTGCCCGTCAACGGCACGATGGCCCGGCGCGGTGTGTCGGCGTCCTCTCGCGCTTCGTCCTGGCCCTTGATCAAGCGCCATGTCTTGGCTGATCGCCGCACGACGAAAGCAAATGGCAGGGGCGTCGCCTCGCTCACTTCGACGCCATGGAAGGGCGAACCGGTGTCGGGTTTGACTTTGGTTGCAGGGATCAAACGCATGTCGACCGTCACCGCAAAGCGCCGCGTGACGTCTTCGTCGTGGGTGAGGAAGGAATCGACGAAGCTCAAGCCGGTCTTGCGCCGCACGCGATCGGCGAACAC
>CAZNZA010000040.1:1772-5129 GCA_964577325.1 uncultured Polyangiaceae bacterium
GGCGGGCCTGACTCGAGTGGCGCGCACCAGGGGATCGTCCATGTCGATGGTCGCCTCCTCCGTACACACGTAGCCTTGCGGTCTGACTTGATACCATTGACCTGTGCACCCGCTACCCGCCGTCGGCTCCGCCTCCCGTTGCACGATGCCGCCCAGCCGGATGTACCCGAGCTTGTCCGCCATCTTGTGCGGACGTCGATACACGCTCGTGGCGATCGTGGTGGCGGCTAGGCTAGGTGCCCCGGGTTCGACGGGCGCTTCGGCGCGGGCCGTCTCGTTCGCCGCCCCATCATCGGCCGCGGGCGAAGTCGCGCCCGAGCCCGGTGCGGCGGCATAGACGTCCGGATCGACGGGCGCCACCGTGTCCAGATCGATGGCCTGAGCGCCTTCGAGCGATGACAGATCCCGAGCCGCCCTGCTGGGCGCGCCGGCCCCTGCATCGAAGCCCTCGAAAATGACCAAAGGAGCGCTTTCGCTCGCCGTGGACTGCGTGGCGCACGCGGCCAATGCGGCGCTCATCAGCACGAGCATGACCTTGTCGAGCCAAGGCGACGGCTTGACGCTGATACGGGGGATGGTCGAGGGCTTCATGACGCGGCGGCTTCAGTAGGCCGTTTGCTAGCGCGCCCCGAGCGCCAGCGCCACCCTCCATTTGCCATCGATTTGCCCGGCCCCGCTGGGGTCGAGGAAGTCCCCGGGTTTTGCTTTTTGCTCGAACTTTCGCCCTGGATCGGCAGGATGCGGGCTGCCATGTCGTTGAACTCTCTCCAACACGTCGCCGGGCGCTGGGCGCTCATCACGGGCGCTTCCGCAGGCATCGGCCGAGCCTTCGCGGCAGCGCTTGCCCAACGGCAGGCTCACCTCGTTCTGTGCGCTCGCCACGCGGAGCGTCTTCAGGCCGTGGCTTCCGAATTGCGTCAGGCGGGCGCCGCCGAGGTGCGAGTGGTGGCCTGCGATTTGGAGACCGCGCAGGGGGTGCAGACGCTCATCGACCAAGTCGCCGCGTGGGAGCTCGAGATCGAGCTGCTGGTCAACAACGCCGGCTTCGGCGCAGCCGGCAAGTTCGTGCGCATGGATGCGGAACGACTACGGAGTATGACCCACCTCAACTGTACGAGTTTGGCAGAGCTCAGCTTGGCGTATGTGCCTGCGATGGTGAGACGAGGTCACGGTGGCGTGATCCAGATCGCTTCCGTCGCCGCTTTCGTACCCACGCCGTACATGGCGCTGTACGGCGCCACCAAAGCCTACGTGTTGCACCTGACGCTTGCCTTGGCCGACGAGCTGCGAGGAAGCGGTGTGCGGGTGCTGGCCTTATGTCCTGGGCCGGTTCCCACGGACTTTCAGAAGCGGGCCGGCTACACGAACGTCGATAGGGGTAGCGCCGGCGCGCTTGATGCGGAGGCGGTCGTTGCCGAGGCTTTGCACGCCTATGAACGCGGACGTACGCTATGCACGCCGGGCGCACTGAACCGCTGGCAATCGACGCTTTCGCGCCTTTCTCCGCTCACGCTAGCTACGCGCGTTGCGGGTTGGGTGTTGCGCCGCAGTGGTCGAGACATCTGACCCCGGTCGACACGAGCGCCCGCTGCTTGACATCAGCTTGGTAGTGGGCCAACTGACGGTTCATGAATGTGCGCGTGAACGGGGATACCATGCAGTTGAACGAACCGCTGACCGTGCGGCAACTGATAGACAGGTTGGGCTTGGAAGGTGGACCGGTAGCCGTGGAACGCAACCGTGAAATCGTGCCCCGCGCCGAGCACGCCACCACTTGGCTCAGCGATGGCGACGACGTCGAGATCGTTCACTTCGTCGGCGGCGGTTGAGCAATGCCGCCCACGACGTCGACCGCAGCTTGCGTCGTTTGCTCCCGGCGATGCTCCCGCCCGAGCGCTACGTAGCGCTTCACCGCGTCGAGGAGCCACTCGCGCTCATCGCTGCGCACCTGCCGCTTCACCGCGCCGCCTACGAACAATGCCCCTGCCGGGATGACGGTGCGCGGGGGGACGAGGGTGCCCGCGGCAACCCAAGCTCCTCGCTCCACCCGGGCGTTGTCCATGATGATGGAGCCCATGCCGATGAGCACCTCGTCTTCGATGATGGCCCCATGCACCACGGCGTTGTGGCCGACGATGACATCACTACCGATGCGAGCATCGGAGACGTCGTACGTCATGTGGACGGTGGCATTGTCTTGAACGTTGCTGCGAGCACCGACTCGGATTTTTCCCATGTCCCCGCGCAGCACCGCACCAAACCAGATGCTTACATCGGCGTCGAGCTCAACGTCACCGAGCACCCGCGCCGTATCCGCAACGAACGCATCGGGATGAAGTTTGGGCCGGTGGACGCCGAAGGCTCGAACCATGCCCCAGTGCTAGTGCCTGCCACGCCCGAGCGCAACTGTCGCGGGCGACGGTGGGCAGTGGCAAAAGGCGGCGGCGACCGTCCACCACCGATTCGGCGGTGACTGCAACGGAGGGGGCCGTTAGAGTGGCGCCATGCGTGTACTTTTCATTGGCGGCACCGGTATCATCAGCTCCGCTTGCGCCAGTTTGGCCATCGAACGTGGCATCGAGCTGTGGGTTCTGAATCGAGGGACATCGGCGCGCGCGCTGGCCGCTGGCGCGAAACACCTAGTGGCCGATGTTCGAGATCCCCAGAGCGTCAGCCGTGCGCTCGGCACGGCTACTTTCGATGCCGTATGTAATTTCATCGCGTTCACCCCCGACCAAATCGAGGCCGATCTGCGAGCGTTCAGTGGGCGGACACACCAGTATATTTTCATCAGCTCCGCGAGCGCGTACAAGAAGCCCGTTCAGCAGTGGCCGCTGACCGAGTCCACGCCCCTCGGCAACCCCCATTGGCAGTACTCACGAGATAAAATCGCGTGCGAAGAACGCCTGCTTGCCGCCTGGCGCAACGACGGTTTTCCCGCCACGATAGTGCGGCCTTCGCACACTTACGACCGCACGCTCCTGCCCTTCGACCCACATGGGGCGGGCTATACGGTGCTCAGCCGGATGCGCGCCCACAAGCCCGTGGTCGTACACGGAGATGGGACCTCGCTTTGGGTGCTCACCCACCATCAGGACTTTGCCCGAGGGTTCGTGGGGTTGCTCGGTCAATCCAAAACTGCCGGTGAAGCCTTTCACATCACGTCGGACGAAATCCTCACCTGGAACGAAGTTTTCTCGAGTGTGGCGCATGCCGCTTCAGTCGTACCCCGCTTGGTGCACGTCCCCTCTGACGTCATTGCTCGTGAACACCCCGCGTGGGGAGCCGGCTTGCTTGGCGACAAGGCCCACAGTGTGATCTTCGACAACAGCAAGATCCGCCGCTTCGTTCCCGACT
>CAZNZA010000040.1:5229-38939 GCA_964577325.1 uncultured Polyangiaceae bacterium
TGCTCGAAGGCGACGGCGCGCTTCGGGTCCACCACCGTTGCTACCAGCGAGTGCTTCAGGGGGCGCTCGATGCGCACTCGAAGCAGTTCGCCGGTGGGGTCATCCACACAGCCGAAATGCACGATCTCGTTGCGCTCGGTGCGTCCCGTGTAGGCCCCCGACTTGCTCTTGCCCTCGACCAGCACGCTGCATTCCGTACCGACCAGGCCTTGGAGGTGTCGAAAACGGATGCTCTCGGATAGCTCGAGCAGCGCGGCCAGGCGCCGTGCCTTCTCCGCTTCTGGAACGTCGTCTGACATGCGCAGCGCCGGCGTGAAGGGGCGCGGAGAATATTTGAAGGCGAACACGCCCACGAACTGAACCTGCTCCACCAGGCTCAGCGTCTCCTCGAATTGTGCCTCGGTCTCTCCGGGGAAGCCAACGATGATGTCGGTCGACAGCGTGAGCCCCACGACCGTCTCACGCAACAGTTCGATGCGCTCTTGGTACTCGGCGCGCGTGTAGCGCCGACCCATGCGTTTGAGTACCTGATCACTGCCGGATTGTACTGGCATGTGAACATGGCGCGCCAGTTGCGGTAGATCCGCGTGGGCGGCCACGAGGGCGGGTGTGAGGTGACGGGGGTGAGGGCTCGTGTACCTCAAACGAGCCAGCTTCGGCACACGCTCGACGATGGCGCGCAAGAGCGCCGGAAACTCTGTTTCGTCCTCCGGATGTAACGACCGTCGCCCCCAGCGAACCACGCCCTCTCCTGCTGCCTTGGCTTTGGCAAGGAGCGCGAGCGGGTCCCGGTAGCTATCGACGGTTTGGCCGAGCAGCGTTACCTCCCGCACGCCGCGGGCGACCAATGCTTCGATTTCCGCGAGGATTTCGGCCGATGGCCGATAGCGCTCTTTACCGCGGGTATGGGGGACGATGCAGAACGTACACCGCTCGTCGCAGCCCTTCATCGTGGTCACGAATGCGCACGCTGTTTTTCTGTCGTCCGAGCCGTCACTGCTCTTCGATGCGCTGACCGCTTCTGCGGCGAGAAAGCGGGGTGCGTCATAGTCGAACACCGTGCGCACCTGCGGAGGCGCTCCACCCTGTGCTTGCTCGAGCAGGGTGGGAAGCTCAGCGATGTTGTCTGGACCGATGACGAGGTCAATCTGGGGCAAGCTCTTGACGAGCTTCTCCCCTTCCTGCTGCGCCACGCAGCCAGCCACGCCGATCAGAAGCTCCGGGCGCCGTCGCTTCAGCACCCCAAGCCGCCCCACCTCGCTGCGCAGCTTCTGTTCAGCCTTTTCTCGGACGCTGCAGGTATTCAACAGAACCACGTCCGCCTGCTCGGGATCGAGCTCCGCACGGTAGCCGGCCGCTTTGAGTACCCCCGCCATGCGCTCCGAATCGTGCATGTTCATCTGACAGCCGAAAGTGATGACAGTGTAGGTGGGCATAGGCAGAAACGCGTCTTATGGGTGACTTTAGCTAAAGGTTTCCGTCGTGGTCCGTGCAGTCAGTGAGCCGCGCGGGCCGGCCGCTGCGGTTTTCTTGCTTTCGGTCAGCGGCGGAGCTTGCCGAGGTTGACCCGCTCATTGAGCATCTTCTACTGTCTTTGGCGCGTAGCGAAGGAAGCTGCGAGGGAGACGAACGTGTACGAAACTCTAGTTGACCTGATTGAAGGAAGCTGTCGCAAATACCAGGACCGCGACCTGTTCGGTACCAAAAAGCACGGAACGTGGCAGTGGATCACCTATGGCGACTTCGGTTCGCTCGTCGACCAGTGCCGGAGCGGGCTGGCTCGAGTGGGAGTGGGTCAAGACGATGCGGTGGGGATAATCGCCGATAATTGCGTCGAGTGGGCCACCGCGGCCTTCGCCACCTATGGTCGGGCCGCTCGCTTCGTGCCCATGTACACCGCGCAACAGGTGGCCGAGTGGCGCTTCATCATGCAGGACAGCGGCGTCAAGCTCGTTTTCGCCGCGACGCGAGAGATCTACGAGAAGCTGGTCCCGATGATTTCCGAGCTGGAATCGCTGCAACGAGTGATCTGCCCAGCGCTACCAAGCTCCCACGACGACAGCTATGAGCGTCTGTTGGCAGAAGGGCGAGCCCATCCCGTCGCGGCCGTGCATCCCAAGTCTGACGCGATCGCCAACTTGGTGTATACTTCTGGCACTACGGGAGATCCCAAAGGGGTGCAGCTCACCCACGCAAACCTGACGAGCAACTGCGCTGTGCTGCCGGATCGGTTTTCGTTGAACGAGGAACGGTCGCTGGCGTTCTTGCCTTGGGCCCACGCATTCGGCCAGACCGCTGAGCTGTACTTCCTCCTGCAGGACGGCCATGCGCTGGCCCTCAACGACGACATCGGCGCCATCGTCCCCAACTTGGCTGAAGTGCGGCCTACGATCCTCATCGCCGTGCCGCGCATCTTCAATCGCATCTACGACGCGGTGAACCGCCAGATGACGAGCAAGCCCAAGCCAATCCAGGCGCTCTTTCGCACCGGCCTGGCGGTGGCAAAGAAGCGCAGCGCGGGCGAAGCAGTTGGCACGTTGGAGGCAGTGGCGGCGTCCGTCGCCGAGCACCTCATCTTCTCCAAGGTGCGTCAGCGCTTTGGGGGTCGCCTGAAGCTCGTCATCAGCGGGAGTGCGGCCTTGAACAAGGACGTGGCCGAGTTCATCGACGCCTTGGGCATCATGGTATATGAGGGTTATGGATTAACGGAAACGAGCCCCGTGGTGAGCGTGAACTATCCGGGGCACCGGAAGATCGGCAGTGTCGGCCCCGTGTTGCCCAATGTCAAAGTGGTGATTGACGAGTCGCAGACGGAAGAGCCCGGTGAAGGTGAAATTATCGTGTTTGGCCCAAACGTGATGAAGGGCTACCACAATCGTGCCGAGGAGACCGCGGCTGTCATGGTGGAAGGCGGAGGCTTTCGCACCGGCGACTTGGGCAAGGTCGATGCCGATGGTTACCTGTACATCACCGGTCGCATCAAGGAGTTGTACAAGCTGGAGAACGGACGCTACGTGGCGCCGGCTGCTCTCGAAGAGGAGCTTAAGGTGTCGCCATACATCTCCAACATCGTGCTCTATGGAGCCAACCGACCCTACAATACCGCTTTGGTCACGCCCAACATGGAGGCGCTTCAGGCCTGGGCGAAGGAAACGGGCAACGCGTTGGGCGACATCTCCGCGAATGAAGCGGTTCGCACGCTCATGCTCTCCGAGATCCAGAAGTACGGCGAAATGTTCAAGAGCTACGAGCGGCCAAAGAAGATCGTGGTACTGACCGAGGACTTCAGTGGCGAGAACGGCCTTCTGACGCCAAAAATGAGCGTAAAGCGCAACGAAGTCCTGAAGCGCTATGGCCACCTTCTAGAGGCGCTCTACCGGTGAGAAGACGCGCCTCATAGCCCGGGCCGGGGACAGCCGTGCCCGCGCGGCAGCGCTCCTGGATCGAGTTGTCAGGCCACGCGCGCCGTGAGCAGCGCGCGCCGCGGCCGCGGGTGACCTTCCTTGGTCAGCTGCGGGTCTCGGGTATCGAGGAAGTCGGCCAGCGACAGGGACGGCATGAAGGCGGTCGCGCGCTGTTCCTGTTCTGTGGTGACTGACACATCGATGAGTTCCACCTTCGAGAAGCCACAGCGCCGCAGCCATACATACAGCGCATCCACGCTCGGGATCATCCACACGTTGCGCATGGCGGCATAGCGATCCTCGGGCACGAGCACGGTACGTGCGTCACCGGGCACGACGAGCGTTTCGAGCACCAATACCCCGGTCTTGGTCACCACGGAGCGGAGGCGCTCGAGGTGGTCGATGGGGCTTTTGCGGTGATAGAGCACTCCCATCGCAAGCACCACGTCAGCCTGGAGCGGCACGCCTTCCAAGTCCTCCAAAGCCAGCGGAAGCACCCAGCCCGCCAACTGCGGCTGCGCAAGAGACTCGGGTCCCACGCTCAAGGCGCGCAAGGCTGCGAACTGTGCGACGTAAAGCCAAGTCGGATCGACGCCGAGAGCGGCGCTCGCCCCTGCCCCGAGTGCGCGCAGCACGCTGTAGCCATTTCCGGAGCCCACGTCGAGCACCCGGCGCCCCGCAAAATTCACGGCTGCTTGCAGCCGTGCCCACTTCATGTCGGAACGCCACTCCGCGTCGACGAGTGTTCCCAGCACTTCGAAGGGACCTTTGCGCCAGGGTGAGAGCTGCAGCAGCGTTGCTTCGACTTCGTCCGCGGGGGACATCCCGTCGCCGAGGTCCGCGGACGGTGAGAAGCGGGGCGCGGCTCGGTCGAGCTGCAGCTCGGTCGGTCCCCGGGCGCGCAAAGTGGCGATGGCCTGCAGCCAGCGAGGCCCATCTCCAAGCACTTGGCTGTGCGCCCGCTGCTCTGCCCGCCGCACCAGCTCCAAAGCGGCGGGGGCGCCGAAGTGGGCGCTCAAAGACGTCGCGTCCACCAATGCGCGGGCGGCGTCGTGTTTGCTGATGGACGGAGTTTCGATATGGGCCGACAAGACCCCCGAGATGTAACATGACGGCCGTGCACGCTGAAGCTTCGTGCCCGGCTTCGGCAGCCGTACGGCTGCCTGCCATCCTAGCCTGCCTATCCTGCGCAGGGTGTGCTACCTGGTGCCGCCATGACGAAGGCCACTTCTGCGCGCTCCGAATTGCTGATGCCCGCCGGCAACCTGAGTCGACTTAGAACAGCGCTGTTGTATGGCGCTGACGCCGTGTACGCAGGCACCCCTGACTTGTCGTTGCGTACCCACTCGGACTTTCCCCTGGAGGATCTGAAGGAGGGAATTCGACTCACCCACGACGCCGGCAAGCGTATCTACCTGACGCTGAATCTGTTTACACACAACCGTGACATCGAGAAACTTCCGCGCTTCGTCACCGCTTTGCGCGAACTGAAACCCGACGGCGTCATCGTCGCCGATCCGGGCGTTTTTCAGTATCTGAAGGACAACGCCCCCGAGATTGAGCGACACTTGTCGACCCAGGCCAACATCAGCTCCTGGCTCACCGTCGATTATTGGCAGCGCCAGGGCGCAGCGCTGTGCGTGATGGCGCGCGAAGTATCCTTCGCAGAGCTCACCGAGATCCGCCAACGCTGCCCGAACATCCGCCTCGAGACGTTCGTCCACGGCGCCATCTGTATGACTTACTCGGGGCGTTGTTTGCTATCGAACTACATGGCCGAGCGGGGCTCCAACCAGGGCAGCTGTGCCCACAGCTGCCGATGGAAGTACAACCTCAAAGTGCGCACGCCCGATGGTAGCGAGGGCATGATCGAGATCAATGATCAGAACAAGAGCGAGTTCGAGTTCTTTCTCGAAGAGGAGTTTCGCCGCGGTGAGCTCTACAGCATCGAAGAAGACGAGCGCGGTTCATACATCCTGAACGCGCGCGATCTTTGCTTGATGCCGCGCCTGAACGAATACTTGGAACTGGGTATCGACTCCCTGAAGGTCGAGGGTCGTAACAAGAACGAATACTACGTGGCGGTGGTGGCGCGGGCGTATCGGGCGGCCATTGACGCCTACTACCGGTGTCCCCAAAGCTGGGATCCAACTCCGTTCATGGCCGAGCTGCACACCGTCAAGGCGCGCGGCCATACCCTGGGTTTTCACGAGGGACGTTTGACGAATTTGTCTCACGACTACGACAACGGTCAGTCGATGTCCGATTTCGAGTTCGCAGGGTTCGTGCGCGAGTGGCAGGCTGACGCGTTGGTGCTCGAGTTGCGCAATCGCGTGTGTGCCGGTGACGTGCTCGAGTTCTTGCCGCCGGGCGCAGGCATCGAGAGCATTCGTCTGCGGACGTACGCGTATGAGGACGCGCAGTCTGGCGTGTCTCACGAGCGATTGTCGGCGGGTCAAGGGCAAGCGGTTCGGATCCCGTTGTCCGCATTCCACAACGAAGATGCTGAACGCCTACGCCGCGCGTTGCCGGTCGGCAGCGTGGCGCGCAAGTGTAGTCCTCTGACCGAAGAGCAAGCGGCCCATTTGGCGGCCATGCGCGCCGCCCAGCAGGCAGAGCTCGGGCTCGTGCCGCTGCAAGCCTTGGCCGCGCGAACGGTGCGTCCAAAAACCAATCGAACGCCGCCGCGACTGGGCGCGGAGGGCTGCTGTGGGCTTGGATGTAACGGCTGTCTGCCGTTCTGGAACGAGCCCAAGTACGCGCGGGCCAGAGAGAAAGTCGAACAACAGAGTCAACGACTCACGCGCGGCCAGCCGCGGGCAGTCGTCGAACCTTCTTCCATGAGAGGATGATGTCTTCATGCTGACGCACGTGGTTTGTTTCAAATTCGATGACCTCGATGTCGCGGGCGACGTGTGCGTCCGTCTGCGATCGATGGCGGGGCGTATACCGGGCTTACAAGCGATTGAAGCCGGGGTCGACGTCGTGCGTGCCGAGCGTTCCTACGACGTCGCCCTCATCACTCGCTTCGACGACCTAGCAGCCATGCAAGCCTATCAAGTGCACCCCGTGCACGTGGAGGTCGCCAACTACATCAAGCAACACGCGCGCGCGATCGTGGCGGTAGACTTCGAAGGCTGAGGCGGCGACGGCTGAATCTCGGTGGCTTGAAGGGAGCGCGCTCAATGCGTCCGACACCAAGCCAAGGCTTGCCCGTAGAGGCTGCAATTGCCCTCGCTCAACGTTTCGATGAGCCACTCGAGCGGCCGTGCTTGATGGAACTGCCCGCTTACCTGACCGCGTAGCAGGAGCCGTTGGCCCGCGGTGTCGTCATTGGCGTCGATGAACCAATCCGCATCGGCATGAGCACGAATCGTATCTCCCACGTACACGGCCACGATCGCTCCAAACTCGCGAGCGAACGTGATGCGCTGTTCGTCGTCGAGAACGTCCACCGCTGCGTCCAGCAGGCGTAAGTCTTCGAGCGAGAAGCTCAGTTGGTGCCCGAGCAAAGCCTCCAGTTCCACAAAGCCTGCGCGAGCAGCGCTCAGCAGCCGATCCAAAGCGGCCGCGTCGAAAGGTGGCGGCCCATGAGCGTCGAGAGAAGCCGCGTCGGGGGTAAAAGCGTCTTTGACACTGGCTGTCGGTGCTGCAGCCTGAGGAGCAAGCGCTGAGTCGGTCGTCCTCGCCTGTCCTTGGCGTGCGCGATGCAGCGCTGCAGCTTCACGGGTGCGTTCGAGGCTGCCGATCGAAGGCTTTGGGTTGTGGGAGTGCGGGCGGCCCTTTCTAACGTCCCTCATGAACCTGGATAAGGGTCGCGCCATGGCCTGAGGCGTCAAGCCCGTGAACTGACTGCGGCTCAACACCTGGCCCACGGGATTCCAACCCACGAACAGAGGGGCTCCAGCCACCGCGTAGGGGGTGAGGCCCAAGATGGCCTGCGGACCGTAGCGTTTCAGGTCCACGCGCAGGAGAAAGATCCCGGCGAGTACTTTTTTGGCCAAGGCGCCACCGCTGGCCCACCACTCGCTCAGGCGCCGGCTTGCCAGAACCGACGGGGAATGCACCTCGACGACCAAACTCAACCCGAGCTGCCGCGCTTGCCGCTCATGCCGCCATACTTCGGCATTCAAGCTCTCCGGCGCGGCATCCACATCGACGATGCGGTAGTGCGGGCTCGACGCGTACGGAGCGGGGACAAGCGCCATGGCTTCGACATAACACTGCCAGCGCCTGCCGGCAGCTATTGACGAGGCGGGGCATTCGCGATTGTTGTACGGGGATGAAAGTCAGATCCCCGCGCAAGCGCGTGCTGTTGCCCAAGCTGCTCCCCGTTTTTTTCGCGCTCGCTTGTGGCGGTAGCGCCCAAGAGGCCGAGCCTCCGGCAGCACAGGCGCAGGCAGCGTCGACCGAACTCGATGAAGCGGACGAGGGGCAAGCCGCTTCGAAGCCCCCGCCGAATGACAGTGAAGCGGCGCCTGAGACGGGGGTTCCCGATCAGTGCTCGCCCAAACACGACGATTGTGTGCCCCCGCCGCCCTTTGTCGCCCGCTTGTGCGACGGCGTGCACCAGGAGGTAGCCCTTTACATGTTTCGCCAGGGCACGCCCTGGCAGCGCCTCTACCTGAGAGGCAAGACGGAAGCGGTGAACGCGTCGGGTGGCGCTTCGGTGGCAGGCTTTCTCGAGTTCGACGAAGAGGTGCTGGTGTTGCGCAGCCGGACCGTCAACAAGGACGGCATCCAAATCGGCGATAGCACGGGCAGCTACGATGCCTTGCGCTGGAACGGAAGCTGCGTGAGTCTCGACGGCGGCGAAGTGACCACGGCGCTGCCCCCGAAACCCAAACACTCGCGGGTGGAATGGCGCTGGATTGGTGAGGAGATGCGCCAAGCATTGAGGCGCAGCGAAAGCGTGACGGAAACCTATCGGGCCCGGCAGAAGGAGTGCAAAGGCGCGACCATGGGGGCCGTGAGCAAGAAATGTGAGACGCTGGACAACAAGCTGGTCGACGAGATCGTCAGCTATGTGCGCCAGACGTCCAACTTGCCCCAACCCGAGGAGTGGTAATGGTTCAAGCGTAACGCCTCAGGCGATCGATGACGCGACGTACGGCACTGAGCTTCAAAGGGGCGACGTCCGGTTTGCTGAGGCGTTGTTTTTCGGCAGCGCGCAGCAAGGTACGGAGCTCTCCGTGGTCCAGGTCTGGATGTGCGTTACAGAAGTCGAACACCGCTTGATCGCCTTCGGTGCTGAGCTTTTCGTACAGAGCGACGACCTTGTCGACCACAGTTCCCGTTACGCGGGCCGGACGCACCTCCCCTTCCAGGGCGCGCTCGAGCGCGTCGACATCCACCTGGCGCAGGTGGCGGCGGACGATCTTCAGCTGTCGTGCGTGGGCGGGCGGGCTGTCGATGACGCGCGCATCGGCCACCGCGTCCGCGACCAGCTCCGGCAGTTCCAGACGGCGCAGTTGCTTGTCGGACAGTTCGCACAGCTCGCGAGCCAAACGCAGCAGACGCTCAGCTTCGGTCAAACGCTCCGTGCGGGCGTCCGAGCGCGAGCGGGTATCGCGGTCGTCCTCTTGGGCACGAGCGCGTTCGGCGAAAATGTCTGAGAGTTTGCGCATCGCAGGGGGCAGTTTCTTTGGGCGGGAATGGCGGACCGGAGGCCGTTTCGAGGATTCTTGACATTTCCGATAAGCAATGTCAGTCCAAATCCGTGAAGTTGTCGAACAAGGGGCGTTATGCCGTACGCGCGCTGTTTGATATCGCGTTCTTTAACGACGGACGCCCGACGCAAGTCAAGGACATCGCGGAGCGTCAAGACATCCCCCCGCGCTTCTTGGAACAGATTTTCCAGGATCTGAAGCGGGCGGGGCTGGTGGGTTCCAAGCGCGGCCCTCAGGGCGGGTACAGTCTGCAGCTGCCGGCGGCCGAGATCCGCGTCGGCGACATCTTGCGTGTGACGGAAGGCCCCATTTGTCTTTCTGAGCCAGCGGAAGCGCGGCGTGGTTTGCCTTCCACCCGCGAAGTCACCGACGGTATGTTCGCCGACTTGTCCGGCAAGATTGAGGCTTGTCTCGATGATGTTTCCTTGAAGGACATGTGTGAACGCGCCGAGAAGGCCGGTTTACGTAAGCCCGGTCCGCAGCGCTACCAGTACGTGATTTGAGCACCACATTGAATCGACCATGACCGACGTCCCTTCCCAGCCCCGGGCGATGCCGCCGCTCGTTCAACACCCCCACGTGTACTCGAACATCTTGGAGCTCATCGCGGACACCCCGCTGTTGAAGCTCCCCGCCGACGGCACCGCCGCTCAGGCCACGGTCTGGGGCAAGCTCGAGTCGTACAACCCGGGCGGTTCGGTCAAAGACCGCATCTGCCTGGCCATGATCGAGCGCGCCGAACGCGACGGTGCTTTGCAACCCGGCGGGGTGGTGGTGGAGCCAACGAGCGGGAACACAGGCATCGGCCTGGCGCTGGTCTGCCGGCGTAAAGGATACCGCTGCATCCTCACCATGCCGGAGAGCATGAGTTTGGAACGTCGCGCGCTGCTGGAGTCGATGGGAGCCGAATTGGTGCTCACCGCTCCTGAGGCTCAGATGGGTGGAGCCATCGAGAAGGCTGCCGAAATAGCGCGGGAGCTCGACGCCTTCGTCCCGCACCAATTCGAAAATTGCTCCAACCCAGAGGTGCACGAACGCACCACGGGCCCCGAGATCCTCCACGCCCTCGAAGGCAGGAGTTTGGATGCCTTCGTGGCTGGGGTGGGCACCGGCGGCACCATGACTGGAGTCGGCCGCATGCTGCGCAAGCAACGACCGAGTTGCCGTACGATTGCCGTCGAGCCAGAGAGTTGTCCAACGCTGTCCCGAGGTGAAGTGGGTCCGACAAAGATCCAAGGTTGGGCGGCGGGTTTCGTCCCCGACACCTTCGACCGAACCGTCGTGGACGAAATCAGAACCGTCTCCGACGAACGCGCCTACCGCACGAAACGTGAGCTTGCGCGCCGAGCGGGGGTACTTCTCGGCATCAGTAGCGGTGGCGCCGCTGCCATCGCTTACGACGTCGCTCGCGAGCTCGCCCCCGAGCAGAACGTGGTAGTAGTCCTACCGGATACGGGAGAACGTTACTTCAGCCTCGACGAATATTTTGCGTCTTCCGGTGATCGCACGGAGTAAACACTCCGCGCGTGGGTGCTCTTTATGACCATGGTGTTCCCTGCCCCAGATCTTGCCGCGCTCTCGACCTTCAGTGACGCGCAACGACAGCTTTTGGCTCAGGCCAAGGTACTGATCGTGGGCGCCGGGGGATTGGGCTGTGCGGCGGCTGCGGCCTTGGCAGGAACTCCGCTAGGTAAACTCACGTTGGTCGACGAGGACGTGGTGGATGAGTCGAACCTGCATCGCCAGATCCTGTACCACGACGCGGACGTGGGACGTATGAAGCTACAGGCCGCAGCCGACAGTTTGTGCCGTCGCGGGATGAAGCGCGAACAGCTCGAGTTGCGTAGCGGGCGGTTCTTGCCTGAAGTAGCACGCGAGTGGGTACGTGCCGCTGACGTGGTGATGGAGGGCGTGGACAACTACGCGACCAAGTTTCTGGTCGCCGATGCTTGTCGGCTCGAGCAGCGAACGCTCGTGCATGGGGCAGCTGTCGGGTGGCAAGCTACGGTCTGGTCTGTATTGCCCCTGGGTCAACCGTGCTACCGCTGCCTGTTCGAAGACATTCCGCCCGGCCCCACGCGCACCTGCGATTCGGCCGGAGTCATGGGACCGGTGGTCGGGTTCGCCGGTGCACTGATGGCCGAGCACGTGCTCCGGGCGCTGCTGAGCCAACCGTTCGCTGGGCTGGTGCACACCTTCGAAGGCAAAACCGGTAGAGTGCGCGCGGTTTCAGTGCCCGCCCGACCAGATTGTCCGCTGTGCGGGGCTCGTGCCACGATCCGCGACGTGCGCGAAGCGCGCTATGTAGCTCCCCAAGTTCCATCAGAGTCTGTCCCTGACATTCCCTGCAACCCCCACCTTTCATAGTCTCGACATCGATAGTAAGGAGCCTGACATGAGTGTAACCGTTCGTATTCCCACCCCGCTGCGCACCCTCACCGGCGGAGAAGAGTCCGTGTCCATTGCTGGGAGCAACGTGGGCGAAGTCATCAACAACCTGGAGTCCGCCCACCCGGGCATGAAGGAACGATTGGTCGACGACAAGGGCGTTCGGCGCTTCGTCAACCTGTACTTGGGAGACGAGGACATCCGCTTCTTGGATGGGCTGGCCACGGAAGTCAAAGACGGGGATGAGCTGAGCATCGTTCCCGCCATTGCTGGTGGCTGAATGTTACCTTTCGAAGATCGCTACACCCGGCAGCGACAGCTGCCGGAAGTTGGTCTTCCGGGGCAAGCTCGTCTCGAACAGTCGCGCCTGACCCTAGGCACCTCGGCGCGTGACGTGGTCGCCGCCGATTACCTGCGACGAGCGGGCGTCCAGGTACGCATCGAGAGGCAACCGCCATCCCCTGCTGCCGGTCTGCCGGATCAACCCATCGTCGCTGGTGAGCCGTTGTTCATTTTTGCCGGACCGGCGGCGGTCGGGTGCGGGGCTTTGGTCGCACTGGCCCACATACGTTCGGTGTTACAACTCGATGAAAACAGCTAAGGGACGACAACGATGATCACCGGCGGACAAGGTTTTCGCGGCGTACGCGCCCGCGCCCTGGACAACATGATCGCCGGCGTGGGTCAGACGCCGATCGTCAGGCTCGATCGTATCGGTCGTAGCGCGCCCGGGGTGGAGATCTACGTCAAGCTCGAATTCGCCAACCCGGGCGGCTCAGTCAAAGACCGGCCCGGACTGCGCATGGTCACGGAAGCCCTGGCCAGCGGCGCGCTCACGCCGGATAAAACGTTGATCGATGCTACCAGCGGCAATACCGGTGTCGCCTACAGCTGGATCGGTGCGGCGCTTGGTTTGAAGGTGGCGCTCGTGATGCCGGCCAATGTGAGCAAGGCGCGCAAGGACATCACCAAAGCTTTTGGTACAGAACTCATCTTCAGCAGCGCCATGGAAGGCTCCGATGGTGCCATCCGGAAGGTTCGTGAGCTCGTCGCCCAGGAGCCGGACAAGTACTTTTATTGCGATCAGTACTCCAACCCCAACAACCCGCTGGCTCACTATCACGGTACCGGAGTGGAGATCCTCGACGCACTGGGCGACCGCATCACCCACTTCGTCACGGCGCTAGGAACGAGCGGCACGGCCATGGGTACGACGCGGCGCCTGCGCGAACACTCGCGGCCCATTCATTGCGTAGCTGCCGAGCCCGCCGAGGCGCTGCACGGGCTGGAAGGCTTGAAGCACATGGGGTCGTCGATCGTGCCTGACATCTACGACCGTCACGTGCCCGACGAGATCCTGCCCGTCAATACAGATGACGGTTGGGACATGGCGGACCGCTTGGCAGAAGAAGAGGGATTGCACGTCGGGCACTCGACGGGCGCCAACGTGTGGGCGGCCCTGCATCTGGCCCAAGGGTTGAGTCAGCGCGGACAAGGCGGCTGCATCGTGACCATTGCGTGCGACCGCAGTGACCGCTATTTTGCACCGATGCGCTGGGAAAAGCATTACGTCTGGTAGAAATCCCGAACCCATTTTTTTGTCACGCGCAAGTCTTCTTTGGCGACCCCGGTTCCGGTAAAGGGGGCGTATGACGGAATGGATCAAGGGGGATCTGCGCATCACCCGCGCCGCGATGGATGTGGTCGAGCGAGCCGCTGAGCAAGCGTACCAGCGCGACGAAGAAGCGTGCGGCTATCTCACGGGCCCCGCGTCGGACGTGGCCTTGTGCAACGCCGCCTTCGAGATGGAGAACTTGGCCAACAAGTACCACCAGATCGACCCCGAAGGACACCCACGCACCGGCCGCGAATACTTCAAAATCAACTCGCTCAAGTTCGAAAAAGCCTTGGCGCAGGGCGAGGCAGCGGCGACGCCAGTGAAGGTGTTTTTTCACAGCCACCTCGACTGCGGGGCGTACTTCAGCGAAGAGGACGCCGCCAGTATGACCAACGGGGGGACTGGTGCCCCGGCTTACCCCTTGGCTTATCTAGTAACGGCCGTCGACGAGGGGCGGGTCAGCGGCCACAAGCTGTTCGTATGGTCACCCGGCACGGCAGGTTTTGTGGAAAGCCCCTTTTCCATCGTGAATTGATCCGAGTGTGACTGTCGATGCCTGATCTGAACCCCCATCAATCCAAGGCCGTACACACGTTGTCGGGGCCGCTACTGGTGCTAGCTGGAGCGGGCTCCGGTAAAACACGGGTGATCACCTTTCGCATCGTGGAGCTCATCAAGAGCGGTATCAAACCCGGCCGCATTCTAGCGGTCACCTTCACGAACAAGGCCGCCAAAGAGATGAAGCAGCGGGCTGGGCTGCTGCTCGGCAAGCGGCGGCGGCGCGTCGAAAGCCCAGAGATATCGACCTTTCACTCGCTGTGTGTACGCATCTTACGCCGGCACATCCACCGCCTCGGCTACCCGAAGGAGTTCCCCATCTACGACTCCGGTGATCAGGAAAGCCTGGCCCGCCAGGCTTTGCGAGACATTCGGGTGGGGCACGAAAAGCTACGCCCCGGTGACTTGATGTCTCAAATCGGGGCTTGGAAGAGCCAGGGTCTACGACCCCCTCAGGCCCTCGAGATAGCGACGGGGGACCGTGAACAGCTCGCGGCGCACGCCTATGTCAAGTATCAGCAGGCGCTCAAAGCTTGCGGGGCCGTGGACTTCGACGACATCCTGTTGTGCACGGAAGAACTGTTCGAGACGTACCCAGAAGTGCGTTTCGCGGAATCCTCTCGCTTCGACCACCTGTTGATCGACGAATACCAAGACACGAACGGGCTGCAGTACCGCATCGTCAAGGCACTCGCCGAGCGCCACCGCAACATCTGTGTCGTCGGTGACGATGACCAATCGATCTACGGCTGGCGCGGAGCGGAGGTAACCCACATCCTCAACTTCGCCAACGACTGGCCCGATGCAACCGTGGTGCGCCTCGAAGACAACTATCGTTCCCGCGAGTCCATTCTTCAGTATGCCAACACGCTCATCCGGCACAATGCCACTCGCCACCAGAAGGTGCTGCGGGCGGCGCGGCGCGGAGGCGAGCCGCCCAGGGTGTGCCGCTTCGATGATGAGACGGCTGAGGCCGAGGCCATCGTGCGCGAAATTGCGCAGTTGGTGAACACGGAGTCGAGCGACCGGGTCAAGCCGAGCGACATCGCCATTCTGTTTCGCACCAATGAGCAACCACGGGTCTTCGAAGTAGAATTGCGCCGCTTGCGGATCCCCTACGTGATGGTTGGGGGCATGTCCTTTTTCGACCGCAAAGAGGTGCGGGACGTGCTCGCCTACCTGCGCGTGCTCGCTCATCCGAAGGACGAGGTAAGCCTACTACGCATCATCAACACACCCCCGCGCGGCATTGGGGCACAGACCGTTCAGGCGATGCTGGCCGTGGCGGTCGCCAAAGGGGCGCCGCTGTGGGACGTCTTGCCAGAAGCCAAGACCAATGGCGACGTCAACGACGCGGCGTCCGAACGCGTGGAGGCTTTTCGCGCGTTCTTGGACAACATTCGCGAGCGACTGGCACGAGAACCCATGGCCGAAGTGGTGCGGTCGATGCTCGATCAGATTGGCTACAAGCGTGAACTCGAGCGCGTCTACAAAACAGGCAGCGAGGTGGACGCGCGCTGGGCGTGCGTGGAGGAACTGGTCAATTCGGTCGCCATCTACGAGGAGCGCCACGCGGAACCCACGCTCACCGGATTTTTGGAAGAGACCACCTTGGGCGGGCGCGAAGACACCCGCGACGACAAGGGTAAGAAAACCGAGCACGCAGTGACGCTGATGACCCTTCACAGCGCCAAGGGATTGGAGTTCCCACGGGTTTACATGGTCGGCATGGAGGAAGGCATCCTGCCTCATCAGCGATCGCTCTTGGCGGGCTCGGCGTCGATCGCCGAAGAACGGCGTCTGGCCTACGTCGGAGTGACGCGAGCCCAAGACTGCCTGACCTTGTCACTCGCCAAGCAACGCATGAAATGGGGTAAGCCTCGCCCCAGCATCGTCAGTCGTTTCTTGCTCGAGATGCGCGGTGAGACGGAAAAGGCGGCCAAAGCCGCGAGCGCGGCCGAACAAACGCTAGTCGTCGAGGCGCCCCAGAAAGAAGCTGCACCCGGCGCCAAGAGCGCGGGTAAGGCCCGTAAGCGCAAGCCCGCAGCCGCTTCGACCAAACGCAGCGCCACCCCTAGTCGCGCTGCGTCCAAACGGGCTGCCGTCGGTGCACCGACAGCTCGGCCGCGGGCGGTCGCCGCCCGCGCGCGGTGAGAAGCATGCCCGCCGCGCTTCGCAAACCTGCGCCCTTCGTGTTCGGCCTGACCGGCGGTGTGGCCTCCGGCAAGAGCTCGGCTGCGCGCTACTTTGCGCAACGCGGCGTGGAGGTGATCGACGCCGATGAGCTGGCGCGCGAGGTGGTCATGCCTGGCAGCGACGCGCTGAGAGAAATTGAAGCCGCATTCGGCGCGGTCACCGCCGACGATGGCACGCTCGACCGGGCCGCACTCGCCAGCATCGTGTTTTCCGATCCTCAGGCGCTGGCCACCCTCAACGCCATCACCCATCCCCGAGTCGCCGCACTTTTTCGGCAGCGGCTCTCGACGCTGCAAGCCCGGGGGCGAGACCCGCTATTGGTGTGCTACGAGGTGCCACTCCTGTTCGAGAACGGGCTGCACACCTGGCTGCGTCCGGTCGTCGTCGTGGCGTGCGATCCAAAGCTCCAGCTGGAGCGAGCCATCGCGCGCAATGGGTGGACCCCAACCCACGCGCAGCAGCGCATCGACGCGCAAATGCCGCTGCACGAGAAGCGCGTGCGCGCCGACTTAGTGATTGAAAACGACGGGTCTTTGGCCGATCTCGAGCGGCGCTGTGAGGAGGTCCTTCAACGGCTGCTCGTAATGGCCCGTGCTGGCAGCGCTCCGCCGGACGCTTTGGCCTGATCCGGCTTGGCATTGACGCGCATGGTGTCTAGCGGCTTCCTTTGTTATGTCTAGTCCGTGCCGCTTCTCGCCTACATGCCGGATGCCGTCGCGTCGGGCGATGGCGATTCTGATTTGGACGCGTGGTTGGACCGCCTGAGCTCTGAGCTGCCGGGAGCTTTTTTTATCCCCACCAGTCGAGGGTGCCCGAAAAGTTATCGGCCACGCAGCGACCGTGATTGGGTGACGTTACCTTCCGGGATGCACCTAGCGGCACGTACTCGGTTGCTGGAAAACACGTTCCGTTGGTTCGAGTGTACGACTGCGGTGTTCATCGGTAGAGCTGCCGAAGCCGACTACAAGACGTTCAATCCCAACGTCGGGGGAATGAGTGGTGAGAAGCTCTGGTGGGACGGCGAGCGTTGGGCCCTTGGCGCCACGGTCAGTCTCAGCGGTGAGCCTGTCACCTCCCTATCGGACTACCTTCGCTCGCGCCTGCCTCTCATCATCGATGCCACCTTACTCGCGAATGCTGGCGAGTTCCCCGACTGCCTGCAACAGCGCCCTGACGCGCCCGTTCGCATCTACGTCCGCGGCCGGCTGACCGCGGTTCAGCGTGATGCCATAGTATCGCTGGCCGAGCGTTGCCCGCGGCGCGTCTCACTGCTCATCCGCCTGCAAAAGGGCATCTTGTCGGCGCGGGGGTTCGGTGAAGTGCGACGCCTCCTGCGCGGAGACCCTCCACTGGACCTCACCGTCGTCGCTGAAAACCCTGCGTTTGCCGTGAGTGCTCGTGCCATCACCCAGTGGTTGGTCGGGTCCAATCGGCGCTGCCGAGCGGTCCCGGCGCCGAGAGCCGAGTAGGTTTCGAGGACCTTCGACATGCGCATCCTGATTTATGCCATCAACGGCAAGGGCATGGGCCATTTGAATCGGACCACGATTCTTGCTCGTGGGGCCCAGGCCGCTGATCCGTCCGCCGATATCCGTTTTTTGGCAGGCTCACCCCTTTTCGGCATGGTGGCAGACGCGGGCTTCGAAGTGGTCAAGGTCCCGGATCGTCATCACGGCCTGGGCTTCTTCAGCGGTATGAACGGCCGTCCGAGCTACGTGGCGCGCCACTTCGACTTGCTTCTCGAGCACTACCAGCCCGACGTTCTGGTCACCGACTTTGCCATCAACGCCGCGCTCTTCGCCAGTGCCCGACGGCGGGGAGCCAGGATAGCCGTAGTCCTGCGCAAACAGCGGCCGTTCGACCTTCACCGCCTCGTGCTAACACCGAGCGCGCGCTTGGTGGATCGTTTCCTCTTGCCACACTCGACGCACGAGTGGCCGCTGCGCCAAGTGCCGGGTGCCTTCCGTGGGCGGGCACGTCATTTGGGCGCGGTCGTGCGATCGCTCGATCCGAAGCGGGTCCAAGAGGTGCGAGCGCGGTATGCGGCGGCTGACGAAAGACTCGTGGTGGTGACGATCGGTGGCGGCGGTTATTCAGAGGCCTGGCCACTGCTCGACGTGGCGGCGACGGCAGCCAAAGACTTTCCCCGCGATGCGTCCGGTAGGGTCGTGCGCTGGCTATTGGTTTATGGACCCTATTATCCCCACGACGTGCCTGCTTCGGATGCTGGCGCCGATACCGTGCAGCGCATCCGCTACGAGCCGTTCTTGCCGGAGCTGATGCGGAGTGCTGACGTGGTGGTGTGCAACGCCGGTTACAACACGGTCAACGAAGTGCAGGTGTCGACGACACCCGTGGTCGTCGTTCCGCGTCTGACCCGTGGACGCGACGACCAGGTCGAACGGGCTCAGCAACTGGTAGCATCCGGACGAGCGCTGCTGGCGCGGGACGAGAGTAGTTCGATCGCCCGCGCCGTTCGTTCCGTCATCGATGAACAAACCGTGCCCCGCACCCAGGTTGCCGACACCAGTGATCCACGAATACTCGGTGAGACGTTCCTGAGGGCGTTGGATGACTCGTGGAGCGGTCCGCATCGAGCACCTAAAGTCGACGGCGATGAGCGACCGTGACCCTTTTCGCGATGCTGCGGCGTCCATGGATCCGCACTCCGGTTCAGCCTCTTGTAAAAGCCATGCCTGACTCCCCCTCGCCTTCGCCAGTTTCCCGTTGTTTGAGCACGTCCCTGCTCGCTCTGCTCGCTCTGCTCGCCTGCAACCGTACCTACCCGGTGCCGCAGCCCGCATCGGGCACGCAAAGCGAAGCGGCCGCGCCACGTTGTTTGCCTGCCGCGGGCCCAATGGCGATGGCCCAGCCCGGCGGTATCGAACAAGGGAACATGCCTTCTTCGGCCTGTCTCGAACGCGCCCGCCAACTCGTCGCACGCCTTTCGTTACGCGAGAAACTGGGTCAAATGATGCAGCCCGACAGGGGGCGGATACGCAACCTAGCAGAGATAACAAAGAACGGTTATGGCAGTGTGCTGTCTGGTGGTGGCTCCGCCCCCGATGGCAACCAGTTGCTCGACTGGAGCAACATGGTCGACGATTATCGCAAGGCCTCGCTGGATGCGGTCAGCGGCATCCCTCTGATGTACGCGGTTGACGCCGTGCACGGTCACAACAACGTGCATGGCGCGGTCATATTCCCCCACAACATTGGTTTGGGGGCGACCCGCGATCCCGAGCTCGTCGAACGCATCGGCAGAGCCACGGCACGCGAGGTGCGGGCTACCCGCATTGATTGGACCTTTGCCCCTGTAGTAGCCTTTGCGCGTGATGAGCGATGGGGAAGAACCTACGAAGCATTCGGTGAGACGGCCGAGCTCGCGGAGCTTTTAGGACCGGCACTGGTGCGCGGCTTGCAGGGCGATGACCTCGCTCACCCTGAGTCGGTCCTGGCTACGGCCAAGCACTTCGTCGGCGATGGCCATACCCAAGGCGGAGTGGATCAAGGAAACGCTTCGTTAGACCCTGACCAGGTCGAAGAGTTGTTGACGGCCTACGAAAAGACCATCGCTGCCGGTGTCGGCTCGATCATGGTTTCTTTCAGCAGCATCGACCAGGTCAAGATGCACTGCCATGGTCCCTTGCTCAACGACACCCTCAAATCAAAAATGGGGTTTGGGGGCTTCCTCGTTTCCGATTGGGAGGCGGTGGAGCAGTTGCCCGGATCCTACCCCGAGCAGCTGAGCGCGGCCATCAACGCGGGATTGGACATGATCATGGCGCCGAAAGTGCACGACGGCTTTTTGAGCACCATGGCAGAACTCGTGCCCACGTCCATTCCTCTGGCGCGCATCGACGATGCCGTGACGCGCATCTTAGCCATCAAGTGCATGCTCGGCATGTTTGACGAGGAGCGTTACGCGCTCGGTCGCGACGGGCGAACACCAGCAGCGCAGGAACTGGTTGAAGCCTTCGGCGGTGCCGAGCATCGCACTTTGGCGCGGGAAGCGGCGGCTCGCTCGCTCGTGCTACTCAAGAATGAACGCAGCGCCCTTCCCTTGCCACCTGCACCGGCGTCGCTGTACGTCACGGGCACTGGCGCCGATGATTTGGGCCGTCAGTGTGGGGGGTGGACGATCAGCTGGCAGGGAGACAACGGCCCGATTACGCGCGGAACCACCGTTCTTCAAGCGCTACGCCATCGTTATCCCCATGCGCGTATACAGCACAGCAAGCGGTTCGATGCGAAGCTCGCGGCGCTGGCCGACGTCGCGCTGGTCGTGTCGAGCGAAAGGCCGTACGCCGAAATGAAGGGGGACGATCCCGATCTCGACCTCGACGTTCACGACCGGGAGGCGGTGGACGCCTTGCACTCAGCTCGAAAGCCGATCGTGTTCGTACTGCTGAGTGGACGCCCCCTGGTGCTCGCTCCGGTGATCGACAAGGTCGATGCCGTCGTGGCAGCCTGGTTGCCCGGCAGCGAAGGGGCTGGGGTCGTCGACGTGCTCAGCGGTGATCAAAGCTTTACTGGGCTTTTGCCGCACAGCTGGCCGCGCAGCATCGAGCAGGTGCCGATCAACGTCGGTGATGCCGCCTATGATCCTCTCTTTCCCTATGGCTTCGGCTTGCGCTACGAAACGCCGCAGCCTCATCCGCCGAACGTCGAAGCGTCACTTTGAAGGCGCCAGCAAGCGCCGTGTCATCAGCCAGCGTGCAAGCCGAATCACATCATTATTCCGGTTCTGGTCGGCTCGGTCTGGCCGAGCTCACCCGCGCCTATCGAGCTTCTCACGGGTTCCGCGGTCGACTGTGGGTGGTGAGCGTGCTGGGAGCGGGCTCAGCGGTGATCTTCGGGCTGTCGTTCGAGCTTCCTTGGTGGCAAGCTCTGTCGGTCTTCGTCTTGGTGTGGTTCAGCGCTTGGCGACTGCCAGCCCGCCTTGCTCGGGGGCATCAGCGCCGCGCGGGGACCAGCGAGGTTAGTTACCGACTCAATCAACAAGGGGCGTTCGAGAGCCGCCCACCGCGCCACGTGGAGTGGTCACAGGCGCGAGCGCTCAGAGAAACAGAGGCGGCTTACGTTTTCGACGTACCGGGACAGCTCCCCTTCGTATTGCCCAAGGCTGCGTTCAGTAAAGAGAACGTGCAAGAGATACAGGGTTTTCTCCACGCTCGAGTGGCGCAGCCAGCGGCGGTCACTCCGCGAGCGACGGTAGCTCTGGTGGCGGCCGTGGCCGTGGCGGTGGTTTGGTTTGTGGTTCGCTCCCTTTAGATGCGGCACCGGTTTTCGTTGAAGGACCGGGTCCACCGTGAGTAAGGTCACGGCCGACGTCGGGGTCGCTTTCACGTCCGCCGCAGACACTATGGACGACATGATTTTAAGCGCGTGGGAACTGCTTATTTTGGGCGTCGGCACCGTTTACGTCTTCCTCGCCTTGCTGGTGCTGGCCGTGACCTTCATGAGCCGCGCGTTAGCGCGCTTTCCGGACGCACCTGTACTCGCTGCCGCCGGCGATGCGTCGCGCGCTCCGCGCGGCGGCGTCACCCCGTCTGCCGTTCCCGCACATCATCGCCGCGCCATCGAGCTTGCCATGGCCGAACACTGTCGGCGCAACCCGCGCTAGACCAGCTCTCGCCCTGCGACCGTGACGCGCCGGGGCCCCTGTGGATACGAACATGCTGAGTAAAGAAAAATTAGGCCTCACGGAGCTGGTCTTGCGCGATGCGCATCAGTCGTTGTTCGCGACGCGCATGCGTATCGACGACATGCTGCCGATCGCCGACAAGCTCGACCGCGTTGGCTTCTGGTCACTCGAGAGTTGGGGCGGAGCCACCTTCGACGCATGTATCCGCTATCTGGGCGAAGATCCGTGGGAACGCATCCGACGACTGAAAGCGGCGATGCCCAAGACGCCGCACCAGATGTTGTTTCGCGGCCAGAACATCCTCGGCTACCGCCACTACGCCGATGACGTCGTCGAGAAGTTCGTAGAGCGCGCCGCCGTGAACGGGGTGGACGTGTTCCGAGTTTTCGACGCGATGAACGATCCGCGTAACCTAGAGACCGCCATTCGAGCGGTGCTGAAGGTGCAGAAGCATGCTCAAGGTACCATCTCCTACACCGTTAGTCCAGTGCACAACCTCAACCTGTGGTTGAAGCTGGGTAAGACGATTGAGGACATGGGAGCTCACTCGCTGTGTATCAAGGACATGGCGGGGCTTTTGAAGCCATATACCGCTTACGAACTGGTTCGCGGCCTGAAGCGCACGGTGAAAATCCCCATCCACATGCAATGTCACGCGACGACCGGATTGTCGACGGCGACGTACATCAAATCGATCGAAGCCGGGATCGACAACGTGGACACGGCTATTTCATCGATGAGCATGACGTACGGGCATTCCTCGACGGAAACCGTCGTCGCCATGCTGGAAGGCACCGAGCGTGACACGGGCCTAGATCTGAACCTGCTGCAAGAGGTGGCTGCTTACTTCCGCGAGGTGCGCAAGAAGTACGCAAAGTTCGAGGGCTCTCTCAAGGGCACCGACTCCCGCATTCTGGTGGCGCAGGTGCCTGGCGGCATGTTGACCAACATGGAAAGCCAACTTCGTCAACAGAATGCGCTCGACAAGTTGGACAAGGTCCTCGAGGAGATCCCGCGCGTGCGCCAGGATCTAGGCTATATCCCCCTCGTTACTCCCACGTCGCAAATCGTGGGCACCCAAGCCGTCATCAACGTGATGACCGGGCAACGCTACAAGTCGATCTCCAAAGAAACGCAAGGGGTGCTCAAGGGCGAGTACGGAGCCACGCCGGCGCCCGTCAACGCAGAGCTACAAGCTCGGGTTTTGGAGGGGGCGAAGCCGTTGACGTGCCGGCCCGCAGACGTGCTCGAGCCTGAGCTCGAAAAGCTGACGGCGGAGTTGAAAGGACTGGCTCGTGACAAGGGCATCAGCTTGGCCGATGCGGTGGTTGACGACGTGCTGACGTACGCCCTGTTTCCGCAGGTCGGCTTGCGCTTTTTGGAGAACCGGGGCAACGCGGAAGCCTTCGAACCCGTGCCCAACGGCGACCTTTCAAAACCCGACACGAACACCGACAGGAGCCGTCAGGCGACGAGCGATGGACGTGCGACATACACGGTGGAAGTCGAGGGAGCACGCTACGTCGTCGCCGTCACCGCGGGCGGCGAGATAACCCAACTAGAGCCCAAAGGCGCGCCTTCGCCTTCTGCAACACCAGCGCCTTTGGCCGAAGGTCAACCGCTCGTTGCACCCTTGGCAGGTACCATCATCGCCGTGCGTGTGACGCCGGGCCAAAGCGTGAGCGATGGCGAAGTTGTCGTCATCTTGGAGGCCATGAAGATGGAGACCGAGGTGCGGGCTGCCAAGACCGGCCGCGTTCAACAGGTCTTAGTGAAGAAAGGCGATAGCGTCGCCGTGGGAGATACCCTACTCACGCTCGCTTGAGTCCACTCACCATGCAGCACGTCCTCCACTCTTGGGAAAGTACCGGTCTTTACCTGCTATTCAAGCAGGCGCAGCAAGAAGGGCTGTCGGCGCTCGGTCCCCTGCTGATGATCGGCGTTGGTTTGGTGCTTCTGTACCTGGCCATCCGCAAACAGTTCGAGCCGTTGCTGTTGGTGCCGATCGGTTTCGGCACGGTCCTGAGTAATATACCGGGCGCGGGCTTCAACGACGGTCCGACCGCCACCAGCGCCGGAGGGTTGCTGTATTACGTTTACGAGGTCGGCGTGAATACCGGCGGGATCTTCCCGCTCGTGATCTTCATGGGTGTGGGAGCGCTCACCGACTTCGGCCCTTTGCTCGCCAATCCAAAGATGCTGTTTCTGGGGGCCGCAGCTCAGTTTGGCATTTTCGCGACCTTGCTCGGCGCGGTGTACCTGAGTCAGGCTGGCTTGTTCGACTTCACGCTCCAGGATGCGTCCGCGATTGGTATCATCGGCGGCGCCGACGGTCCGACTGCCATTTTCGTGGCGAGCCGCCTGGCGCCAGACCTTCTGGGAGCGATAGCCGTGGCGGCTTACTCCTACATGGCGCTGGTGCCGATCATTCAGCCGCCGATCATGCGCGCCCTGACGACGGAAGCCGAGCGCAAGATCAAGATGGAGCAGCTGCGCCACGTCTCGAGAACCGAGCGCATATTCTTCCCCATCGTGTTGCTGTTGTTGGTCGCATTCTTCCTCCCCTCGGCTGCGCCCCTGCTAGGCATGTTTTGCTTTGGTAATCTGCTACGGACGTGTGGAGTCGTGGAGCGCCTGAGTGACACGGCTCAGAACGCGCTCATCAACATCGTGACGATCTTCCTCGGCCTGGCCGTCGGCTCCAAGCTCAGCGCCGACAAGTTTCTTACTGGCGAGACGTTGGGGATCCTGATCTTGGGGGCCATCGCCTTTTGCATTGGCACAGCAAGCGGTGTGCTCATGGCCAAACTCATGAATCGCATGACGAAGACGCCGATCAATCCTTTGATCGGAGCGGCGGGGGTATCCGCAGTACCCATGGCAGCACGGGTCGCCAACCGCGTGGGACAAGAGGCCAACCCCCACAATTTCTTGCTCATGCACGCCATGGGGCCCAACGTCGCGGGAGTCATCGGCTCGGCCGTGGCCGCCGGCGTGATGCTGAACTACTTCACGCCTTAGCGCGGTTGCCCTCAGAGAGTTTGGGATCCGCTCTCGACGCCACCGCGGGCCTGCGCGTTGTAGGCGACGCAGTCTGAGTACTTAACGCCGGTGCCGCCGAAAATGTCCAACGCGCTGCCAAACGTCAGGTCCACTCGACCCGTGCTCAAGCGTGCGACGAGGTCGAGATCAGCGAGTTCCTTTGCCCCTCCGGCGTAGGTGCACGGCAGCGGCGACTCGGCCCCCAAGAGCGTCACGAGCTCGCCCTCGATGCCCTGACACAGGCCTTCCACATCGGCGGCGTGTACCAAGAATTCTGAGCAGTAGCGGCTGAGTCGGCGCAGCGTCGCACCGTCGAGGCGGGTCGCGGTGATGTCCTGCCAACGGTTGGTCGCCACCCAATACGCGTCGTCTACGCGACGGCAGCTCAGATCGATGACGAGCCGTTCGGGCGCAACCACGGCCAGCAACTGTTCGATGCGCCGCTCACTCAGTTGGCCCCCTTCGAACAGGTAACTCGTCACAATCACCTTGGCAGCCCCACCCATTAGCCAAGCCTGTGCATTGTCTGGCGTCACCCCGCCACCCAATTGCAGCCCACCAGGCCATGCGGCTAGCGCCTCCTGAGCCGCGCCTTCGTTGCCTTGGCCCAATTGAATGACATGTCCACCGACCAGGCCGTCACGCCTGTATAGCTCGCTGTAATATCGTGCGGGCAGCTCGGAAACGAAGTTCGTGCGCGCGCCCCGATCGGTCAAGGTGCCGCCCACGATCTGTTTGACGCGACCGGCGTGCAGATCGATACAAGGACGAAATAGCGTCACGACAGTGCCAAACGGCCCGAGGGAGTCTGTCCCACAGCACTAGGCAGGTGGTTACTCACGACCAGGAAAGATGCGTTCACCTGGAGTCAAACCCACCAATAGGGCGGCCCGGAATCCAGGTTCGACCCGTTCACCTTCTGCGAGCGGATGCAGGTCGAAATGGCCGGAGCTGTTGGGGGTGGTGCTAATCGCAACGGCAATGGCACGGTGTTGCACGAAACGGCTCGTCATGCTCGGCGGCGGCGATGATTCGGCGTGCATGGCGGCTGGCGTGGCCGCCGGAGTCTGGTCGTTGACTCGGCTCTGCGGGCGGCCCAGCAACGTGGGCTGCTCGGCGCGCGGCGGTGGCTGGCCTGACGCGTCCGCCCCGAGGGTCGCAGGCGCCTGGCGTCTTGCTCCGAACGCATTCGCCAGGCGAGCCGCTAGTGAGCCACCACCGGGCGAAGCATTGCCTTCCGCCGCCGGGCGCGCGGACGCGTTCGCACCTCCCTGATGCATGCCTGGCTGGTTCATGCCTGGTCCCTGATGCATGCCTGGCTGGTTCATGCCTGGTCCCTGATGCATGCCTGGCTGGTTCATGCCCATCCCGTGAGCCATCGACGGGCCTGCGGGCATCATTCCCGCACCGGCGGAGAGGGGCTGGTAGCTGGCCGGTGCGCTCGCCAAGGCCGCGGCGGCGGCGCTGGCGGCAGGGGTAGCCGGGACCGTTTGAGCGGGATCCTTGCCTGGAGCCATGCGCGGGACCATGGCTGCCACCTGCCTGGGGGATGGTCCGCCCTCGTCTTGGTCGTCTTCTGGCATGGACTGCGGCAGAGACATTCCCATCGGGGCTACGCCTAGCGGTTCTGGGGCAACGGAGCCCGACGCCGTATCGTCGTTCCCCGTGCCTAAACTCGAGTCGGCGCTTTCATGCACGACCGAAGGCGTGCGGGGAGTCGTGTCAGCGTCGGCCTTGGTACCTGCCGAGCGCGCTGCGCTGCCCGGTTCCAAATCTTCGTCTGATACCTCGGCGCCCTCTTCGTCCTGGCCCTGATCGAAGCTCGGTGCACCCGTGGTGGTGATGGGCTCATTCGACTCCCGATCCCCCGTCTGCACGGAAGCGTCTGGAGCAGAGCCCGCGTCGCCTTCTTCAGGGGATCCACCGAATGCAGGGAAGTTACCGGGCTCGGTGTGTCGTTCTTCGCTGCGGTTGAGCTGCACGGCGCCTTCCGAAGGTGTCGTTACCGGGGGCAAGCTGGCCGGCGGTGGAGCCGACGGCGAAATGTTGGCCAGGTTGCGCAAGTCCGCTGACGCACGGGCCAGTTGAACGCTCCGCATGTCATCGCCGGCGTCCGACGCCGATTCGGCTGCTTCACGGAGACATCGCAGTGACTCCTTGGGGTCCTCTTTCCACAGTAGGTTTGCTCGCTCAATTGCAGCGCGCACCTCCGCGGTATCGTTGGGTTGCGGGGTCGGGAAGGCAAATTGTTCGCTCGCGTCCATAGCTGAGCCCGGGTGTATACCATCGGGCGCCTTGTGCCCAGGGTATGAAAAGGTGCGTGGGAAAAACAACCAGACGCAATCAGACGATTTTTTCAGCGGCGCTAGTGCTGGACCGCCTCCCCGCGTGACCGGGGTGCTTCAGGTCTCGGCGCACAACGCGACCAGGTCTGCCTCCGAAAGCAGGTGCACGCCCCACTTACGGGCTTTGTTTGCTTTGCTGCTGGACGATTGAGGGTCGGCCAGTACCAGGTAGGTGAGCTCTTGGCTGACGGTATCGACGAGCTCGATGCCCGCCCGCCGCAGCGGCTCGCGGTACTCGGCCTTCTTCTTGCCACTGGGTAACTTTCCCGAAATGCACAAGGTGCGCGCTGGCTCGGACTCTGCGGCGGGACTTGGATGTTCCACTCCGGAACCTACGATACGAACTCCAGCCTCCAACAGACGGTCCATGATCGGGCGGAACTGATCGATGCTGTCTTGGAGCTGAGCGCCGACAGTCGGCACGCCTACTTTCGCGGCGAAAGCCGGGTCGCGCAGACGACCGCTGGTCCACGCCTCCAGCGTGTCGAGTTCCCCTGTCGCCTGGCGCATCATCAACTCGACCCGTCGTTGCCCGAGCCGATCGATGCCGAGCGAACCCAGAAACTGAACGAGCGTCAACTCCCGGGTCGCCTCGATGCTAGCCAGGATGGTTGCAGCTCGCTTCTCACCAAGTCTCAAGCCCTTCTCCGGGTTGATGACGAGTTGAGCTAGCGTCTGCGGAACATCCCGCAACCGGTACAGGGCCGACACGTCGGCCATGTCGAACTGTTCCACCAAAGCTTGGCGCACGCTGTCGCCCAAACCATCGATGTCGAGCGCCTTGACCCAGCGTTTGATCTTCCCCAGCGACTTGGCTGGGCAGTCTTCGTTGGTGCACTCGATCACCACCCCTTGCTGACCGGCGGAGTTGAGACGCCGAGTAACCCCAGACCCACAAACCGGACAGGCCGTGGGTTTGGGAATCGGTTGGCGTGCCGCGCCTGGTTCGACCACGGAAACAATCTTGGGGATGATGTCGTTGGCCTTGATGACCCACACCCGATCGCCCACGGCGACACCCAAGCGCTCGATCTCGTCCCAGTTGTTGAGCAAGGCGTTCGAAACGGTCGTGCCCCCGATCTCGACCGGCTCTAGCTGAGCATTGGGGATCAGAGCACCGGTATGGCCAACACTTATCGAATAGGACAAAAGCGTGCTTTCGGCGCCCTTGCTGTCGAACTTCCACGCGACCTGCCCCTTGGGGCGGTTGGCCGTCGTGCCCAATTTGGCTTGCTGCGCCAGGTCGTCGATCTTGATGACGATGCCGTCGATCCAAAATGGTAACTGGTCACGTTCGGCACGCACGCTGTGGAAGTACTCCGTCACCTCTTCGGCGTTGACGCAGCGGGCGTGGGGAATGACGTTGAAGCCCAGGGTCGCGAGTCGTGCGAGCTTGTCGCCTTCGGTCTCGAGCGACAATCCGGGGCGGGCGTCGTCGAGGTCGAAAGCGTAGCAGGTGAGCAGCTCTGCCTGCTCGCCATTCTTGCGTCCCATGATCCCGCTGCCAGCGTTGCGAGGGTTCTTTCGACGCTCCGGGTCGACGATGGTCCAGTCGTCGAGGGTCAGAATGGCTTCGAAGCGCACGGCGCCGGTGAACTCCCCGTGCGCGTCTGCGGCAAACACCGGCAGGCCCTTGAACTTGACGGCGTTGGCGGTGATGTCCTCCCCCAAGCTGCCGTCGCCGCGGGAAATCGCCTGCACCAGTCGACCGTCGCGGTAGTAGGCCGCGGCACTCGCGCCGTCGCCCTTGAGGCTGACGAGCAAAGCGGCGCCAGGCGCGCTCTTGGTGTACCAGGCCTGAAACTCCTCTGCGGAATTGACCTTGTTTTGGCTGCCCATCGGGATGCGGTGGCGAGCCTTGTTCAGCATCGCGTCGGCCGGAACCGGCGCGCCGACGTTCTGCAGTAACGGATCCTCCGGGGCTAGCTGTCGCAGCTGATCTTCGAGCGCGTCGTACTCGGCGTCGCTCATGATCGGAGAGCCGCCATAGTAGTAGGCTTGGCTCGCTTTGATGATGCGGTTGCGGAGGTCCAGCAGGCGCTCGGCGCTCATGCGGCCGCTTTAGTCGAAAACGTCGGGCTACGGAACGGACTCTGCCGGAGTCTCACCCCGGGCCGTCTCAGCGGTCCGACCGCGGTCCGACGACCTGCCCGATCACCGACGTAGGGGTGGTCAGCCAGCGCACTCCCCAGACCAGCAGCACTACCGCGAGCACGACGCCAAGCATGACGGGCAGTGCACCACGCTAGCCGCCGCGTGGCCCAAATTGTGGATCCGATCCTGCCCAAGCTCGGGGCGGCTGGCGTGGGCAGGCGGACCACTGCGACCCCTGGCGGCTCCCACCGGCTGACCGTTTCGCGACCTATGGGGCCTGGTGTCGCTCAGATGCGCCCGCCGTTCGACCGCCTAAAGCGTGCTTTGTTCCTAACGTTCCAGCATGGTCGCAATTGACAACGGCGAGACGGGGAATGTAACCGATCGCCCGCTTTCAATACCAGGAACCAATAAATCCGTGAGCACAGCCAAGTCTCTCGTCATCGTCGAGTCGCCAGCCAAGGCAAAAACCATTGCCGGCTATCTCGGTCCAAATTTCATCGTCGAGTCTTCCATCGGACACATCCGCGACTTGCCCAAGGGCGCGAGTGACGTTCCCGCAGAATACAAAGGCACGAGTGTGGGGCGCTTGGGCGTGGACGTCGATCACGACTTCAAGCCCATCTACGTGGTGGACTCCCAGAAGAAGGACCACATCAAGCGGCTCAAGCAACTGCTCAAGGAGGCGGACCAGGTATATCTCGCCACTGACGAGGATCGCGAGGGCGAGTCGATAGCCTGGCACTTGCTGGAGGTTCTGCAGCCCAAGGTGCCGGTCAAGCGCATGGCGTTCCACGAGATCACGAAGAAAGCGATTTTGGCCGCGATGGAGAACCCTCGCGAGGTCGATCGCCGCTTGGTCGACGCTCAAGAGGCTCGCCGCATCCTCGACCGCCTGTACGGCTATGAGGTGTCGCCCGTCTTGTGGAAAAAGGTGATGCCCAAGCTATCGGCGGGGCGCGTGCAAAGTGTCGCCACGCGCATCGTGGTGGAGCGGGAAAACGAGCGCTTGCGGTTCGTACGCGCCGGGTATTGGGACATCGAAGGGCGTTTCGTCACCCAAGGCGGAGAAGCCCTGACGGCCATGCTGTCCACCCTCGACGGTCAGCGCGTAGCCAGCGGCAAGGACTTCGGCGAAGACGGCAAGCTGACGAAAAAGGACGTCGTGCTGCTCAATCAGAGCCAGACCGACGACCTCGTGCAGGGACTGCAGCAGGGGGGTTCTTTCAAGGTCAAGCAGGTAGAACGTAAACCGAATCGACGCTCCCCTGCCCCGCCCTTCATGACGTCGACCTTGCAGCAGGAGGCGGGGCGCAAGTTGCGCTTCTCTTCCCAGCGCGCCATGCGCGCCGCGCAGACGCTGTACGAAGGCGGTTACATCACTTACATGCGTACGGACAGCACGACGCTCAGTGACACGGCGCTTCGGGCAGCGCGCTCGCTCATCGAGAAGCAGTACGGAGCGGAGTACTTGCCGAAGACGCCCCGCGTGTATCGCAACAAGGTCAAGAACGCTCAGGAAGCTCACGAAGCCATTCGCCCGGCGGGCGATGAGTTCCAATCTCCGGCCGCGGTAGCCAAGAAAGTTGGTGGCGACGAAGCCAAGCTCTACGAGCTCATCTGGAAACGCACGGTGGCTTCCCAAATGGAGGATTCTCGGGGCGAGAGCGTCAAGCTCACGGTCGCCGCGACACTACCCGACGGTCGCGCGCTCGAGTTCACGGCAAGCGGCCACACGATCATCTTCCCCGGCTTCTTGCGCGCTTACGTCGAAGGCAGTGACGATCCGCAAGTCGAGTTGGACCAGAAAGAGGTGGTGCTGCCCGCGGTCAAGGAGTCGGAGACGTTGGACGGGCGGGAGTTCTTGCCGCGCTCCCACGAGACCCAACCGCCGCCTCGCTACACCGAAGCCTCGTTGGTGAAACGCTTGGAAGAGCTGGGTGTCGGCCGTCCCTCGACCTATGCGTCGATCCTTTCGACCATTCAGGCGCGGGGCTATGTCTGGAAGAAGGGTTCGGCGTTGGTGCCGAGTTTCAAAGCCTTCGCCGTCATCCAACTGCTCGAGCAGCACTTCGGGTCGCTCGTGGACTACTCGTTTACGGCACGCATGGAGGACGAACTGGATCTCATCGCGGCCGGCGACCAGGAATCGGTCCCCTGGTTACAGCGCTTCTACTTCGGCACGGGCGCTGCCAACGATGCTGCTAAGAATGATGCCGGGAAAAACGGAGCCGGTAAACCTGGCGCAGACGGCAGCGGCAGCGAGCTCGACCAAGGACTGCGAATGTTGGTGGCATCGCGCCTGGAGTCGATCGATGCGCGCGCCATCAACTCTCTCAGCTTAGGCAAGGATCCCCAGGGCCGAGAAGTGATCATCCGCGTCGGTCGTTACGGGCCGTATCTGCAGCGCGAAGATGAAACGGCGAACATTCCCGAGGACCTTCCCCCCGACGAATTGAATCTGGAGAAGGCCGAGGAGCTCTTGTCGGCTCCGAGCGGAGATCGATTGCTGGGCGAGGACCCGGAGACGGGATTGCCCGTGTACGCGCGTTCTGGCCGCTTTGGTTCCTACATCCAAGTCGGAGAAGCTGGCGGCAAGGAGAAGCCACGTACGGCTTCGATGCTCAAAGCCATGACGGCCGACACCATCACCTTGGACGATGCGCTGACGTTGCTGAGCTTGCCGCGCAAAGTGGGCGACGATCCGGAGACGGGTGAGCCAATCCTGGCGCAACTCGGTCGCTACGGCCCATACCTCTCCCGCGGCAAGGACACGCGCAGTCTAGAGGCTGAGGAAGCCGTCTTCAGTGTTAGCCTAGACCAAGCCGTCGCGCTGTTCAAGCAACCCAAACAGCGCGGGCGGGCCAAGGCTGCTGAACCCTTGAAGACGCTCGGCAAAGACTCGAACAGTGGGGGCGAGATCACCGTGCGCGAGGGCCGCTTCGGCCTGTACGTCACGGACGGTGAAAGCAATGCGTCGTTGCGCAAGGGCGACACCCTGGAAGGGCTCACTCAAGAGCGAGCCGAGGAACTGCTTCAAGACCGGCGCGAACGTGCACCGGTGAAGAAGAAGCGGCCGGCGAAAAAGACTGCTAAAAAAGCCACCAAAGCCTCGGCGACAACTAAAAAGACAGCCAAGACCGCGAGTAAAGCACCCGCTACGAAGAAGGCGGCTAAGAAGACGGCCACCAAGAAGGCCGGCACGAAAGCCGCTCAGGCAGGCACATCGAGCGCTTCAAACAAGGCGGTCACTAAGAAGACGACGGCTAAAGCCGGAGCTGCCAAGAAGGCGTCGTCGAAAACGCCACCAAACGAAGCTACCGGCGCGACTAAAGCCAGCTCGACCGCCAAAACCACCAAGTCCACGGGCACTACCAAACCCGCGGCGGGCGGCTCCAAATCGGGCACCAAGGCGAAAAGTCCCCCCGCGGCTGAAGCCAGGGACTGAAGCCAGCTTCAGCCTTCACGGATCCGTCGTGGCGCTCGATGCACCTCTGCTCGCCATCACCACGTGCCTGGACCGCGGCATCAAGCTGCGGTCTGGCCGCGACTACCTGTACGTAGCCCGAGCTTACGCCCAGGCCGCGCATCAGGCGGGCGCGCTGCCGGTGTTGACAGGTCCCGACGTCGATCCCCCTGCCCTCGCCGAACGAGCGCAGGGGCTGATCATCACCGGCGGCGATGACTTACCGCGGCGCCTGGCAGACGCCGCCATCGATGACGATGAGAGAGCTCGGGGCACGCCTTCGTCGCCTGCGTTTTCGGTCGCGGCACGCGGCCGAGCGGAGGACATGGAACGGATAGCATCCGACCGTCGCCTACTCGCCGCTTTCGCGGCCGCCGGCAAACCCGTTTTAGGGATCTGCTACGGCATGCAGCTCATGAACGTTCACTTCGGCGGATCCTTGTACCTCGACGTGCGGCGCGAAGCGGCGTCTCACGCGGGTGACACGGTCGACGGCCCCTGCTCGGTCGATCACGGGGGTGGCGAGCAGGTCACGCTCCACGGCGCCGAGCGCGTCGCCCCCTCCCCCTTGCTCGTCGACTACGGCACCCACTGGTCCGTCAATTCCTGCCACCGTCAAGCCGTGGACGAGGTCGCGCCAGGCTTCACCGTGACGGCCGTGGCCCCCGACGGCGTCGTCGAGGCCATCGAGCGCGAGCATCTGTTCGGCATCGAGTGGCACCCCGAAACGGACCCCGGTGGGGGCGCCCTGTGGCGCGCCTTCGTGCGCTTGTGCGCGCGCTGAGCAAAACCGGGCGCTGCAGCGCTGGCCGCAACGTCGTTCTTAGCGCTCCAACGCGGAGCTGTGGACGAAGGCCCGCAGTCCTGCGCGGCCTTTCCCTGGCCCGCAGGATTGCGCGACCCTGGTCCCTCCATGCGCCTCACTGGGTTCTCCGCCCATTCCCGCTCCGGTAGGCCCAGCCGGGTAGGTTGAGCCACGAGCGACGAAGGGGCTATCTACGCAACGCTTCCGTCATGCGAATACGCCCACCGAAGCCCTGCCGACTTAGACATGGAGCGTGTCCAAACTAAAAAGGGCCACCGATGGGAGTGGCCCTGTATTTAGCAGCGATTACGCTAGTTTATGTGGAGCGGGAGAAGAGATTCGAACTCTCGACGTCAACCTTGGCAAGGTTGCACTCTACCACTGAGTTACTCCCGCGTTGGGAGGCGAAGGATTAGCGGTGCCGCGCACGGCTGTCAAGCGTCGATAGGCTGAAAAATGTTCCCACCTTCGGGGGAGC
>CAZNZA010000041.1:0-1870 GCA_964577325.1 uncultured Polyangiaceae bacterium
ATTCCGCTGAACCGCTGACGTTCGGCGAAGGCACGCAGCGACGCTTCAAGGTACCTTCTGTCTTGGCCCGCGAGGCTCGGCATCGACGTTGGCCCCCGTCCTTCCCCGGTCGCGCCGTGACAGGGGGCGCAGCGAAGCTGTAGGAAAGTCGGACCTTCGGCGCGGCTTCCGTCCCACAAGAGCTGGTCGTACGCCTGTTCCCCCTTTCCGTTCACCTTTTGCAACATAGCGACAACGGACCAAACTTCGTCGTCTCTCGTAAGCCGTGGCCAAGCCGGCATGCCGGTAAATTTTATGCCGTCTTTGATGATGGTATAAAGTTCAGCTGCCGTGTACTCCTCTGCCGTTCGCCCTAAAGGTGGAGGATGAGGCGTAGCAGCTTGTAGGGCCACGGGAACAGCACCGCCCGGCTTTCCATGGCAACGTCGACAGCCGTGCTCGTAGTATCCTGCACCAAGCACTTCAAGTCCCGGCTCGAACCGTGGGACCTCGACGTTCCGAGACTGGAAGGCGACCGAGCGCTTCATCACGCTCGAAAGAAACCACTCCGTCACCGGCCAGTGGCCTGAGCTAGCTTGGATCGGAACCAAACCAACGGTCAGTACTACAATCGCTACGACGACGATGCTCGTAGCTCCAAGAATGAGCCGATGCCAAGGAATCGTCACGACGCTTCGTCTCCATTTGCAGCGGCTGTGCCTCGCCGTTGCATCAGTTGATGAACGAGGGCTAGTCCCCCTATCAAGTACGCAGCTGCCCCTACGAAGATCATGATCACGCCGCCAAGCTGCTGATCGAAGAGCGCTGTAACGGTCATCGATCCGTGTTCGGTGTGACCCCAGTGGTGGTCGGCATGATGTACGTACAAGACGCGAGGCGTGAGGGCGATGAGCACGCCGAGCAGTGTCATGTGCATCGAAGTTAACAGCAGCCCAA
Source organism: uncultured Polyangiaceae bacterium (assembly GCA_964577325.1). GTDB lineage: Bacteria > Myxococcota_A > Polyangia > Polyangiales > Polyangiaceae > SZUA-265. The sequence goes on from CAZNZA010000041.1 coordinate 937, forward strand.
CGACCCCTGCCATGCTCCGTTCATAACGCTGCACGGCGTTGCCCCCGAGCGCTGCGAGCCACAGATACATGCCCGAAGCGAAGAATGAAGCCTGCTCCAGAACACCCACTCCAGGATGTATGGCCGCAGCGTGGTGTAAAGCGGGCGCATGCCACACCCATACGACGACGAGTTCCACCACCGAGGCCACGACGCAGGAAAATAACTCCGGTCGCCGACGCACAGGATCTAGTGGTGAACCGGCAATGCCGAGAACCAATAGCGGCGGGGCGATGGCGACGGCCGCCATGTGCACGGTCATATGCAACGAGAACGTGGGCAAAGACAGGCTAGGTAGCGGCCAGACCCACACCATGAACAGCACCAGCAGGCCAGCCCCGAACGGTATGTTGCGCATTAACGGCATGAGTCAAAGAAGGCAAAGGGCAAACCAACGAAGACAACCGCGATTGCACTGACCACCGCCAGCAGCAGCCCAGCAAAACCGAGGAACCGGTGACGGTCCTCTGGGGTGTCGTGGTCGTGGGGCGCTGAGCTATGCCCGTAGCTATGGCGCCGGTAGGCGTCCACCCCCGCCCAAGCAATTCCGCCAAGAGCAACCACGGTATACCCGACCGCCAACGCTCGCGCGGTAGCGAGCGTCTCGCCGTGCACCACTACCTTCTCACACCACAAGGCAACCGTGATGTAACAGAGCAAGAAGTGGGCTGCCCATATGGTCGGCGCTAGAGCCAACCACCAAAGGTTTTCAGTACGCTCAGGTAACTTCTCCATGTGATGTCCCGTTTCAAGTGACAGCAGGAAAGCCAAGCACCACACCCAAGGCAACGAAAGCGGTGATGGCTGCAAAGTGCCAGTACAGGGTCACGTTAGTGATGTCGGCGTCGTATATCGGCGTCATGCGCCCGGCTGCTCGCCGAGCGATGCAGTACAG
>CAZNZA010000041.1:1970-13394 GCA_964577325.1 uncultured Polyangiaceae bacterium
GCAATGAAAGCCACCATGTCGCCCAACATGGTGATGAGCATCGCCCACCACCCCACCGCCTTCGGTCCGGAGATATAGAGCGGCAGGGTCAAGCCGAGTCCTACACTCTTTTCGGACTTCTCCGGGATCTGCGCTGTTCCTGTCCACAGCCAGACGAGGATCGTGCCCAACCCCAGTACCGCACATATAGCTGTTAGCCACCATAGGTGAAACGTACCGAAGATGAAGACACCTCCCACGAACGCCGCGGCGAAGAGCGTGAGGAAGGTGGGACCGGGGATGCGCAAGCATTGAATGGGCTGCGCATCGATGGGGGACGTCAGAATCGTTTCACGAAATCCCTCCTCCGCGTCCGGCAGGTAAAACCTGCCTTCATCAACGTCCCGCATGAAGTGAGGCTGTTGCCACAATGGATATCGAGCATCAATTTCGGGTATGGAACGTATGCCCCAGGGCTTGGGTGGCATGTCAGCAAGCCATTCCAAAGTGCCCGCATTCCAGGGATTTCTAGCGCTGAAGGCCTGTTTCGCCTTCGGCCGCACCACGTCCCAGAGGAAGATGGCGACGCCCACGGCCATCGTGAAGGCGCCGATCGTGCTGACGAGGTTGAGCCACTGGAAACCCATTTCTGGCTGATAGGTGTACACTCGTCTCGGCATCCCCAACATACCCGTCACGTGCATGGGCATGAACGTGACGTTGAACCCCACGAACAGAAACCAGAAAGCCCAGCGCCCAAGTTTCTCGGACAGCTGTTTGCCCGTGATGACGGGGAAGAAGTAGTAGATGGCCGCTCCTATCGGGAACAGCACCCCGCCTATCAGCACCGAGTGCAGGTGCGCGACGATGAAGTAGGAATCGTGCGCTTGGAAGTCGAAAGGAAGCAACGCCACCATCACGCCGGTGAGTCCGCCTATGATGAAGGTGGAGAAGCCTCCGAGGATGAACAACATCGGAATTCGATACGTCACCCGTCCCACCAGCAAAGTGGCAATGAAGCAGAAAAACTGGATGCCCGTTGGAATGGCAATAGCCTCCGAGGCAGCACTGAATAGCGACAAAGACAATCCAGGCAGACCTGTCGTGAACATGTGGTGGACCCACAAGCCGAAGCTCAAGAAGCCCGTCCCTATTGCTGCAAGTACGATCCAGGAGTAACCCACCAGCGGCACTCCCGCGAACGTCGGGACCATCATCGCCACCAGCGCTATGGATGGCAGGAAAACTATGTAAACCTCAGGATGGCCAAAGATCCAAAATAGGTGCTGCCACAACAAAGGGTCACCGCCACGTGCTGCGTCGAAGAATGGCCAGTCGAGCAACCGCTCGAGCTCCAAGAGGACATCGCCAGCGATGAGTGGGGGAAAGGCAAATAGGATCATTACCCCGACCACCAGAATGTACCAACCGTAGAGCGGCATCAGGTTGATCCGCATGCCTGGAGGTCGACACTTCAAAATCCCGACGATGAGCTCCACGGCGGCAGCAATCGACGCCACTTCGATGAAGGACAGCCCTAGCAGCCAAACGTCTACACCGATGCCGGGGCGCTCCGTGCTCAAGGGCGGGTACATGAACCAGCCACCTTCCGGAGCGATCCCGAAGAACAGTGACACGCAGAAGAACGTGCCGCCGATGAGGTAGCACCAAAAGCCAAACGCCGACAGCCGTGGGAAAGGCAGGTCCCGAGCTCCAAACATCTGGGGCAGCATGATGATCGAAAAGGCTTCGAAAACTGGCACCGCAAAGAGAAACATCATGATCGAGCCGTGCATTGTGAACAGCTGATCATAGAGCTGTGCCGACACCAGGTCATTGTTCGGCTGCGCAAGCTGCAGTCGCATGACGAGCGCCAAGAGCCCTGCAAACAAAAAGAATACGAAGGCGGTCCCGGTGTACCAAGTCCCTACCTCCGTGTTGTTTACCTCAGACCAATATCTCCAACCCTTGGGTGCAGACCATACCTTGAGCAGCCTCTCCTCTTGCGCCTGCCTCACGCCCAGAGGCGGCGCCTCAGCCAAGGGTTCAGGGTCGCCAGGCGCCGTCGGCGGCGGTGTGACAGCGCTCATTTCAATCCCTCCAAGTACGTCAACAACGCCTCGAAATCGTCTTGGGGCAGCATCTCGTATGAGGGCATGTGAACTTCCGGTTTGAGTTGGTCCAACTCGAGCAGCCAGCGACGAAAGGCGTTTCTATCATTGGGGAGAATGCCTGCGCCCAAAGCTGTGCGCGTCGCTACGTGAGTGAGATCCGGTCCTACGCGGCCACGAGCCGATGTTCCGCGAATCGTGTGACACGCCGCGCATCCGTGCGACGTGAACACTGCGGCTCCCCTCGTATCACTTGGCGGGCGGTGGGCGGGTTGAAGCTGCTCTTCCAGCCAGCGCTCGTATTCATCAGGGTTGAGTACGACCGTGTGAAGCAGCATCTGCGCATGGGATTCTCCACAGTATTCGGCGCACACTCCCATGAACGTGCCGGTTTCCGTCGGGAGCAGGCCGAGCCGCGTGGTCCGCCCGGGGATGGTGTCGACCTTGCCTCCCAGCTTTGGCACCCAGAAGGAGTGGATGACATCGCTACTTTCCAACCGCAGCGAAGTGCGCACCCCTACTGGCAACCGCACTTCATTGGCCGTTTCGAAGGTGCGTCCATCTGGAAGGGTATACTGCACGCGCCACCACCACTGTTCCCCCGTCACCAATACGTTCGGTGAACCAGGGCTCCCGTCTGCCAATATCTTCGGCACCGCCGCCAAGCCAAATAGCAACAGCACGGCGAGCACGACCGTGGGAAAGATGATGCCGCCGCCCCACAGCAGAACGCGCACCTTCCGCACGTCGTGCTGACGCGGCCGTAGTGCGTAAAGCGCCAAGCCCATCACGAGCAGCCAGATCAAAGTACCACCGCCGACCATCCACCAGAACAGGTGGAGAATCGTGTGCGCGTCTTCACCGGTCGGGCTCAGAGCGGATAGCGGCCCATCGCAAGCGGCGCCAACGCTTGCGGCCCCAACGGCAACGGCCGGCCTGAAACGATCCTTTCCGAGAATACCGACACAAGTTAACTTTTGCATGAGCGATCGTAGACCCAAAAACACCCGAAGCGCCGTCTAGACTAACCTTGCCTTGGGCTGGAGATCTACGGCTTCGACGACTCCCTGGATGTGAGGCGGCCTCGCTCGTACGGGGCAAAACGCACCGAAAACGCGATGGTAGATGTCACCTTAGTGGGAGGGGGAAACGCGAGCATCATGGTTGCTGGCTGAGCCGGCGCTCCGCCGCACCAGGCGCAGAAAGTCGTGAGTGACGCAGTAGAACGCTGGCACCAGACACAGGGCGATGACGGTAACGAAGAGCACGCCGAATCCCAGACTGACAGCCATCGGAATCAGGAACTGGGCCTGTACCGACGTTTCGGCAATCATTGGCACGAGACCGAAAAATGTGGTGAGAGAGGTGAGCAACACGGGCCGAAAGCGCTCGACTCCGGCTTGCACCACCGCGTCCGCGGGCGCTTTGCCCTCTTGCTCTTGGTCATTCGCCGCGGCCACCAAGACCAATGAATCGTTGACCACGACGCCCGAGAGAGCGACGATGCCGAGAATTGAAACCAAGCTCAAGTTGTGCCCAAGCAACAGGTGCCCTCCGAGCGCACCGACGACGCCGAAGGGGATCGCTGACAGGATGATGATGGGCTGGAGATAGCTACGAAACGCCATTGCCATAAGTCCGTACATGACGAGCAACGCTAGAGTCATGCCGGTCGACAACGCCGCGAAGGATCGGTCCTGGCGCATCTGTTGGCCACTCCTTTCCCACGTCAAGCCTGGGTACTCTTGGAGCAAGCGCGGAATGGTCGCGCTTTCCACGGCCGCGGCGATCTGATTTGCAGTGGTCACGTCAATGTCGACGTCGGCACTTATGTCCACCGCACGGCTAGCGTTCTCGCGCTCGATGAGTGTGTAAGACTCTCCACGCGTTACGCTGGCGGCCAACTGAAGCGGGATTTCTCCACCGCCAGGCGTCTGCACGAGGAAGTTCTCCAAGTGGTACAGCGAAGCTCGCTCTTCCGGCGGACGACGCACGTAGACACGCAACTCGTCACGTCCGCGTTGATCGCGCTGAGCTTCAGCGCCGAAAAAAGCGTTCCGCAACTGCTGAGCTAGATCCTGCTCGGTAATGCCGAGTGCCCGCGCCTCCGGCTCGAGTTGAATGTCGAACTGCGGCTTGCCTTCGCTGAACCCGTCGTCGATGTCGAACACGCCCGCGAAGTTCGAAAGTTCGTGGGCCAGGTCCGTTGCCGCGCGCCGCAACGTGGATCGGTCAGGGTGCCGAAGCTCGACGGCGTACGCCGCCTCACTCCCGGGACCCATCGCGTAGTTGAACGTCAGTCGCTCAGGGCCGGCCAGTTCCCCCACCTTCTCTCGCCATCGCCGAGTGAAGTCTTGTGCGGAGAACGTTCGTTCATCCGCCGCCAACAAAGCCACTTCCACGCTAGCGACGTGACTGCCCGTCGTTTCACGCGCGCCCCCTGGCCCGCCTCCGCTAAGAACCGACCCCACCCGCGTATAGACTCCGTGTGTCTGTGCGTCTCCGTAATCTGCGGCGACAGCCTTGGCTGCCTCCGTCAGCCTATCCGCGACAGCACGTGTATCCTCTACGGAGGTGCCAAAGGGCATTTGTACAGAAGCCGACACCTGATCGCCCTCGATCTTGGGCATGAAGTCAAACTTGATGAAACCTCCTCGCAGGGTGCCGAACGCCAGCAACAGCACAGCAACGGCGATGGACATGGTCAGGTAGCGGTAGGTGACGAGCCGCCCTGCGAAAGGCCGGTAGCGTAGCTCTACCTGCTCCTCGAACCAGGCGCTGAACCTTTCTTGGAAACGCCCGGCACGTCCAATCCACGAACGGCGTTGGTCGCCACGAATCTTCGACTTACCCGCGTGAGCCAAGTGCGCGGGAAGAATGATCAGCGCCTCCACGAGGGATAGCATCAGAATGGGGATCACGATGGCGGGAATGTTCGAATACAATTCCCCGGATTCGTCAGGCAGAAACAGTAGGGGCGCAAACGCCGCCACCGTAGTGAGGACGGCAAAGACAACTGGCATCGCCACCTTTTTCGTGCCCCTTATTGCGGCACTCAGTGCCTCAGGCTCACCTCCGTCTGTTCGTGACTGCCTGTTCTCCGCATACACGGACTCCCCCACCACGATGGCATCGTCGACGACGATGCCGAGGGCCAGCAGGAACGCGAACAGAGATATCATGTTCACGGACACGCCCAGAACGGGCATGAGCAAGATAGCGCCGAGAAAGGATATGGGAATCCCCAGAGTCACCCAGAACGCGAGTCGAGGCTTCAGGAACAACCCCAAAATCGCCAACACCAAAACTAGTCCGACCGCCGCGTTCTTTATCAGTAGATTAACACGACTGCGATAGACGTCGGACTGGTCATCCCACAGCGTGAAGCTCACGCCGGGCACCTGCTCTTGATGCTCCTGCACGTAGCGTTTGACTATCTCTGCAACTCCCACCGGCGTCTGATCGCCCACTCGAAACACGGATAGGCGCACCGCTGGTTCTCCGTCGAGGAAAGCCGCTTCATCGGTTTCGCGGAAGGTGTCGCGGATGTTGGCGACGTCGCGCACAGTGACTACGCCACCGTCCGGACGACGACGGATCTCGATGTCTCCGAACGCTCGTCCCACTTCCCGTCGCTCAGACGTGCGAATGAGGATCTCGCCTGCCTCGGTACGAATGCCTCCACCTGGTACGTCCACTGAGGCACGTTCCACAGCAGCCGCAACTTGTTGCAACGTAAGATCGTAGGCGCGCAAAGCTTCTTGTGAAACATCGATACTGATTTCCGGCAGCGGAACGCCGTCTACCTCGACGACCGAAATTCCGGGATCAGCAAGCAGGGCACGTCGTGCGTCTTCCGCGATTTCCTTCAGCGTCGTAAGCGGTTGCTGGCCGTGGACAATCAGGTTGACAACCTGCGTGCGGTTCGACGGAATGAGGACCACGGGGCGCTCCGCCCCCTGAGGGAAGGTCGTTATGCGGTCGACCTCACTTTTGACGTCGTTGAGCGCCTGCTCGACGTTGGTGCCGCGGAGGAGGTCGGCAGTGATCACGGCCATACCCTCTGTGGCTCTAGCCCTGATTTCCTCCACGCCGTCTACGGCTCGGATTGCCTCTTCGACCGCAAGCACTGTGCCCTGTTCCACCTCCTCGGGTGAGGCACCTGGGTAAGCAATGGTGACCTGCACCATGTTGCGTCCCACTTCGGGGAACACCTCTTGTTTGACGTCGCGTGTGGTCAAAAGCCCGCCGACCAACAACAGCAACATCAACAAGTTGGCGGCGATGGGATTACGCACGAACCACGCGATGATGCCCCCGCCCTCGACTGATGAAGGCGAACCTGCATGAGGCGGACGCTCAGTCACCGGCACCGGCTTCCACGTCCACTCGGCCTAAGGTGGAGCCCGATGGAGATTCTTCGACGGGACGTATTTTCATTCCCTCGACGGCTCCAGCTAGAGGGCTCACCACCAAGTGCTCGCCGTCTTCAACGGACTGGGCCACGAGCACGTGCTTGGGCGCGTGCCACACCACATCCAGCTCTCTGATGGCGAGCTTTTCACCGACGGCCACGTAAATCTTGTTCCCCTCTCTAATAGCCCGGCGTGGCACCTTCACTAACTGGCGCCGCACGGTCCCCTGCACTTCCACCTGTACGTAGCTGTTGATCAACAGAGGTGCGTGACGTTGCTGGCTCGGCACCTCCTTCGTTGCTGTGTGTGAGAAAGGATCATCGACTACTACGAGCAACTGCGCCATGCGACTCGATTCCTCGAGGCGCGACAGCAAGCGCAGCACGTGCCCCCGCCGTTCAACGGTATCGTCGCCTCGCTGCTGTCTCACAACCACCTCGGCCCCGAGCTCGGATGCGCCACGCGGTAGCTCGATGTACGGCAGAGCACTTACGGGGACCGATATGCGCACCCACGCTTGTTCCGTGCCGGCCAACTGAGCCAGCGTCATCTGGGGCGACACGAGCTGCCCGAGCTCCGCGCTCGATTCCAAAATGACTGCATCGAATTCGGCAGCGTACGCGGTACGGGAGAGATTCAGGCGCGCAGCCGCCAAGTTCGCAGCAGCAACATCCACACGACTGCGCGCTGCTTCCAGTTGTGGTTGCCGCAAAACGAGTGTTTCATCGAAAGGCGTCTCCAATGGGTTGGCAGTCGGTTGACGGCGGGCGCTCTGCCGCAGAATCTCCAACTCTTGCTCGGCCAGGCGCTGGCTTCCGTGTTCGAGCTGCAAAGCGCTATTCGCCGCTCGCAGCTCAGCTTCTGCACGCTGCACCGCAACTTGGTAATCTTTCGCGTCTATACGGTAGAGCAGTTGCCCTGTGGCGACCGTAGTGCCCGGCGCTAGGTTCTCGTATAGCCACTGTAAGCGACCCGTTACCTGAGGATGGAGCTGCAGAAGTCGAGCGGGTGACACCGTTCCGGAAGCGACCACGCTCAAGGCATGTTGCCGCCGCTGTGCGATTACAGTTTGCACAGCCACCCCAAGGTTGGCAGCGGTCTTCTGGGGTGGTTCAGGCCGTGACGCCGCTAAGAGTGCGGAGCCGATTGCAGCGACGCCCACGACGAGCAGCGAGACGAGAACGGTCGTTCTTTTGGTCATGGGTGTGGAAGCAGGCCCCTGAGCAGGAACCAGAACAAGTCCTCCAAAGTCGCCCACTTATGTGGCCCGCCCAAAGCAATTTCGCGCACAACAGAGACGTCCGCTTTCTGGTGCAACGATATTCCGATCTCACAGCAGGCAGTGCCCGGCAGTGGACGTTTGGTGGCGCAGAAGTTGCTACCACTTGCAGCGTGACTGCTCATTCTCAGATGCTCGGCGACGCGTATCGCCGCCGGGCAGGCAGCGACATAGGAGGTCTGAATGCTTTACCGTGCTAGCGAGCTCAAAGGATACACCTTGGACGCCATAGACAGCACCCTCGGTCAGTGCTCGGATTTCTTGTTCGACGATCAACACTGGACGATCCGATACATGGTGGCCGATACGCGCCGCTGGTTGCCTGGGCGCAAGGTCCTCGTTTCGCCCATTGCCATGAGCGATCCCAAATCAGACGCCAAGACGCTGCCGCTGAGCTTGACGAAGCAGCAAGTCCAGGATTCTCCCTCTTTGGAAGAGCACGCCCCCGTCTCGCGGCGCTTCGAACGGGAGTTCACCCAATACTACAACTACGGGTGGTACTGGACTGGCCCCGGTTTATGGGGAGCCACTCCGTACCCGGGCCCCCTGCTTCGTCCGCCGGAGGTGACGGCGGCCGCTGGAGCGACTCCCGAGGGTCGAGAGGAAGACCGTAATCTGCGCTCGGTCAATGAGGTGACCGGCTACTACATCCAAGCCAGTGATGGCGAGCTCGGGCACGTTGACGATTTCTTGATCGACGGCCGGACGTGGACGATCCGATATTTGGTCGTCGACACGCGCAATTGGCTGCCGGGGAGGAAGGTAACCATACCCACGCAGTGGGTGGAGAAAGTCGACTGGGCAGACCGTATAGCGTGCGTCACCGCAGCCAAAGAACTGATCCGTTCGGCTCCGGAGTACGAGAAGGATCAGGTGTTGGACCACGGCTACGAGGAGATGCTTCAAAATTTTTCGCGAGCGTCGTTCGAAGCCGGCGAAACTCCCCGACCTAGGCCGCCCGGCGACGCGAAGGTTGATGAGGCTCTGAAACAGACTTTTCCCGCCAGCGACCCTGTGAATTACTGAGGATTCGTCGACGTCCGGCGACTGGAAGCGGCGGTCGTGACCCTGCACCGAAGTTGCTTTCCGCAAGGCTGCTTTCTGCGTACAAAAGCCGAATGGATTTTCCCTCCGAGAGCGTCTCCCCCGTCATAGCAGGGACAGTGGGCAGCTTAGTGGCAGGGGCGTGCACGGGTTTGGGGGCACTGCCTATTTTTATACGGCGACGCTGGGGCGATACATCGCAGGTAGTGATGCTGTCAGTCGCGGCCGGGGTGATGCTCGGCGCCACGGTCTTTTCCCTGATGGTACCGGCTATCGACGTCGTGGTCGAGCGTACCGGCAGCCAGACGATGGCAGCGCTCGTCGCCGCCGCAGGCACGTTGCTCGGAGCGTTGTCGATCTGGGCGTTGCACGGAGTGGTGCCCCATGAACACTTTAGCAAAGGGGAAGAAGGGGCGCGCTCAGTGCGACTGGGCAAAAATTGGTTGTTCGTGCTGGCGATAACCCTGCACAACTTCCCGGAAGGCTTGAGCGTGGGGGTCGCCTACGGAAATGGCATCACCTCGGGCAACGCCGTGGCTGCCGGTATTGGCCTCCAGAATTTGCCGGAGGGTTTGGCCGTCGCCGCAGCGCTCGTTAGCGATGGCTTCGACCGTGTGAAGGCCTTTGCCATATCTTTCCTCACCGGGCTGGTCGAGCCCCTAGGCGGGCTGGTTGGAGCGCTGGCGGTGAGCGCCAGCGACATGCTTCTCCCGTGGGGCCTCACTTTTGCTGCGGGAGCAATGCTGTTCGTGATTTCGGGCGAGATAATTCCGGAGACCCATCGAAGCGGCGGCGAGCGCATCGCCACCTTCAGTCTGGTGGCTGGCTTCGTCGTGATGATGTTTTTGGACGTTGCACTCGGCTAACGGCGGTCATTCCTCAGATCGGAAACAGCAGCGGAAAGTTCGTGTTGGCGCTTTGGTTGCGTCCGCGATAGCGATACACGTGGCGCCGCCCCAGTCGGCTGCCTCCATCGACAGGGGGCGGAGCGAAAGCGGGCAGCGAGTCCACCTGCCTTTCCTGGCAAATCAGCACACTGCAAGGCGCATCGTCTAGAACGCGTTTCGCCACGGACCCAAGCACCATGCGCTTGAGCTGCCCCTTGCCTCGTGTCCCTACCAGAATGACGTGAGCGCCTTCGGTGAAAGCGAGCCTACAGACAGCGTCGGCGGGCGCGTCTTCGGTAACGTGAGCCACGATGTGGGCCTCGGGGAATCGATAACCAGTTGCAGTCCATGCATCCAGCGTGGAGTCCAAATGATTCCTTAAGCGAACGGCGGCTGGGCTTTCATCGACGTTTTCTGTCGTCAGCTCGTCCTTGTCCACCCCCGCCCAGACGACGTGCACAGCAGTGCCGGGCCAAGCTGCAGCGAAACGTAGTGCCTGATCGAGGGCCCGCCCCGCATGGTCACTGAAGTCGAAGCCGACTACGAAGACGGGGCCGCTAGGTGGAGAGCTTTGGGGTCGAAGTTGTTCTGAGCCAATGGATTGAGAAGCCATGCCGTCGTCCTTTCTAGAAATCTGAGAACGTCTGTGCGCGCAAAAGCGACACACTGTGGCGAGGAGCCGCTATCTGATGGGGCCCCGGGACCATGAAGCGGAGCGGTGCATGGGTTATGCCACTACGACGTTTAGTCGCTGGACGGAATCAGACCCAGAGCGTCACGCGGAACGTTAATCGAACGCTTCGCTCCGACATTCGAAACCGCGCCCGCTCCACTCCGCGCGGACGGAAGCGATCATGGCGCTATTGCCACACAGATAGACGCTAGAGGATCTCGTTCCAGTCAAGTGCTGGGGGAGCACTTCTCCGGCCAATAAATCGACCCTGCCGGTGCGTCCCGACCAACCAGCGTTCGCCGCTTCGTTGGGACGGCTCACGGTGGGAATGTACACCACCCGCTCAGGATGGCTCTGCATGAGGCTCTCCAGTTCTTCTCGGTATGGCAACTCACTTGCGTAACTTGCGCCGTGCAAGATTATGAACTTGGCTCGCCTCTCCTGCGCGTTCAGTGCCTCCAGCACCATGCTGCGGAACGGCGCTATGCCTGTCTTCGTCGCTATCATCGCGTGCACGTCGCGTTGGCTATCCAAGACGAACCGCCCCCGCGCTTTACCTCGAAAATGCACGACATCCCCTGCGCGCAGTTGGCTCAATCGCGGACTCAGCTCGCCGTGAGCAATGTTCTCGATGCAAAACTCGAGGTGCGCCTCGTGCGGCGCCGATGCAATCGAATAGGAGCGCATGACACTGGCTTCATCGGCGCCGAGCTTGACGTGCTGTCCCGCGACGAACGCAAATCCAGCTGGCTTGCGGACGCGCAAACACCCGATGTTGCTCCCTTGCGGTTGAACCTCGAGGACGGTCGCCGTTCGAGCACTGGGCAGTTTCCCATCTTGCCGGCCTCGTACAGCTGCTTGCTCTTTCGCACGGCGGCGCAGCGCAATGCGGCGCTCGGTAGAACTGAGGTCAGTGTCCGCGGTTTCCGCGGCACGTTGAAAGGCGCGACGTGCAAGGCGCTTTTCGTACCAGGCTAACTCCGCGTACAGCTGTTCCGGCGAAAGCTGCCCTGGCTGGAGAACAGTGCGACTGGGG
>CAZNZA010000041.1:13494-26182 GCA_964577325.1 uncultured Polyangiaceae bacterium
CGCGTACAGCTGTTCCGGCGAAAGCTGCCCTGGCTGGAGAACAGTGCGACTGGGGCCAGCACCTCGGCCGGGGTCAGCACCTCGACCGGGGTCAGCACCTCGACCGGGGTCAGCACCTCGAGCAAGCGCAGGGGTTCGAGCAGGTTGAGCCGATCTGCGAACGCGGTCCATAGCGTGCCGTAGCATCAAAGGCAGCCGCTGTCGAACACCACCTTGCACTCAGCTGGTCCGTCTTGCGTGCAGCCCACGAGGAGAAGGCGGACGCTAGACTCATCGTCAGTGAGACGTCTGACTTCGACGATGCCCATGTTCAGGCCACCGTAGGGATTTCCGGACGTTTTTGTCTCGGCATCCGGCGCCGCATTGTCGAGGAACGTCGCCTCTACGCATAGCCCATCCTCGTCGATGGTGATGGGCTCTCGGTAGTTGACCAGCTTTACCAACTGCCGCATGGGAGCGCCGAGGGAATTGGAAAAGGCACTCGAAACCAGCTGATACGACGGTGCTATCCCCTCCCCCCAATCGAGCTTGCCAACCATACCGATGTGAACATCACCACCGAGGATGACCAGGCGCTGCTTAGGACACGCAATCTGGTGTGCTTTCAAGGCCGCAAGCAAACGATCTCGACAGGCTTGCGCTTTGGGATGAGACCATCGATCGGACAGATCACCGTCATTCGACGCAAACGTTACGCCCAGTTGAGCAAGCCAATCCGGAACGTGGAGGAAGGGCACACTGACCACCACACAGACGACGTGGTGTAAACGGTGAGCCGACAAAAACCGTAACAGCTGTTCATGCTGCTCATCACTGTAGACTCGAATCTCTTCTTCGGTAGCCGTGCGCTCGCTACGCAGATCCAGAACGAAAGTCGCGAGCGTGCCGTACTCGAAACTGTGGTGGAAGTTTTTGGGACGCTGTCGTTGCCCAAACGTGCGACTGCCTTGGTAGTCGAAGTACGCGTCCAAAGCTCCCGCCGCGATATTTCGATATTTTTCACTGTGGTGCTCAGGCGCCGAACCGAAATTGTCGAAGATTTCATGGTCGTCCGGAATCATCGAGCAAGGGAACGTGGCCTGAAGCTTTCGTATCGCTTCACCACTCCAGAAGATTCGGTGGCGCTGTTGGTAGAGCCGATGTACTTCACTTCTGCTGCAGTCGAACAGGCTGCTCCTCTCATCCGGCGCAACGCTGAAAAAGTAGCTTCTGTCGAACAACGAGCAGTACTGAGGCAAGTCCCCGTAAACCTGATCGCCCATCATGACTACCCGTTTTACATTAATCGCTTGCAACCAGGGACCGGCAACCGACAGGAGGCGTTCGGCGTCCGGATCGACATTACCACGGTCGTCGAACGGCAGATGGCAGCTGACGGCAGCAAGGGCAAAGCACTCGGGTGTCTCTGCGAAGTCGACCGGGGACGTCTCGAAGCGTGCCGTGCCAATCAGTCCGCCGCTGGGAGCGGATAACCGACAGTGGTAAGCGGTATTCGGTTTCAACGCTCGAGCGCCGCTGAACTCGCTTGGGTAGTCCAGCGTGAACGTGAGATCGGTGCCGGCGTCTAGCTCCAAGCTAACATCGTAAACGAGGCTTTGTTCCGTCTCGGACTGACGTACTTCGCGCAGCTCCAGCCGGTGAACGCCGGCTTCGTTCGTCCGCCCCCACAGGCGTACACGGTGTTGCTCAGTAGCCCCAGCGGCCAGAGCTGTTGCAAAGCTGCGAGCGTTGAAACTTTGGCGCCCGCGGGCTTCGAGCCGCCGCTTTCGGTGACGGTACCAGACCACACCGATGATACCACCGAACGTCAGTAGCATTGACCACGCATCTAGCTTACGCTTCACCCTGAGCATCGTCTAACCCATGTGGTCCTGAGGGTAACGGAGGCTATCGATCGCAACCCAACCTGTGCCTCACGCAACCTCCGCTAAATGTACACCAAACCATTGGTTCACGTCTGAAAACGTGCGTACGCGGGCGAAGCCCGAACGTGCCAAAATGGCGTCTACTCGAGCCAGATCGTACTTGACACTCGATTCAGTATGCACCAGCTCCCCTTCCTCGAAACGTATCTGCAGCCCCAGATTCATAATCGACGCGAGCTGACTCTTCTTGCTCTTCAAGTGCATCTCGATGCGTGATTCCGATTCGTTCCAGCGCGCAACGTGGTCGAAGCTGGATACGTCGAAGTCCGCACCTAGCACCCGATTGAGATGGCTGAGCACGTTCTTGTTGAAGGCCGCCGTCACACCGCGGCTGTCGTCGTAAGCGGGGAGCAGCACCTGTTCGCTCTTCTTCATGTCCGTCCCCAGCAGCAACGTACTGCCGCGCTCCAGATGACGACGCAAACCGGACAATAGATTAACAGCCTCAGCATCCGACAAGTTACCGATGGAGCTGCCAATGAAGAGCACCATGCAAGGCTGATTCAATTGACGAATAGCTTCGAATGCTTGTTCATGCAAACCGACGAATGGTCGCGCCTCGACCTGGGGCAAGTTCTGCTTCAAACGGCGTACGCCGCTGCGCAGGGCCGACGGCGACACGTCTGTAGGCACGTACAGGCAACGGCCTTGCCTCTTCACGACCGCCGCCAGAATGGATTCCGTCTTGGGGAACGTGCCCGCTCCCAGTTCCGCAATAAACGGCTCTAGGTAAACGCTGGCCGCCTCCACGATTTCGTCGGCATGCTCGGCCAGGATCTGCGCCTCAGTGCGGGTTGGATAATACTCGGGCAGCAGAGTGATTTGCTCGTACAACGCCGACCCAGTCGCGTCGTAGAACAAGTACGACGGAAGTCGCTTTGGCTGAGCCAGAAGCCCCGTCCGAACATCGCGCGCCAGCGGGGTCAGGTCAGCGGAAGCGTCGGATCCCGCGCTGGGGTCGGATGAACGGGTGGATGAGGACGGCTGAGCCCCATGTCTAGCGTCAAAAGGCACGAACGGCCCTTCGGTCATAGTGACCTCGCCACACGTGCTCCTGACATCTGAAAACTCGTCGATGGAGGCCAGAAGTTACGGTAAGTGGCGCGAACGTGACCTGCCGGTGTGAGACAGGACCCACCCCGTAGCACCATTTGGTTGACCATGAACTTTCCGTTGTATTCACCAACGGCCCCGACCGCAGGTCGATATCCCGGATAGGGGAGGTAGGCACTGCTCGTCCACTCCCAAACGTCGCCGAACAAACGTTGTGGCTTCGCCATAGGAGCCGGCGCGTTAGCGCCGATGGAACCTGGTAGGAAGCGCTCAGTCTCCACCCAGTTTGGATGCCCTGCTGAGGCGTCAGCAGGAGCGGGGGCACATGCCGCCCATTCCCACTCTTGTTCCGTCGGCAGGCGCGCTCCGAGGAAGCGAGCGATGGCGTCAGCTTCGTAGTAGCTCAGCTGCGATGCAATCATGTCGTCCTGTGCGCTCATCTCGCCGCGCAGAGTGAACAGCAAAAGCTCACCGTCCTGCCACTGGCTATGCAGCGGAGCCCCCCTCCCCTCGCGCTTCACCCAATCAAAACCTTCCGCTAGCCACAAGCGGCTATCAGCGTAGCCGCCCATCTCGATGAAAGCTTTGACCTCTGAATACAGGATGGGACGCTCGGCCAGCTCGAAAGCCTCCAGAAATACTCGATGCCGGGGGCCTTCGTTGTCGAAGTGAAATCCCCCATCTGGTGCGGCTCCGATATCCACCACACCTGCCCCGTAAGTCTTGTAGTGCAGCGGCAACGCTCGGCCCGTCTGCTCCCGAGACGAGGAGAGCGGCGAGCGTGGATGGTAAACGGGCTTCAGCGGACTCTGCGCGAAGGCGTGCAGGATATCTGTCAGCAACAGCTCTTGATGCTGCTGTTCGTGAGCAATACCCAACTCCAGCAACGGCGCAACCTGCGGCCACTGGCCCGCAGGGAGGGAACCCAGCCACTCCAGCATCCGCTCATCGACGGCCCGCCGATACTCAGCGACGTCCGTGCACGACGGTCGGGACAGTACCCCGCGCTGCGGTCGAGGATGACGACTTCCCACGCTGTCGTAGTAGGAGTTGAAGAGGTAACCATACTCTTTACGATGGCTCTCGTATCCAGCGGGGCACAGCAGGAACTCCTCGAAGAACCAAGTGGTATGGGCGCGGTGCCACTTGGTCGGGCTACAGTCAGGCATCGACTGCAGGCACTGATCTTCCGGGGTCAGGCGCGCAGACAGAGCTTCAGTCGCTTGCCGCACGCGAATGAAGGCCTCCGTCAAGGCGTCTTGCCGCGGAGCGCAGGAATCGGTAGGGGCTGTGATCGCTATTGACGTGTCTTGCATCTCATCGAACTCGGGACCGATTCGTTGCGTCCTGTGGGATGCGGCGCGCGCTTCGTCAAGTGCGGAAAACCTCTGCGGCCCTCCGCCTCGGCGATGACAAACATAGCCGGGTTAAACCAAGGTCTCTGGTATGGAGTCGAGGTGAAAACGCTCGTGCGCCGGCCACCAAACCAAGTCACTCGTCTTTCGGGGGCACCCCTGCCAGGTTCGTCTCAGTAGCGGGACCAACGCCCAGCTCCCCTTGCGACAGTTCTCGGAGCTTTTCTCCGGTCAATCGCTCCATGACGATGCACGCCGCCTGATCACCCGTGACGTTTACGGTCGTGCGACACATGTCGAGCAAGCGGTCAACGCCAAAGATGAGCGCAATGCCCGCGCCAGGTACACCATTGGATTCCAGGATGCCGGCCAGCACGACGATGCCCACGCCAGGCGTGCCGGGCGTGCCGATCGAAGCCAAAATGGCCGTACCCAGGATCAGGCCAACACTGCCAGGGGTTATCGGCACTCCGAAGACCTGCATCAAAAATAGCGCAGCTACCGATTGGTAGGCGGCGGTGCCGTCCATGTTGATGGTGGCCCCCAATGGCACGATGAAGCGCGACACCGATGGGTGCACACCCAGGCCGCGCTCTGCTGTCGTCAAACTCAGCGGCATCACAGCCACGGAGGAAGACGTCGAAAACGCCATTACCTGCAGCTCTCGCAAGGTCCCATAAAAGACGGTGGGCGACCGTCGGCCGATGACGGCCACGATGATCCCGTAGAATACGAATAGCCCGAACAACGCCATCAGCACCACGATCGAGTACGCGGCGACGCTGGTTATTGCATCCAGCCCTACCTGAACCGTCACGTTGGCCATGATGCCAGCGACGCCAATCGGAGCCAGCTGTAACGCCCACAAGACGATACGCATCAGGATCTCTTGGAAAAATTCGAGCATCCCGATGGCGTTACGCGCGTGCACTCCAATGGGGTCACTACGTTCTTTGAGCACTAAAATCGCTGCCCCGAACAAGGCGGCGAGGATCACGATCTGAAGCATGTTTGCATGCGTCAGATCGAAGAAAAGTCCTTTCGGTAGCAGCCCTTGAACCTGTTCCCGCAAGGTGAGATCCGCCTGTTGCACGCTCACCGGGTCGGCGTTCGCCATCATGCGCGTCTTGAAGGAGGCGTCGATGTACTTGCCGGGCTGGATCGCGACTGCCAGCACCGCCCCCAGGGTAACGGCGACGGCCGTCGTGGTGAGAAAGTAGGCAACCACCACGACGCCTAGCTTCTGCACGGTGCGGATGTCATCGTTGCCGGCTATGCCCAAGGTGACGGCCACCAACACCAAGGGCACGACCACCATCTTTATGGCACCGATGAACACGTCACCGGGTATGGCCAACGCTTCGGTCAGTTCTTCCGAAATCCCGATTTGCTTCAAGATGAGACCGGCAACCACGCCGACCATCATGCCCACGAGCACTTTGGCACCCAACCCGAGCGGCTTCCGCCCTTGCGGAGAAGGGCGTTTGCCCTCGCGCCTGGAGCCGTCGCTCATGGTTGACCTCCAGACAGCGATGGCAAGTCGTCGTCGCGATCGGGGGCCAAACCCGCCAGCTGACGTCGAACCCGCAGGTAACTTTTCGCTCCCCAGGCCATGACCGCTGCCCCTAACATTACCAATAGAGCCGACGATACAACGGTCGCCGTGCCGCCCTCAGGCACGAGCTTGTATAAGCTGACGCCACTGCCCGACAGCATCAGCGCCGTCCGCGTGTAACTCAGCAACGTGCGTTCATTAGCCAACACGGTTCGATCCCGCGCCAGCAAGTCCCGGAGAATGAGTTCTTCCTGTTTGAGACCCCGGTACGGCACGGGCAGCTTATACCCTCAATTCAGCTGTTTTGGGTGGGCCGTTGCACTGACTTGTGGCAAACCCGGTCAGCCATGTGTACGGGACGCTTCCTCTTGGTCTTGGGTCTAGCGGTGAGCGCAAGCGGGCTCTGCAATTTCGGCGAGTCAGCGTGGGCCGCGACGGACCAGGAGCGAGCAGGCGCGCGGAGTCTGGCGACGCAAGCGTTCGACGCCTACGAGAAAGGGGAGTACGAACGGGCCATCGACTTGCTCGAACGAGCAGAATCTTTGGTTCATGCTCCCGCGCATTGGCTTTACATCGGCCGTTCCCAGGAGAAACTCGGTCGCCTCGTCTTGGCTCAAGAAGCATACCTCAAGGCGCGTCGGGAACCGCTTGACGAAGGGTCGCCAGCTGGCTTTCGAGAAGCCGTAAGCGCCGCAAGTGCAGCTTTGGAGGCATTGCAGCCCCGCATAGCTCGGATCACGGTACAAGTTACCGGCATCGAGCCGCAAGAAGCCGTCGTCACCGTCGATGGGACGACCGTGCCGTCGGCTTTGGTTGGCGTCCCGATGCCCGTAGATCCCGGCGTGCGCCAGGTGACCGCCGCGGCACCGCAGATGCAATCGGTGAGTGAGCGCATTGAATTGGCCGAAGGCGCTGAGCGAGTGGTCGAGCTGCACCTAGCTCCGGACTTGACCCAACCTGCGTCGACACCCCCCGACCAAGCCACGGTCGGCGGACCCGAACCGCTCATCACCACGCCGACATCCAGTGACCGGGAGCAACCTGGATCAGAGGCGACGTTACTGTACGTGGGAGTGGGCGCGGCGGTGGTGGGAGGCGTAGCCCTAGGCATCGGCTTGAACGGCTTATCCAACGCGTCCGAACCCGAAGACCGAGCGCAGGCTTTGTACGAAGCATGCAATCAGCCCAGGGTCGGCTGCAGCGCGAGCCAACGACGACAGATAGAAGCTTGGGACGAGGAAGCTGCAAAGAAGAAGGGGCCAGCCGCAGCTTGGCTCGCCGTCGGGGCTACCGGGCTTGCCGCCGGAGCAACCTTGCTCGTCCTTCACTTCGTCCAAAGCTCTGCGCCCGAAGCCGCGCCGAGCGTGGCGCTGCGGCCATGGATAGGGGCTCAGGGCGTCGGCATCAGCGGAACATTCTGAATCGCCGTCACGTGATCGTTGACCCTTGCGTCTCACCGGCGAGCCAGGCGAGATAGGCTGCCTCGCCGTCAACGATGGGTAGAGCGATCACACATGGGCAGTCGTAACTGTGGAGCTGCTTGACGCGTTCGCTGATTTGCTCCACGCGGGCAGCTCGAGACTTGAGCATCACGACCACTTCCTGATCGCGCTGAAGCTCACCCTTCCAGTGATAGATGCTCGTCATGCCCGGTATGATGTTGGCGCAGGCCGCCAGTCGCTCCCTCACGAGCTCCTCCGCGATATGCTCGGCCTCCTGAACCGACGCCGCCGTCACGTAAACCAGCACCGGTGCGTCATTTTGTTCCTGGACATCACCCATCGCTACGCCCCCCCATTGCCCAGTCGCTGTTCGGCCAGAGCAACGTGTAAAGCTGCACCCAACGGTAACACGTCGTCGTTGAAGTCGTAGTGTGGGTTGTGCAGGCCAGCAACGTGCGTGGAGTCGCCCTGCCCGAGCCATAGGTACGCTCCCGGTCGTTCCTGCAGCAAGTAGGCGAAGTCTTCGCTGCCTAATGACGGTGGCTCTGCTGTGCGCACGCCTTGTTGGCCAATCAAACTAGCGGCCACCTTGGCCGCGAAGGTGGCACAGCGCTCATCGTTAGTCGTAACGGGATACCCCTGAGTGTATTCGAGGTGAACGCTGGCCCCAAAACCCGCCGCCACCGCTTCGGCAACCTGCTGCAATCGGCGCTCCAAAAACGCTCGAACTTCGGGGCTCAATGCCCGCACCGTTCCAGCCAGCTCGGCGCGTTCGGGGATGACGTTGTAGGCGCTCCCGGCGTGGAATTTTGTCGTGCTCAAAACAGCAGGCGACGTAGGTGTCATTTCGCGCGAGATGAGCGCCTGCCATGCAGTAATGATCTGTGCGCCCACATAGATCGGGTCGACCGTTTGATGGGGGAAGGCCGCGTGCCCACCCTTGCCCCGTATCGTCATGTCCCACCGATCGGTGGACGCCATCACGGGACCAGGGCGAACGGCGATGGTGCCTGCGGGCAGGCCAGGCCAATTGTGCAGCGCGTAGACCTCGTCGCACGGGAAACGCTCGAACAATCCTTCCTCCACCATCACGCGCCCACCGCCTGCCGACTCTTCCGCTGGCTGAAAGATGAAGTGGACAGTGCCGCGAAAGCGACGCGTGGTGGCGAGTTGGCGAGCCGCGGCAAGCAGCATGATCGTGTGCCCATCGTGACCGCATCCGTGGAAGCAACCCGGATTGGACGAGCGGTGGGCGAAGTCGTTTTCTTCATCCATGGGGAGCGCGTCCAGATCCGCGCGAAGCCCGATCGATGGTCCCTCACCCGTGGAAAGCGTGCCGACGACCCCAGTTTGCGCGACCCCCTCGGCGACGTCGATGCCCCACTCTTTCAAGCGCCGCGCAACGGTCTTCGCCGTGCGATGCTCCCGAAATGCGATCTCGGGGTGCGCGTGCAGATCTCGACGCCATTCACCCAGCTCTGCTTTGACTCTGGTCAACGCTTCAATCGTTTCGTGCATCGCCGCTGGCTCCTCGGTCATGACCACGTATGTCGCCAAGCCGTCCCTTGGCGCCGCTTCCAACCTTGCATACTTCGCGCCCCTCGTGCAGGGAAACTTCCAGCCTGGACGCAGGGCTTCGCAGCTGCCCCCCTAAGCGAGCACCAGTGGCCGCTCGTCCAGCAGTCTTTCGTCATTTTCGCTCGATTTCAAGGCAGGCTCATACCATCTAAACGACGCGGGGCCGAGCGTCGTCGGCCGTAAGTTTTCGTCTGGTCAAGCCATGCACCGAATCACGTCCTTCCGTTCCTGCACCTGGTCCCTCGCCCTCTTCGGAGCGGCGGCTTGCGCGGGGGAGCCCGGCTCGCCCGCAGGCGATGACCTCAACGCATTCCCGCCTTCTTCTCCGGCCGCTCCCACGGTGGCTCCCGGTCCGGCCACAGCTCCCACTCAGCAGACAGCGCCGGGCAACACCGCGCCAACCGATGCGGTCGGTTCATCAACGCCACCAGGGTCGAACTCTGCCGACTTTCCCGTTCCGAGCGGCGCTACTCAGAGCCCAGCGCCTGCGCCGAGTGAACCAGATGGAACCGCGCCCACCACGAACGAGACGTCTGACATGGGAGGGCCTGAGCAACCCGTGGACTCGACGGACCCGACCATGCCTGATACCGCTCAACCAGCGTCGACCGATTCCGAGCCGGACGACTCTGCCGTGGAAGAGCCCGCACCGGAAGAACCCGGGACCGACGAACCCGAGCCATCAGATCCGAACCCTGCCCCGGTGGGCCTCAATACTGGGGGCGTGGGTCCCAAGCGACAATTCGACGTGCAGTTCGTCGGCAACATCACCACGGCCGGAAACATCCGTTCGGATTTCTTGAACTACTGGGACCAGATTACCCCAGAGAACGAAGGCAAGTGGGACGCCATGGAGCCCAGCCGCGACAACATGAACTGGGGCACCATGGACCAAATCTACGACTTCGCCCAAAGCAACGGCATCCCATTCAAGGGTCACACCTTGGTTTGGGGAAGTCAGGAACCAGGCTGGGTCGGTGGTCTTTCCCAGACCGAGCAGCGGGAAGAAGTCGAAGAATGGATTCGACTGTTTTGTGAGCGCTATCCCGGTGCCACCATGATCGACGTCGTGAACGAGCCTGACCATCGCCCGCCGACATTTCTCCAGGCTCTGGGCGGAGCAGGATCTACGGGCTACGACTGGATCATTTGGTCGTTCGAGACGGCCAAACGGTACTGCCCGAACGCCAAGTTGATTCTCAACGACTACAACGTCCTGCGCTACGACACCGACAACTTCATCAAAATCGCGCGCGTCGTCAAAGATGCCGGCTATCTCGAAGCGATTGGTTGCCAAGCCCACAGCCTCGAAGACCAACCCATCGCGGAGCTCGAACGCAACCTCGAGAAAATCGCCGAATTGGGAGTGCCCATCTACATTTCGGAGTACGACATCGACCTCGCCGACGACGATCAGCAACTGGCGGTCATGGAGCGGCAGTTTCCCTTGTTCTACGAGTCAGGCTGGGTCGAAGGCATTACCCTGTGGGGCTACATCCACGGCAACACGTGGGTGCCCAACTCCGGCTTGATCCGCAACGGCACTCCTCGACCGGCGATGACGTGGTTGATGGATTATCTGGGGAGGTGATGCTCTCGCTGAGGGCAGCATCACCGTCACCTCTCCTTGCATCTCGGCGTCTCAACGCATCGGCTCATCCTTGGGCGCTTTGTCCGCAAACACGGCGTCGCGGACCAAGAACTGGCCAGGCTCGATACCGTCTTCCGCGCGCGCCTCGAAGTGCTCGCACCTCGCCGCAGCGCCCACGTCGGCAAGCACGGCGCGAGTGGCTTCCAGTGTCGTCGAATGCGCCACCAGGGCGAGCTGCGTGACCACGCGCCCCGCTGAAACCCCAGCCTCGGTTTTGCTCTTGTTGATGGCAGTAAAGGCGGCACTAGCCAGCTGCAGACTGGCCGCGTTCGCCGGATCAGCCACGCCATCGAAGTCCGTCGCCCCCGGCCATGAAGCGGTGTGAATGCTGCGCGTGCCTGTCTCCTCCGCGAACGCCCAGCTCCAGACCTCCTCGGTGATATACGGCAAAATAGGCGCAAACAGCCGGAGCAGCACGCTCAGTCCCAATCGCAAGGCGCTCAGCGCCGATGCCCGTTTGCCCTCTGCCTCGGCATCACTGCCGTCGACGGTCGACCAAGCTCGCGGCTTGGCGAGCTCCAGATAGGTGTCCGTGAAGCGTGTCCAGAAGAACGATTCGGTATCATGCAAGGCTTGTGCGTAGCGAAACGCCTCGAAGTCAGCAGTAACCTTCGCCACCAACTGATGTAGCTCCGCGACGAAGGCGCGATCCAGTTCCTCAGTGATTGGACCCAATTGCCCCCCCTGAGACAACACGAACTTGGCGGCGTTGAAAAGCTTCGTGACCAGTCGCTTCCCAATCTTGAAGACGCTGGGGTCGAACGCCGTATCAGTGCCCAAGCGTGCACTGGCTGCCCAATAGCGAACGGCGTCGACGCCCCATTCATCGAGCAGGTCGAGCGGCAAAACGACGTTGCCCTTGCTCTTGGACATCTTCTTGCGCTCCGGATCGAGGATCCACCCGGAGATCATCACATCGCTCCATGGCACGCTGCCTTCGTGGAGCAGCGCTTTGGCGATCGTGTAGAACGCCCAGGTGCGAATGATCTCGTGGCTCTGGGGGCGTATGTCCGCGGGGAAGAGCTTCTGGTGCCGCTCGTCGTCGAGCATCCAGTGCGAACCAATTTGAGGCGTCAAGGAGCTGGTAAACCAGGTGTCGAAAATGTCGGTCTCGCCGGTGAAGCCGTTTGGGCGATCACGCTGAGCCTCCGTCCACCCTTCGGGTGCTTCCGCCATCGGATCGACCGGAAGCTGCTCGCTCTTCGGCAGGATTGGCTTGCTGTAATCGGTGTGTCCTTGTGAATCCAATCGGTACCACACGGGTATGGGTACGCCGAAGTAGCGCTGCCGTGACACGCACCAGTCGAGCCCTAGGTTCTCCGTCCAGTCGCGGTAGCGCACCCGCATGTACTCGGGGTGCCAGTTGATTTCTTCACCTTTGGCGAGCAGTTGCTGCTTCTGGTCGAGGAGGCGCACAAACCACTGCCGGGTCGACAACAGCTCGAGGGGACGCTCTCCTCGTTCGTAGAACTTGACCATGTGTTGCATGGTCTCCGGCTCTTTTCGCAGGGGCGCTCCGTCAGCCGTAATGCCGTTCGCAGGATCTGCCAAGAGCTCCACGATGCGCGCCCTGGCTTGCAGCACGTTCTTCCCCACTAGCTCCGCGTAGTGCTGGTTGGCCGATGCCGCATCGTTGCTCGGAAAGTCGCCTTGGCCAAAGGTTACCGGGCGCAAGCGGCCGTTCTTCTCGAGCAGCTGGCGCAACTGCAACTTCTGCTCCCGCCACCACACGACATCCGTTTGATCGCCAAAGGTACACACCATCAAAATACCGGTGCCCTTTTCGGGATCCGCGAGTTCGCTCGGAAATATCGGTACTGGAACGTGGAAGAGTGGCGTGATCGCGTTCCGCCCGAACAGGTGCTTGTAGCGCGGGTCATCGGGATGAGCCGTAACGCCCACGCACGCCGGCAAGAGCTCCGGGCGAGTCGTAGCAATCACGAAGCTTTCCGGCAGTCCCTCGACGCCAAACTGAATGTGGTGGTAGGCTCCAGGTTTACTGCGTTCCTCCACTTCTGCCTGAGCTACGGCCGTCTGATAGTCGACGTCCCACATGGTGGGCGCCCAGGTTTGATATGCCATTCCCTTCTCGAACAGGTCCAGGAACGAGAGCTGAGCCAGCTTGCGGC
>CAZNZA010000041.1:26282-37235 GCA_964577325.1 uncultured Polyangiaceae bacterium
TATGCCATTCCCTTCTCGAACAGGTCCAGGAACGAGAGCTGAGCCAGCTTGCGGCAGCGGTCATCGATGGTCGCATACGTCTGTCGCCAGTCGATCGACAGCCCTAGGCGTTTGAACAGCCCCAGAAACGCCGCTTCATCCATCTCCGTCAGCGCGTGGCACAGCTCGATGAAGTTCTTGCGCGATACGAGCCGCGCCGGCCCCTTGCGTGTCTTGGCCGTGGCTTCTTCGAGTGAGAGCCCTTCCTCGTACGGCACGTGTGGTTCGCACCGAACATGAAAGAAGTTCTGAACCCGCCGCTCTGTCGGCAAGCCGTTATCGTCCCAACCCATGGGATAAAAGATGTTGATGCCCCGCATGCGCTTGTAGCGCGCGATCAGGTCAGGATGGGTGTAGGAAAAGACGTGACCGACGTGCAGGGAACCGGACACGGTGGGCGGTGGCGTGTCGATGACAAACGTGTCGGCGCGCGACCTGGAAGGGTCGTAGTGGTGGATGCAGAGCTCCTCCCACATGGCTTCGAAGCGCGCTTCGGCCGCTTTGCTGTCGAAGTGTTTGGGCAGGGCGGCAGGGTCAACGGCTGTCGCAGTCGGAAAGGAAGAGGGCAAAGTCATGATGAAAGCTCGGGGTGGTGCCCAGATAGCCAACCACGCCGGCGAAATACAGCCCGCACCCAACTTTCCGGACTTTTTCCGCCGTCGGTCCCCCACCCAGGCATCTCGGCCGCCCCGGTATCACCGCACCTAGCCCCCTCCGCCGGCCAAGCGGCGGCCTGCGCGCAGCCCTAACCCCGGCAAACCAGCTTGTACAGCTGGAGCACTTCTTGATCCACGTTCGTTTGCGCGTTGAGGTATCGCTGCAT
The DNA here is from genome assembly GCA_964577325.1 of uncultured Polyangiaceae bacterium. Taxonomy (GTDB): domain Bacteria; phylum Myxococcota_A; class Polyangia; order Polyangiales; family Polyangiaceae; genus SZUA-265. Next base: position 27,145 of record CAZNZA010000041.1, read on the forward strand.
CGACGAAGCCCGAGTGTTCGCGACCGGCCGAGGCGGTTCGGAAGCGCGGTCCCGGGACGCTTGCGACTGACGAGGCCCGTCCGCCGTTTCGCGGACGCCGCTGTCCGCCACTCTTGGGGCTAGCGCCGCGCTCGTCGAAACAGACTGTTGGTCGACGCAGCGTTGCTCTGAAGCACACAATGGTGATGACGGCGAAGGCATGATGTTCGAAGGATGGGACTGCGACAGAAAAGCTCGGTTCTCACCGCACCTTCGTTTAGTAGCATCGTGCTTCGAACACGTCAGGCGCCCCACGACCCAATGCGTGAAAACTTGAGCAGATCTACCGCGCCACGCGCGAAAGTATTCGCAGTCGAAACACAACGACACGAAACTGACATTGTCCGACACCCAGCCTGGTACAGCCAAATTGCGCCGAGTCAGGGGAAGCGGCTAACGACGTGTGGCATGTTGTCTCTAAACAAACCGTCCGGTCAAAGGTACTTTTTGCTTGGACCTCAGCACCTGGTCTGTACAGTGCGCCCATGTCGTCAATAGCTAAGCTTACGCTTCAGGGGTTCACATTCGGAGCAGCACTCACCGCTGGCGGGTGCATGCCCCAAAACCAGAACGAGCTCGAGCAAATGAGGGCCGAGCTCGCCACGCTCAAGGCGGAAGTGGCTGCGCTCAAGGCGAACGAGGCACCTTCCGGGACTACTGCGAGCAGCGCTGTTCCGGTCGCCCCAGAAGCAGGGGCTACGCCGCAAGCCGAGGGCACGAGCGTCCCCAAAACGGCCACTACCGAAGATTGGACTGCCGCTTTGGAACAGCACGAAAACGAGAAGCGTGACGCCGAGTGGGCGCGCCTACGGGAGCCAGCGCTATTTGAAGTCGCCAAAGATCACATCAAGGAGTACGGCGCGTCCCTCAACAGCGTCCGCTGCAAGGCGACCAGCTGCCTATTGACCATCAACGTTCCCAAGAAGCCGAAGCAGGCGTATGAGCCCATGAGCAATCCCTGGGCGGAGGTGACGATGCTCGCCCATGCCAAGCCCATCTACTCGGGGCGCACGCTTTGGTCTTATCTCCTGCCTCGCCACGAACGAGACACGGCCACCGCAGCCGACGGGCGCGTTAACCCCGTAGAGGTAGCTCGCGCGACGCCAGAACGCGCTGGCACTACCGTGGTCGTGGGAAGCGAAGCCGGCGCGAGCACGACGGCGAGCGCTGCCGCAGAAAAGGCGGCGAGCGGCGCGGCCGCGAGTCCTGGGGCAGCCAGCAAGGGGGCAGCCCCAGGCAGCGCAGCGGCGCCCTCTCCCCAAGCGACTCGAGCACCCGTAGCGTCGGGTGCCAAGCCCGCTAGCGCGTCGACTAGCACGGCAGCGTCCAAGGGGACGGCGGCGTCCCAAACCGCTTCGGCAGCGCCTCAAGCCGCCAAGCCCGCGGAAAAGTCACCCGCTGCGGCGCCACAGGCGCCTGCTGCCCAGCGTGACCCTGCCGCGAAGCCCGGCACGACGACGCCGGTATCCGCTCAAAAGAGCGGCGCGACTCCCTCGACAGCACCAACGGGCGCTCCTCAACCCAAGGCTCCATGAGGTCACATCGAGACGCCACCGGGTCCCGGCTCGGTAGGCGTCACGGTCCAAGGCCGGGCATTGGTCGTAGTGTCGGCGAGCCGGCAGCGCTCCGCCATCGCCGCTTTTTTTCGCCGACCCCCTTGTGGTGGACGACGGGGGCTGCAGCCTATGGTGTGCGGGACGCTTGTCTCGCTGCGCCTTCCCCTTCAGCCCGAGTCTATCCCGATGTCGACCCCGCCCACGGCCCCTGTTCCGAGCGCTCATGAGGTATGGCGCCATGTACACGCGCACCACGCAGAGCAGGCTGGAGCGGTAGAGACGCTGGTCGCACAGCTCGTCAGTCAGATCCCGACGGCCCCTCGAGCCGCCTCCGACGAAGCAGCCGGCGTGGAAGCCGCGCTACTCTTGGCGAAGATGCGCGTGGAGCCGTACGCCGTAGCTGCTGCGCTGCTGTCAGTGTATCCGCTCGAGGTGCTCCTGCCGGCCACGGACGAACGCGAGCGCGCCAATGATGGGCGCACCGAGCTGCGTAGCCTGCTCGAGGGCATTGCACGGCTGAGGGCGGTGCGCTTCGATCAACTGGATCGGGATGCAGTTGAGTCGCTGCGCAAGCTCTTCTTGGCCATGGCCAAAGATGTACGGGTCGTCCTCGTCGCTCTGGCGCGACGAGTCGTCACGATGCGTCACCTGAAGCGCGATGGCTCCAGCCCCGAGCGCTGTCGCGCTCTCGCACGGGAAACGCTGGATGTCTTTGCACCGTTGGCCAATCGCTTGGGGATTTGGCAGTTCAAATCGGAGCTCGAAGACGCGGCGTTTCAAGTTCTACACCCCGACACAGCACGCGAGCTTCAACGCTTACTGGCGGAACGAAGTGAACAACGGCAGACTTTCATCGACGAAGTCGTAGAGCGTCTGAAAGTGGAGCTCGCCAAGGTCGGTATCGACGCACGGGTCAAAGGTCGGTCCAAACACGCCTACAGCATCTACAAGAAGATGCACCGCAAGCAGGTCGACTTCGATCAGCTTTACGACGTCAGTGCGGTGCGGGTGATTACGCAACACATCCAAGATTGCTACGCGGCGCTCGGCATCGTTCACTCCACGTGGACTCCCATACGGAGCGAATTCGATGACTACATCGCCCTTCCCAAGGACAACGGGTACCAGTCGCTACACACGGCCGTGATCGGTCCACGCGGCAGACCCGTGGAGGTGCAAATCCGCACCCAAGAGATGCATCGCTTTGCGGAGTTCGGCGTCGCCGCGCATTGGGCGTACAAGGAACAGCGTCGCGCCGCCCAAGATGATCGCTTCATGCTGTTACGCCAGCTTCTCGATTGGGAGAAGGAGGTCGTGGACCCGGCTCAGTTCGCAGACCAGCTAAAGACCGACATCTTCAGCGACCGAGTTTTCGTCTTTACCCCGTCGGGCGACATCATCGACTTACCCAATGGCGCGACCCCCATCGACTTCGCCTACCGCGTTCACACCATGGTTGGGCACCGTTGCAAGGGCGCGCGCGTCAACGACCAGATCGTGCCTCTCGACTACCGGCTGAAGACGGGCGACCGGGTCGAGGTGCTTACTCACAAGTTGCCACGCCCGAGCCGGGATTGGATGAACCCTGCGCTCGGATACCTCACGACAGCGAGCGCGCGCGGTAAAGTAAAGGCTTGGTTCCGGGAGCAAGGGCGAGCCGAAGCCATCGCTGCCGGTAAAGAAATGGTGAATCGGGAACTGCAACGCCTCGAACTGCAGGTAAGCCTCGCCGACGTCGCGCGGGAGATGAAGATCAACGACGTCGACGACCTATATGCCCACGTGGGCTTCGGAGACCGCCGTGCCCAGCAGATAGCGGCGGCGGCGCTTCAGCTGGAAAAGCGTCGCCTGGCTGCTCCAGAAGTACCCCAAGTGCCCCTGGTTGCCCCGCCCCCGAAGCCGCCACGCGGCGTCGTCTTCGATGGCATTGACGACGTCATGGGACGGCGCGCCAAGTGCTGTAGTCCGCTGCCAGGGGATGACGTCGTTGGTTTCGTCACCCGCGGCCGCGGGCTCATCATACATCGCCGCGATTGCACACAAGTCGCCGAGAGCAAAGAGCCCGAACGTATCGTCGACGTGGAGTGGGGAAGTCATCCCGCGCAGACGCACGGTGTCGACGTAGAGATCGTGGCCCACGACAGGCCCGGTGTTTTGGCTGACGTCTTTCGACTCCTGTCGCACCTGGGCGCGCACGTTTCGAGCGGCGAGACTCGAGCTTCTTCCGATGGTCTGGCCCGCATGAAGCTGCGGCTCGAGTGCCGCTCATCGGGACACATGCTTCAAGTGCTCGAACGCGTGGACCACTTGCACGACGTGCAGGAGGTGCGGCGTGTGGTCAGCCATTGACGGCGGGCCGCACGTTACCCTCCTTCCCATCAATTCATGTGCGCCAAGATCTGATCGATCTCGCTCAGCTCTTCGGCGGTGAAGGAAAGATTGCGTAAGCCTTGGACCACGTCATCCAGTTGCGACGGACGACTGGCTCCGACGACGGCACTGGTTACAACCGGCTGACGCAAAACCCAGGCTAACGCGAGTTGGGGCAGAGACTGCCCCCGACGACGCGCGACGGTATCCAAGCCCCGCAAGCCCTGGCGCAAGGTCTGCACGATGTCGTTGACGGTGAGAAAAGGTCCGGGCCTTGCGGCGCGCGAGTCGTTGGGAATGCCGTCCAGGTAACGACCGGTTAGGCGCCCTTGCGCCAACGGGGAGTAAGCTACGGCTCCTATGCCCTCTTCGCTCAACAACTGAAACAATCCTGCCTCCGGCTCGCGGTTGAGCATGCTGTAACTCGGTTGATGCACCAGGCACGGGGTCTTCAACTCGCGCAGCAAAGCCAGCGCACTCTTGGTTTGTTCCACATCGTAGTTGCTCAAGCCGACGTAGAGCGCCCGCCCGGAGCGAACGATGTAGTCCAGCGCACTCATGGTTTCTTCGAGCGGGGTCGCTGGGTCGGGGCGATGGTGATAGAAGATGTCGACGTACGGAAGGTTCATGCGTTGTAAACTTTGGTCCACGCTCGCGAGTAGGTGCTTGCGAGAGCCGAAGTTGCCATACGGACCCGGCCACATGTCGTATCCGGCTTTGGTGGACACGATGATCTCGTCTCGATGCGCCATCAGCTCCTGAGTCATGACCTGCCCAAAGATCGCTTCGGCTGCTCCCGGAGGCGGCCCATAGTTGTTGGCCAGGTCAAAGTGAGTGATGCCCAGTTCGAATGCATGCACAATCATGTTGCGAGCATTCGCATAGGCATCGGCGGCGCCAAAGTTGTGCCACAGCCCGAGCGATACTCGAGGCAACAGCAGTCCGCTCTTGCCGCACCTCGTGTACTGCATGCGGGCGTAGCGGCTGGGCAAACTCGGCGGGTTGATCGACGTTTCGCTCATCCCCCATCACATACCGCCCTGGGCCTTGTTTTCCCACCTCAATTGGCGGCGTGAAAGCTGACGCCACTCACACCTTTGGGTACCGCTGGCGCGCAGGAGCGACACCTTCCCGATGCCGCTGCCATTCGTTCACCTTTGGCATATCTACCGCTAGCTCGGGCGGCTGAAGGTCGAGATGAGCGGCAAAAAAAGCAGCCTCGTGTCGACCCACCCGGCCCACCAGCAATGCCGTCACCGCTGACGCACGAACGACGAGAGATGCTGCCTCCTCTCTGCCACCACTGCCGCTTCGGCCGAGCTGGCGTTTTTGCCTTCAGATGCCTTTACGTCCGCGCGGGGAGCAGGCACACTGCGCAACCCTAGTTTCCCGATGCATTTGGTCAAGAACAAGCTCGGCTGCCGGCTGCGAATGAGGCGCCCATGACCACTGAAGGCTGGTTCGCGTCCTTCGTGGTCGTCGTGGTTTTCGCGGCCCTGGTACGGGGGAAGCACGAGCCGTACTTGGTGATGCTCGCGGGCGTGACCGTGCTGCTGCTGAGCGGAGTCCTGAACGTCTCCGAAAGTCTCGCTGGCTTCTCCAACCCCGGCCTCGTCACCATCGGGGTGCTGTACGTCGTAGCGGCAGGCCTGCGACAAACCGGAACGCTGGCTTACTTTGCACGGCGCGTGTTGGGTCGCCCCTCCACGACGCGCCAAGCCCAATCTCGCCTGGCACTTCCCGTCATGGTCGGCAGTGCGTTCCTCAACAACACGCCCCTGGTGGCGATGCTGCTGCCGGTCGTGCAAGACTGGTGCAAGGTATCGAGCATACCCGTTTCGAAGCTGCTCCTGCCGCTGTCGTACTTCGCGATTCTGGGGGGTGTCACCACTCTCATCGGGACGAGCACCAACCTGGTCGTCAATGGACTGCTCATGGACCAGGGTTACCCGAGCTTGGGCATGTTCGGCATCAGCGCGGTCGGCATACCATGCGCCATTGCGGGTTACATCTACGTGCTGACGTTTGCGGGCAAGCTGCTGCCCGACTTGACACCCGCGACCACGACCGAGGCGGCCCGGGAATATACCGTCGAGATGCTCGTCGTTGCGGGACCGTTGGTATCCAAGACCATCGAAGCCGCCGGACTGGCGCACATCCCCGGTCTCCGCTTGGTCGAGCTGCACCGGCCCAACCCAGACCGTCCTTCTCCTTCACCGGTGAGCGCCAGAGGCTCCTTCCCTCCGCAAGTGCCCGACGAGGAGCTATGGGAGGACCCGCCGTCGGATTTACCGTTGCAGGTGAATGATCGGCTGGCTTTCATCGGTACTACCGAGCTCATCCTCGACCTCTTGCGCACACCGGGACTCGCCCCAGCCACACCGAAAGGTGAACAGTTGGTGGGTCATCCCGCAGGACGCTACTTCGCGGAAGCGGTAGTGTCGCGCACCAGTCCGTTGGTGGGTCGCACGTTGCGCGAAGTGGGGTTTTGCGCGCTCTACGGGGCCGTAGTACTCGGTGTCTCACGTAACGGAACGCGTTTGCGCACGCCCCTCGAATACGTCGACTTCCGGCCCGGGGACGCGCTCTTTCTCGACGCCGAGCGCGCGTTCATCGGCAGTCAGAAAAACCGGGGCGACTTCTCTTTGGTCAGCCGTATCGAGGGTGAGGGCCCGGCCACCAGCGCCCAAGCTCCCATAGCCACCGCCATCGTTCTGTTGATGGTGCTCGCCGCGGGGGTGGGCTGGTTATCGATGCTCGAAGCCGCGGCCTTGGCCGCCTTTGCCATGCTCGTTACCCGCTGCTGCTCCGAAGAGTTGGCGCTTTCGAGCATCAACTTCCCGCTGTTGCTGACCATCGGTGCCGCATTTGGACTGGGCCGAGCGCTCGACAAAACCGGTGTTGCCCAAACCCTGGCTGACTCACTACTCAGCGTGGCGGTGGGAGATCCGTGGGCGGCGCTGGCATTGGTTTTCCTCACCACCGCCATCCTGACGGAGTTTGTCACTAACAGTGCGGCTTCCGTCATCGTTTTCCCGATTGCGTTCGCCACGGCTGCGCAGTTGGGCGTCAATCCCATCCCGTTCGTAGTCACGGTGATGATTGCTGCCTCCTGTAGCTTCGCAACACCCTTCGGCTATCAAACGAACCTGATGGTTTATGCGCCCGGCGGCTATCGCTTTTCCGACTTTCCAAAAATCGGCATTCCCTTGAGCCTGCTCTTGTGGGGTCTGACGACATTGCTCGCCCCTCTGGTTTACGGCTTCTGACCGATCCGGCCCCCGAAGCGCGACCCCCCGCAACGGCCACGCGCTGGCCCGGGACAGGTGCGCTGAGACGTACGCTGCTACGATCGCTTCGGCGATCGCAGCGGAGCGAGCGCGAGCGTCCACTCGCAAAAACTCCGGTCGCCCTGCAACGCCAAGCGCCGGCGATGCCAGATCCGGGCGCACCACTGCGCCCTGCGGCAGCGCGCAGCCGGCGACGCTGGTGCCGACGGGCAGCAGGATGCTAAGAACCCTCCCATTATCGTTGGCGCTTCGGACACTCGTTTTTCCAAGCTCGCACCAGCGCCTTTCGCAGTCCGTACCCGATGTTGACTTCGTGCTCTTTGACACGCAGCTGCCGTGGGCGACGGGTTGGAGGAAACCGAATGCTCAAAAAATCCAGTTACCGCACCCTGCTCCGCACCTTCGTCAGTTTGTCTACGGTTGCTCTCGGCGCGACCGCCCTCAGTGGTTGCAGCAGCGACGAGAAGCCCACCGTGTGCATGTCCGCGGACAACCAATGGCGCTTCGACTGCTCGGACACGAGCCAGTACGAATACGTGGGTGCCCCGGGCGTTCCCTGCACGACGCCGGACGGGTTGCGGTCGTACGATGTGTGTGGGGACGAGACGACCGTTCAGTACCACGGCTTCTGTGTAACCACGGACCCGAACTGGGTATTCGACAAGTGCTCCGATCCCTCCACCGCGCGCTGGGTCGGCGCGGGACCGGCTCCTAGCGCGGCGCCTAGCTTGACGGGGCAACAGCCGCCACCGATGCCGCCACCGGGTACATCCGGTGTTACGCCAGTCACCAGCGTGGCACCGGTGGCGCCCAGCGGCCAGGTAACGCCGGACACGACGACCGCCGTCTCACCGACGACCGTTAACCCCGATACGACCACTCCCGCTACACCGGATCCGCTCGCCCCCGTTAACCCCGACACAACCACGACTCCCGGAACCGACGTCCCCACCACCGACGTGAGCCCCGTCGATCCGGGCCCCGTCGACCCCGGCCCTGCCGCGCCCGTGGACGCCGCCAACCGCACCTGTCCCGCATACGAAGGCTTGATCGCTGACTTCGAGGAAGAGGGCGAAGCCGCGCTGCGCCTGGTGGAGGCCGAAGGCCGCATCGGCTTGATTGACGTCAACAACGACGGCAGTGCCGAACAGCTACTCGAAGTCATCGCCGAAGGCACCGAAGCATGCAACAACAAGGTGTTGCACACGTCGGGCAGCGGGTTCGATACCTGGGGAGCCGGCGTCGAAACGGTTCTCAGTGGAACGTGGGACGAGGCAGAAGCGGGGTACACGCCTAACCTTTACGACGCCGCGGCTTTGGGCTACGACGGGATCTCGTTCCGCGCCAAGAAAGGAGCGTCGCACGCCAACCCTGTCAAGTTCAGCCTAAGCGTGCCGGGCACCCGTGCCCCGACCGCCCAGGGTGACGGTAGCTGCCAGGAAGATGGACCGGAGGGAGATCCCAAAGCATGCTGGAATCACCCTGGCCATTATCTGATTGACGACGAAGAACTGACGACAGACTGGAAGACGTTTACCTTTTGCATTAACGGTGACCTCTATCCCACGTGGCTACCGTTCGTCTTGTCTCCGGAACAGCGAGTCAACGTCGGTTCGGAGCTAATGACCCTCGGGTTCGAGTTCAACAAGACCGATGACGCCGCACTCGGAGATGCCTTCGACTTTTACGTCGACGACGTCAAGCTCGTGAAGAACGCCTGCAACGCGGCGGCCGGAGTATTTCAATCCTCGGAAGGCAGCACCGACCCCTTCGGCACCAACGACAACATCGGTACCTGCGAGCCGATCCCCAATGCCTCTGATTACAACCGCGCTATCAGTGAAGCTTATGCTCGCTGGAAGGGCATGTTTCTCGCCAACGACGGTGGTGTCATCGATCCCCAGTCCGGCAACCGAGTCGTCTCAGAAGCCATTGGCTACGGCATGTTGATCACTGCGGCGATGGGCGACAAGCCTGCTTTCGATAGTATCTTCGGCTGGGCTAAATCCCGCATGAACTGGTCGAGTAACACCAGTGCCCCCGGCAATCTCTTGGGCTGGTTGAATGGTGGTGGGGGTTCAGCAGCTGACGCCGACACCGACATGGCCTACGCGCTACTGATGGCCGGCAAGCAGTGGGGTGGTGATTATGCCGCCGCGGGCCAAAGCCTTGCCAGCTTTGCCAAAGGCAAGATCGCACCCAACGGTTACGTGACGGGCGGCGAATTGTTCACCCAAACCATTAACCCGTCGTACTTCTCGCCCGGCTTTTACAGCGCATTCACCGGGTGGCAAGACGTCACGAGTGGAACTCTGGGTAAACTTGAAACCTGTTCGAGTAGCTTCGGGGGCCTTTTGCCTGACTGGTGTAGCACCGGAGGTCAGGCCATTCCTGCAAGCGAGACTGGTGCTGATCAGGTAGCGCCTGAACTGTGCGGAACTGGCCCCTGCCTCGCCATGGACGGCGCACGCGTACCCTGGCGGCTCGGCTTCGGCGTATGTATTGATGGGACCGGACGTGGGCTACTCGAGAGTTTTCTCGGTGCACTAAAGAGCAAGGATCCGGACGTCATGCAAGGAGAGCGCATGGACCTCCTCAAGACGGGATGGAGCGCCGATGGACCTTTCGTGGGCAATGCTGTGCCCAACACGATGGCGTTTGTCGGTCCAGTCGCGGTCGGTGCCTGGGCACTCGGTCAAACAGAAGCGACGACCCGCGATCGCGCGTTTCGCGCCGCACTCGATCTCATCCAAAACCCCGAGTACTACGACATCTATTACCAGAACACGGTGGCACTCATGTCGCTGTTGACGATCACCGGCAACTGGCCGACGCC
>CAZNZA010000041.1:37335-38837 GCA_964577325.1 uncultured Polyangiaceae bacterium
CAATCCTCCGGCGCTCTACAACTGGAAAAGGACGCACCCGGAGAAGGGACAAACTGTACACAGCAAACTTGACCCTCGACGCACTCGCTATGGTCATCGCATCGAACCATTGGCGCACCGAATGCACTTCCCCCATTAACTCGTCCACACTCGCTCTCGGCAGAAACGCACTTCGGTGTGGATTCCGCGCAACAGATCTCCCCAGTTGAGCAAACAAGATTGTAGTCGCGGTTACAGGTAAACTTTCCGGGAACCTCACGCGTGTCAACACACGCGCCGCCAGAACAAGTAAACGGACATACTTCCTCTTGCGCTTGGGCTTCCGACGAGCACCACTCCCGAATCCGCCCCTCCCAGCTGCCGTCGTTCCATTCCGGCTCACGGCATATAGCAAGGCTGCCTGGTGCGCACTCGCGACATTCCCCATCGTGACAGACCGGACCTTGGGCAGAGCAAACCTGCTCCACCCAAGCGCCGCCCTGGCATTGCAACACGCTGTCATCGGTGCCCGGGACGCACTTCGATGCGCCGATGTCGCAACCGCAGCGTCCGCCTAAGCTGTCACACACGGGCAAGTCGCCCTGGCATTTCTCGACTTCCACCCAGGCGCTATCCCTGCACTGTTGCAGGGAACTACCCGCGCTTCCGTGACAACGGTACGCCCCTTCCTCGCAGACGCATTCTCCCGTATCCGCATCGCAAGTCGGAGTCTCACCGCTACAAGCGGCTTGAGCAATCCAGTCGTTCGACGAGCATATCTGCGGAGTGTTTCCTACGCACTTACGCTGGGCTCCGATGGTCTCGCTGCACTCTACGCATTCTCCGCCCGTACACACGGGCGTGCCCTCAGGACAACCAGTTTCAATGAACTGCCCTTGCGCGTTGCAGACCACGAACCCTGTCCCGCTGTCGTTGCACTGACGGTCGCCTTCGTCGCAAGCACCGCAACTCGCCGTCTGCGCAAGGCATACAGGGCTCTCCCCGGAACATGCCTCAACGATTTCCCACTCCCCGTCTGCATTGCATCCCTCGACAGAATTGTCACGACACCGGAGCTCTGCGGCGTTGGGATCACAAGCCACGCACCCTGACCCAACACACATCGGCATCTCATCGGGGCACTTCTGTGGAACCCACTGGCCAAAGTCGTCACATCTCGCCAGCTGTCCCGTGCTGGTGCAGTGCGCGGCACCAGGAGTACACGCGGCGCATGCGCCAGTCAGTGGGTTGCATACGGGCGTCTCACCATCACACTCCGGCAATTTCTCCCAGTCACCGTCGGTGCATGTGACGGGAGCACCGTCTTCGCAGTATGATGAGCTCGATTGAGGATTGCAGGATTGGCACTTCCCCCCCACGCAGAAAGGTTGGTTCGCCGGGCAATCACTGGGGACGAACGTGCCGTTGGTGCAGGTCCCCACTGAAGTTGCGTCCTGACATTGAGTTTCTCCGTCGGTGCAAAGACCGCATGCGCCGAGCGACTCGAGACATACGGTATCGCT
>CAZNZA010000042.1:0-1969 GCA_964577325.1 uncultured Polyangiaceae bacterium
CGGCTCGGCGAAATCATCGATCTCATCGGCACCATAGGACTAGGCGACAAGGCGAATCGCTCACGCGATGTGCTGGGCCGGGTTTACAAGTACTTCCTGAGCTCTTTTGCTTCGGCCGAAGGCAAAAAGGGTGGGCAATTCTACACGCCGCAGTGCGTGGTGCGGCTCTTGGTCATGATGCTCGCGCCCTACAAGGGCCGCGTCTTCGACCCCTGCTGTGGTTCGGGCGGCATGTTCGTCTCGAGCGAGAAGTTCGTCGAAGCCCACGGTGGCCGCATCGGCGATATCAGCATCTACGGCCAGGAGTCGAATGCCACGACCTGGCGTCTCGCCAAAATGAACCTGGCCATCCGAGGTATTGACGCGAACCTTGGCAGCGAATGGGGCGACTTATTCCACAAGGACCAGCACAAGGACCTGAAGGCCGATTACGTGGCTGGCCAATCCGCCCTTCAACGACAGCGACTGGGGCGGCCAGCGCTTGAGGGAAGATGCACGCTGGAAGTACGGTGTGCCTCCCGCTAGCAACGCGAACTTCGCCTGGGTGCAACACTTCCTGCACCACCTAACCCCGGCGGGCTTGGCCGGCTTCGTCTTGGCCAACGGCAGCATGTCCTCGCAGCAGTCCGGCGAAGGCGAGATCCGCAAGGCCATCATCGAGGCCGATCTCGTCGACTGCATGGTGGCGCTACCTGGCCAGCTCTTCTACTCGACTCAAATCCCGGTCTGCCTGTGGTTCCTCTCGCGCGACAAGAAGAACGGCCTCGGCGGTCGCGGCAAGAAGATGCGCAACCGCAAGGGCGAGACCTTGTTCATCGACGCCCGCAAGCTTGGCACGATGATCGATCGTGTTCACCGTGAGTTGACGGAAACCGATGTCGAACGCATCGCCGACACCTATCACCGCTGGCGCGGGGATGGTGCGGGCAAGTACGAGGACGTGCCGGGCTTCTGCAAGAGCGCGACGACCCAAGAGATCGAAGCCCATCACTTCGTATTAACTCCAGGTCGCTACGTAGGCGCCGAGGAAGTCGTGGACGACGACGAGCCTTTTGCGGAGAAGATGACGCGCTTGGTGGCTCAGCTCGACGAGCAGTTTGCGGAGGGGGCAAAGCTCGAGAAGGCGATTCGCAAGAACCTGCGGGGGCTTGGCTATGGCGGGTAAGAAGCATGCTTCGAAAAAACTGGAACGACCTGTAGCAGAAACTCGGCGGGCGCTTGGTCGTGCGCGCTCCGATGGGCAGGCGATGTTTCCTGTCGCTCCGCCGAAGTCGGAGCTGCCGAGCGGCTACGGGAACGTCCTGCTGGAGCTGAAGGCGCTCGTTCAGGAGACCCGCCTGCGCACGGTGCTGTCCGCAAACTCGGCGATGATTCAGCTCTACTGGCGCATGGGGCGCAGCATCGGTGAGCGACAAGCACGCGAGGGCTGGGGCGCGAAGGTCATCGACCGGTTATCGGCTGACCTACGACAAACGTTTCCCGATATGTCGGGCTTATCGTCGCGCAACCTCCGCTACATGCGCGACTTCGCGGCGGCTTGGCCCGAACCTGAGATTTGGCAACAGCTGTTGCCAAATCTACCTTGGGGTCAAAACCTGGTGCTGCTCGACAAGCTCCGCGCTCCCGAGACGCGGCTCTGGTACGCGCACCAGTGCGTCAAGCATGGCTGGAGTCGCAGCCTGCTCGAAATGCACATCGAGCGGCGCGAGCACGAACGGCAAGGCAAGGCGCAGAACAACTTCGCGCTAACGTTGCCACCCACAGACTCGGATCTCGCCTCGCAGATTTTCAAGGATCCGTATCTCTTCGACTTCCTCGGCACCGCTGATCCCCGACGTGAAGCCGAAGTCGAACAAGCGCTCGTCGATCACGTCCAGAAGTTCCTGCTCGAACTGGGTGCAGGCTTCGCCTTCGTGGGCAGACAAGTACCTCTCGAAGTAGGCGACTCCGATTTCAAGGTGGACCTGCT
>CAZNZA010000042.1:2069-4718 GCA_964577325.1 uncultured Polyangiaceae bacterium
GCAAGTCACCGGACAAGTCACCGGGCAAGTCACCCCGCAAGTCGCAGCAAGCAACGCTACCGCCTCATCGCAGGTGAAGCCCTACGAGCGTACCTTCACGCGTTCCTTCCTGCAGGAGGGTTCACCACACGGAAAGGGTGGAAGAACGTGACGGAGACGCAACCTCCCGCTTCCGAGGTCATCCTCTACCAAACCGAGGACGGGCGGACGCGCACCGATTGTCGCTTCGGAGGCGACAATCATTGGCTCGCGCGAGCGCTGACCGCGGCGCTGTTCCCGACGGACGTGCGGACAGACAATGAACAGCACGTGGACATGTTCGCTGAGGGGGAGCTGTCACCGGAGGCAACTATTCGACATCATCGAATAGTTCGAACCGAAGGAATACGGACGGTTAGGCCCGAGATCAGCCGCGAACTATCGCAGCAACCCGCCGTGGCCGTACCAGAAAAGATGCACCCGGCAAGCCACGGCCGCACCGTCGCCGCCACGCTCACCCATTCGCCGTTTCGGAGCCTCCACGAGATCGACCAGGAGTGTGAGACATGAGCCACCGCTTCACCGAATCGGTGGTCGAGGAAGCGGCCCTCGAGTGGTTCGGAGAAGCTCGGCTATCGCGTCTTGCCCGGACCCGAAATCGCGCCCGGTGAAGCGGCGGCCGAGCGCGCGAGCTACGACCAGGTGGCGCTCGAACCACGACTGAAAGACGCCCTGTCCCGGCTGAACCCGGACGTGCCCGAGGAGGGGCTCGAAGAAGCGTTTCGCAAGCTAACGCACATCTCGGTGCCGCAACTGATCGATGCCAACCTCGAGTTCCACGCCTACCTCGTCAATGGCGTCGCGGTAGAGTACCTGCGGGACGACGGCACCATCGGCTACGATCCGGTGCGCGTCGTCGACTATGACCAGCCGGAAAACAACGACTGGTTGGTGGTGAATCAGTTTTCGGTCAAGGAAGGCGGCCACACACGACGACCCGACATCGTGGTATTCGTCAATGGCCTGCCGCTCGCGATCATCGAGCTAAAGAACGCCGCTAGCGAGAACGCCACCATTTGGGGTGCGTTCCATCAGCTCCAAACGTACAAAGCACAAATCCCGGGGTTGTTCACTTTCAACGAGCTACTGGTGGTGTCAGACGGGCTGGATGCCCGCATCGGTACCCTGTCGGCCCAGAAGGAGCGCTTCGCGCCGTGGCGCACGATTGCGGGCGAGGAGCTGGCGCCGACGTCAATGTCGCAGCTTGAGGTGCTGCTGCGAGGGGTGTTCGAGCCGCGGCGCTTGCTCGATCTGTTGCGCTTCTTCATCGTGTTCGAGAGCGACGGTGACACCGCTATCAAGAAGCTTGCGGGTTATCACCAGTTTCACGCTGTGGCTCGCGCGCTCGACGCAACCATCGACGCCTCTCAACCCGACGGAAGCCGTCGCGTGGGGGTTGTGTGGCACACTCAGGGTTCTGGCAAGAGTCTCACCATGGCGTTCTACGCCGGCCGAGTGGTGTTGCATCCCGCGATGGAGAACCCAACACTGGTCATCCTTACCGATCGCAACGATCTCGACGAGCAGCTGTTCAGCACCTTCTCGCGCTGCCACGCGCTCTTACGTCAAGAGCCGGAAAAAGCAAGCGACCGCGCCCACCTGCGTGAGCTCCTGAAGGTCGCGGCGGGGGGCGTCGTGTTCACCACGATCCAGAAGTTCCTTCCGGAGACGCGCGACGACACCTTCCCGTTGCTTTCAGACCGAAAAAACATCGTAGTCATCGCCGACGAGGCGCACCGCAGTCAGTACGACTTCATCGACGGCTTCGCTCGCCACATGCGCGACGCATTGCCGAACGCGTCGTTCATTGGCTTCACCGGTACGCCCATCGAGCTAACGGACAAGAACACCCGTGCCGTGTTCGGCGACTACGTCAGCGTCTACGACATTCAACGCACCGTACAAGACGGGGCGACAGTTCCCATCTACTACGAGAGCCGCCTGGCCAAGCTCGAGCTCAAGAACGAAGCGCTGCCCGCTTTACGTCCTGGCCCAGGAAGACGGCAAGGAGCGCATGTTGCAGATCGTTACCGAGCTGTCGAAGGCCTTCGCGCTCGCGGTTCCGCACGACGAGGCGCTGCGCATTCGCGACGACGTCGGCTTCTTTCAGGCCGTGCGCACGGCTATCGCCAAGAGCACGGCAGGTGATCGCAAGGCGTCAGGCGATCTAGATCTCGCCATCCGCCAGATCGTCTCCAACGCTGTTGCTTCGGACCAGGTCATCGACATTTTCGCGGCTGCCGGTTTGAAGAACCCCGACATCTCGATTCTTTCCGATCAGTTTCTCGCCGAGGTACGCGGCATGAAGCACAAGAACCTGGCCGTGGAACTGCTACGCAAGTTGCTCAACGACGAGGTGAAGGCACGCTCGCGCCGCAACCTGGTTCAGTCCCGTTCCTTCTCGGATCTCCTCGAAAAGTCGGTTCGCCGCTACCAAAACCGCGCCATCGAAACGGCCCAAGTCATCGAGGAGTTGATTGAACTTGCCAAAGAAATGCGCGAAGCAGGTCGGCGCGGTGAGAAGCTCCACCTCTCCCCTGATGAACTCGCGTTCTACGACGCGCTGGAAGTCAACGACAGCGCCGTCAAAGTTCTGGGCGACGATACCCT
>CAZNZA010000042.1:4818-9819 GCA_964577325.1 uncultured Polyangiaceae bacterium
AGGCCGCAACCAACACGGTGCTACAGCAAGCGGAGCTGCTGTCGGGGTTGTGGGCGGCGGGAGCGTGAAGAAGACGAGAAACGCCGTGGCGGCTGCGATCGACCTGCCGATGATGCGGGGGGTGCAGTTAGTTCACTCGCTAAAAAGTTCTTCGAGACCGCTCGCGAAGAGGATGCGATCGCTCCAGACCTCGAGCTGTTCGGAGGAGGCTTGGGCGAGGCGAGCACGCGTCACTTCGTCAATCGAACCAAACCGGCGAGCGATCTGGCGCTCGAGGACGGCCGCCGCGCCCTGCGCTCGTCCCTCGGCCATACCCTTGGCCATACCCTTGGCCATACCCTTGGCTATGCCCTTGGCTATGCCCTGTTCAATCAAGCGTTGTGCAGCGGTCATTTCAGCTTCCTCGGCGGCGTTTCCCAACGCCTGAGCCAAATGATGAATCGTCTCATCGGAGACGTCAATGGTGCGGTAGAGATAGGTGTAGATGGCGACGAGAGAACCATGACCTTCGGAGCTCTGCTCGGCCAGGCGACGCAAGCTTCCGAAAATGGACTGATCCTGCTGCATGATTTGTATGAGCCGGGCGTCGTCGAGGCCGACGTTACGCAGCAACCACAGCACGACGAGAGCGGCCTCGGTCAACTGCCGTTTGAAAAGTTCCTCGTCAGATTGTGCGGGGAGGTCGTCGAGAACGAATTCGAAGTCGGGAATGTAGGGGCGGAAGGCGGCAAGCGTTTCTTCGTCCGCGTCGAGCAGCTCGGAGAACCGAGTGGGATGGCGCCAAGGGGTGGGGCGACCGCTGCGTCCTTGGTAGAGCACGACCGGCAATACGATCGGAATGGTGGATTGCTTTGACGCCCGCCACAGAGCTTCCGTGCGACGGACGATGAAGCCAAGCATGCGCAGCGGCATTGTACGCTCGGGCGTGCTTTGATGCTCTAGCACTACGTCTATGAAGACCTGTCGGGGGTTGTCGGCGAGCTGGACCCTGAAGACCAAATCGCCGTAGCGCTTATCGAGGTGTCGGTCGACCTGTTCGGTGGGCTGGAGCTCGAGCGTCGACCAATCGAGCCGCCGAGCTATGGACGCTGGAAGTGCAGAGCGAAGCAGGCTCGTCGCCGCTTCGATGGACTCGAAGGTGGTCTTGAACAACTCGTCGTGGGGACTCGCCCAGTTCGAGCCTGCGTGTTCATCAGCCTCGCCGTCCACTGCGTTGGTGGGCGAGCCACTGCCGCTCACCCCACCGCCGAGCGGCGGCTGACTCGGGAGCTCGTCGCGGGGAGGAACACTCGACGGACGCTTGAGCTTCGGCGGCTTGCCCATTGGGGGATCTTACTAGGCGCTGGCGGGGTGAGCAATGGTTGGCCGTTGTAGCGTAACTGAGTGTGCTGTGCGGATACCGAGTGGGCACACCGCGTCAGGCGCCGGGTGCCTGCGGTAACCGCGTGCCTTCCCCAATAGGCCGTATGGCGTCGGCCACGGCGCGCACGTCGGAGCCGCCGGGGATTTGGAGGACGCGTAGCTCGAATTCGGGCAGTACCGCGAGCAAGTGATCGAAGAGGTCGGCTTGGATGGTTTCGTACACCGCCCACTGGATGGTGGCCGTGAACACGTAAATCTCGAGCGGCATGCCGTTGGTGCTTGGTTCTAGTTGTCGCACCAAAAAGGTGAAATCATCTCGAATGCGGCTTTGGCTGCGCAAGTAGGCGTCGACGTAGGCGCGAAAGACCCCTAGATTGGTCAAGCGGCGGCCGTTGATCAAACGTGTGGAGTCGCATTCGTGGACGCGGTTGTATTCGTCGATCTCGGCGATCTTGCGGTCGAGATAGCTGGTCAATAGCTGGATGCCCCGCATCCGCTCGAGCATCTCGGGCGTACAGTGCCGCACGCTGCTCATGTCGAGAGGGATGCTGCGCTTGATCCGTCTACCGCCGGAGTCTTGCATGCCGCGCCAGTTGCGGAAGGCATCGGAAACCAGCGAATAGCTCGGCAGCATGCTCAGTGTCTTGTCCCAATTCTTCACTTTCACCGTGGTGAGCGTGATGTCGGTCACCTCACCGTCGGCCCCGTACTTGGGCACTTCAATCCAGTCGCCGATCCGCACTAAATCGTTGGCGGCTAGCTGGATGCTGGCCACCATGCCGAGCAGTGCGTCCTTGAAGACAAGCAACAGGACCGCGGTCATCGCCCCCAAACCCGATAGAAAGAAGAGCGGAGACTTGTTGAGCGCCACGGCTATGACGAGCACGCCGATGACCAGCGTGACCAACAAGCCTGCCATCTGGATGTAGCTTTTTATCGGGATGCCGATGCTAGGCAGTGAGTGGTAGTAGTCATCTATAGCGGCCAATAGTGAGTGAATGACGGTAGCTACGACGATCAAAATGTAGACCAGTGCCACGCGCTGAATCAACTCGATGGCGGGCGACTTCGGATCGAACGCGATAGGCGCCACCCAGTAAACCGCTACGCCCGGCACCAGGCGCGATAGCCGCGAAAACACTTTCTTCTTGTAAAGCATGTCGTCGAAGCGGGTTCGGCTGCGCTCGACCCAACGCCGCATGTGGCGACGGATCAGAGCCCGTGAAACGACCTGCGCCAATATTCCCAAAAGCAGCGCTGCACCGAGCACCAGCATGCTGTCGAGCAGTGCAAACCCTGTCGTTCCCCATCCTTGCCCAGCTAGCCAGCGCTTGAAGTCTGCATTCGTAAGATCGAGAAACACGTCGGGGGTTATGCCATGCTCGGTCGATTCGGCAAGGGTGGCTGTGGCCTGATTCGGGCTCTGGTGCGATCACAAGTACGGCAGCAAAAGTCTGGCCAAACCGTCTCGCACGCGCAGCAGAAGTCGTCGATCTCGAATCCGTTCCGGTGCGAGAGCAACGCCGAGCTCACAGCGCTCTCGGATGTAGCGCGTCATCTCCGCTGCCAAAGCAAGATCGTAAATCTCGACACCGAGTTCGAAGTTGAGACGTAAACTGCGCGCGTCCCAGTTGGCAGAACCGATCACGACCCAGCGCTCGTCCACAATCATCAGTTTCGTGTGCTCGAAGGGTGGAGGACTGAAAAAGAACTGGCAGCCGTATTCCGTCATTTGACGCAGTTGTCCCCACATCGCCCAATCTGCCAGCGGAATGTTACTGCGCTCGGGAACGACGATGCGCACGTCGACCCCCCGCAGCGCCGCGACGTTCAAGGCGGAAATGAGGCTCGCATCCGGTAGGAAGTATGGCGTCATGATCTGTATCGAACGCGCCGCGCAGGCCAAGCCGGCCAGAAACGCCCAGCGCATCTTTTCGAAATCCTCATCCGGTCCGTCCTTGATGACCCGGGCAAAGGTGGACCCGGCAGCGCTGCTCCTCGGAAACCAGACCGCACCTTCCAGAACTTCGCGTGTGGTGAACAGCCAGTCCTGAACGAAGGCCTCTTGCAACTGGTGAACAATCGGCCCTTGCAACAAAAAGTGCACATCGCGCACGGCGCGACGTGGGGATGAAGCGCTGAGATTGCCGGCGCGGATGTTCATGCCACCGGCGAACCCCAGGGTGCCGTCGACCACCAACGCTTTACGGTGGTTCCTCAGGTTGAAGAACGGCGTCAAGCCAGGCGCGAAAGCAGGCAGAAAAAGCGCTACCGGCACACCGGCTTTGCGCAAGTGACGATCGACACGCGAGCGTGAATACCTAGCTCCCACGGCATCCACCAACACACGCACCTGAACGCCACGCGCTGCCGCCCGTCCAAGCGCGGCCACAAATCGTTCACCCGCCGCATCGTAGTCGAAGATGTAAGTGACCAGCGCAATGGATGTCCGCGCAGCGTCGATGGCACTCAACATCTCGTCGTACGCCGCATCACCACCGCTCAAAGCACGGATCAAGTTACCCGAGAGCAAGGGCCGTGCGGTGATACGGCGACACATCCGCTCGAGCGCGCCCAGGTGCCCCAATGCCCTTTCCGCCTCTTCGTCGTCGAGCGCGGGGAGCAACGTCGAGTCCAACGACAACGCCGGCAACGGCTCTGCGCGCACGTCCAAGTCTCCGCGCGAACGGGGAGCTGACGCTTCCACCTTTGGATCTTGCCGAGCGCGCAGGATGCGAGCCTTGCGTTCGATGCGGTTGACACCAAGCAACGTGTACAGCGTCACTCCTATCAGCGGCACCAGCCAAATCAACCCCACCCACCCCAACGCCGCGCGTACGTCACGCTTGTGCAATACCGCATGCAAGGAAGTTCCAAGTGCCAGCGCGAACGCGAGCACGGGCAGCAAGTGCGGCCAAAATTCAGTCACAGGTTACCTGCGACTCCTAGCAGCAGGAGGTAAGCGAGCATCGGCATACTTGTCCGGCGGATCACCTCTCCTTCTGCAGAGCGTAGCTTCACTACCGCCGTAGCGGCCACGACATTGTGGATGCAAACCATGTTTCCCGCGGCGGCGCCCATGACCTGCAGCGCGAGCACGGGGATAGGGTCGAGCGCTTGGGTCGTAGCTACGGCATATTGCATCGGAGCAAATAGCATGTTGCTGAACGTCGCACTGCCGGCGATGAAGGAACCCAGCGCGCCTATCCACGGTGCAAACCATGGCCACAGCTCACCTCCCGCTTGCGCGGCAACGCGAGCCAGCACCAACGGCATCGCCGCCACATCGGCCGCGTTGGTTCCGGAGTGAATGAAGATCCGTACCGTGGCCACAGCGAAGAAAAGCGCGCCTGCCGCCCGCGCCGTCGTCGCTCCAGCGGTGCGAGCGCTGTCGACCAAGGCGCTTGCCCGCAGGCGGAACAGCGGCACGGCCAGCGCAGCCACCACCAGAAACAGGAACCCCGGTGAGTGCAGCGGACGAACTTGACTCGACAGGGCTGTGTCCAAGATGTTAGTCCAGCCGATGGTTATCGCTCGCAGGTGCTGACCCACGCCAAATCCGGGCAAGCGCGTGACGACCAGCAAGGCAACCAGAAGCCCATAGGGGGTGAGCGCGCGCGCCAGACTGGGTGACGCCGG
>CAZNZA010000042.1:9919-12578 GCA_964577325.1 uncultured Polyangiaceae bacterium
GGGGAACGAACACGCCGGAGCGCAACATGGCCAGGGCCGCGGCTAGAGCTATTGCCGGTCCAATCAGCGAAGGCAGCTCGGGACCCAACGTATGAGCGACGAGAGCGGCCCCGGAGGTATGAGCGGCGCCGATCGTCAGCGCGAAGGGGGCCGCCGAAAACGCCGAGCGCAAGCCTTGTTTTCCTTCGCAGCCGACGGTTACGACCAGCACCAGAAACATGGGCATTAGGCTGCCGGTGAACATGTCGTAGACACTAGCCCGTCGCCCCACCTGGTCGGCCCATGCAGCGCCGTAGGATGACAGCGCTTCGTCGAGACCAACGACCAGAGGCGTACCCACAGCTCCGAACGTCACCGCCACGCTGTCTCCGACGAGGGCGACGACCACCGCCGTGAGCGCCGGAAAACCGATCGCCACCAGGATGGGGGCGGTCAGAGCTGCCGGCGCTCCAAAACCCGCAGCACCTTCCAAGAAGGAACCGAATATCCAAGCCACGAGTAGGGCTTGGATGCGACGGTCCTCGCTCTTGTCGCCGATCCAGGTCTGCAAGCGGGCCATCGCTCCTGCCGCGTTCAGCTGGGCCGTCAGCAGCAGGGCGCCAAACAAGATCAAGAGGATCCCGCTCGTAATGATGGCGCCTTCGATGACTGCTGCCGCTACCTGAACCGCATGCACTTGCCAAATAAACAGGGCGAGCACGGCAGTGACCGCACCACACAACGGCATGGCGCGCGCTGCAGGCCAACGCAGCCCCGTCAGCAGCAGCAAGGCGGTAAGGACCGGCAGGGCAGCCAGCAAAGCCAGAACAGCGGGTGGCGCGGCTAGTGCGACTTCGGCTGAAGCGGTGGCTGGCACGGTGGCTGACGAGCTGGCGGACACCGCGCAGGGTTTGGCAGTCTCTGCCGCGATAACCAAGTCAGATCCCGCCGTGCTCGTTCGCGGGTCGCTCTTCTCCGCTGAGGCTGCCCAGCCCGATGCCAGAATCCAGCGGCTTGGCCGGGCTGGCGCCCGATTGTGGTTGGAGGGGCCGAGGCAAGCGCGATAAAAGTGGCGTATGACCGACGCTCTCGAGAGTTTCCTCAGCACCGTCGACCTGTTGAGTCATGTCGGGCCGAGCACCAGCGCAGCGTTCGCTGCGGCCAGTGAGGTACGAGAGCTCGACACGCATGAACATCTGTTCGATGAAGGTGACCCCGGCGAGTTTCTGTTCATCGTGTGGAAAGGAGCGCTCGACGCCTTCGCACGCAGCGATTCCGGGCACACGACCTTGCTGCGCACGTTGGGTCCCGGTCAATTCGGCGGCCTCACCAGTATCACGCTCGACAAGCCGCGCTCAGCGTCGCTACGCGCCGCACTTCCGTCTACGGTAATTACCGTCGCGCGTGAACGCGTTCTCGGCCTGCTCGCGGACTGCCCCGACCTCAGTCGCTCGGTGATAGCCGCCCTGAGCTCGAAATTGAGAGGTAAGACTCGACGTCTCACGGCCCTGCTCGAACCGCGCGCCACGAGCCGCTTCCGCATCGCCTTCTACGACGCCAAGCCTTACGAGCGGCAGGCATTCGAAGCGCACCTGGGTGAGGATCTCGCATGCACCTGGCTCTCTCCGCGGCTCGATCCCCACACCGCAGAGCTTGCCGCGGGTCACCAGGTAGTGTGTGCCTTCGTCAACGACGTGCTATCCCGCGCTACGCTCGCGCGCTTAGCGCAGCTTGGCGTGGGTCTAGTTGCTTTGCGCTGCGCCGGCTTCAACAACGTCGACCTGCCGGCTGCCGCCGAACTCGGGATCCCCGTGGTCCGCGTTCCCGCTTACTCGCCCCATGCAGTAGCCGAACACGCCGTGGCGCTGTTGCTCACCTTGAACCGCAAAACCCACCGCGCCTTCAATCGCGTCAAGGAAGGCAATTTCAGTCTCACGGGGTTAGTGGGCGACGATCTGTATGGCCAAACCGCCGGCGTCATCGGCCTGGGCAAAATCGGCCAGTGCTGCGCCCGGCTATTTCGCGGCTTTGGCATGACGGTCCTGGCGCACGATCCGCAACCTGATGCCGCGTTTTTGGAGGACGGCGGAGTGGAACTCACCTCCTTGGAAGAGCTGCTGCGGCGCAGCAACGTCGTGAGCCTACATTGCCCGCTCGTGCCCGCCACCTACCACCTGATCGACGAGGCGCGCATCGCCAGCATGAAACCTGGCGTCATTCTCATCAACACGAGCCGCGGCGGTTTGGTCGACGCCAGGGCGCTGATTGGCGCTCTGAAGTCGGGGAAAATCTCGGCGGCAGGGTTGGATGTGTACGAGGAAGAGAGCGAATACTTTTTCGAGGACCGTTCGGACCGCGTGATCACGGACGATCTGTTGGCGCGTTTGATGACGTTCAACAACGTGCTCATCACGAGTCACCAGGGCTTCCTCACCCGCCAGGCGCTCACCAACATCGCCCAAACGACGCTCAGCAACATCCGCGAATTCGCGAGCGGACGCTTGGGAAGCGCACTGACCAACGTCGTCGTGGCTCCCGACGTCAGCGGTCATGCCAAAGCGCCCTAGGCTCGCGCAGACCGTCGAGCTAGCCCGCTTCAGCCAGCTATCCCTAAGCTAACGCTAACACAGCGTCTTGCTTCACTTTTACCCTTCTTGGCGCCTGGCCGGCGGCCGTACAC
>CAZNZA010000042.1:12678-38654 GCA_964577325.1 uncultured Polyangiaceae bacterium
TCGATAACTTCAAGCAAGTCAACGACGACCTCGGTCACCAAGTGGGTGACACCGTGCTGCAGGAAGTCGGCAACGTGCTGCGACACAAGTTGCGACAGGTGGACTGCCCCGCTCGTCTCGGAGGCGACGAGTTCGCCGTGCTGTTACCGCACTCCAACGCAGCGGCGGCGGCCGCTGCCATGCAGAAGGTGCGCCTCGAGCTCGGCAGGCGTGCCAAACAGGAGGGCTGGCCCATCACGTTCAGTGTCGGCATCGCCACGTTCACCAACCCCGCAGAGAGCGTGGATGAGATGATACGTCGCGCCGACCAGTTAATGTACACGGTAAAGCACGGAGGCAAGAACAACGTTCTGGCGCAGACCTTTCCGGGCTCGAGCGCTTGACGTCAGGATGCTCCTTGTTAAAAGCAGTCCATGCTGTTGAACGTCGTTGCTGCGACTTCTGAACGCGTCGCCGCCACCGCCAGCCGCAAGGCAAAAACGGCGCTGGTTGCTTCTTGCCTCGAGCAAGCGCGGTCCGAAGGCAGTCCCGATGCGGGGCCACCGCCGGCGCTGCTGTGCGCTGCTTATTTGAGCGGACAGGTGCTGCAAGATCGGCTAGGCGTGGGTTACGCCGCCGTCAGGGATGTCACCCGAGTTGCCAGCGTGCCGAATGCGCAGCTCGACGTGCAGGAGGTTCACGCCGTGTTGGACGCCATCGCGACGTGCGCCGGACCTGGCTCCAAGCAACGCAAACAGGAGTTGCTCAAAGGCCTCTTTGCTCGTGCAACCGGCGAGGAGCAGCAGTTCTTGGTCAAGCTCCTGCTCGGCGAGCTACGACAAGGAGCTCTGCAAGGCGTGCTGTTGGATGCCGTGGCGCAGGTGACCGGGATTGCCGCGACCGCGCTGCGCAGGGCTCTGCTACTCGGCGGCGATCTAACGACCGTTGCGGCGCGCGCCCTGTTGGAGGGAGAAGCTGGCCTCGAGACATTCCGGCTGCGTGTCTTTCAGCCGCTGGCACCCATGTTGGCACAGCCGTCCGATTTCGAGGAGGCGCTATCTCAAAGCCCGCACCTACAAGCCGAATACAAGCTCGACGGCGCTCGCGTGCAGGTGCACAAGCTGGGAGACGAGGTGAAAGTGTACTCCCGATTGCTGAATGACGTCAGCGCGGCGGTGCCAGAAGTGATTGCGACAGCACAACAGCTTCCGGTGCACAGCGCCGTGTTGGACGGCGAAGCCATAGCCATGCACGCCGATGGCCGGCCACAGCCCTTCCAAGTGACGATGCGCCGGTTTGGACGCAAGGCGAGTCAAGCAAAGCTGGTCGAGGAGATCCCCTTGACGTGCTTCTTCTTCGATTGCTTGCACGTCGACGGCCAAGATCTGTTCGCTGCTCCCTTCGAAGAGCGCGCGGCGATGCTGGAGCGCCTGGTGCCCGCCTCCGCGCGCGTTGCGGCGCGACGGGTAACCATTCGCGAGGAGTTGGATGCGTTTTTCTCTCAGGCCCTGGCCGCAGGTCACGAGGGCTTGGTGGTCAAAGACGTGCGTGCTCCGTATGAACCCGGTCGCCGAGGGAGCTCGTGGTTGAAACTCAAGCCCGTGCACACGCTGGACTTGGTGGTGCTGGCAGCGGAGTGGGGTTCGGGGCGTCGCAAGGGCACGTTGAGCAACCTCCATCTGGGTGCTCGCAGCGCGGACGGCTTCGTCATGTTGGGCAAGACCTTCAAGGGACTGACGGACGAACTGCTTGCCTTCCAAACCCAGGACCTTCTGAAGCGGGAACTTCGGCGTGAAGGCCACATCGTGCACGTGCGCCCGGAGCTCGTGATCGAGATTGCCTTCGACGGGGTGCAGAGTTCTTCGCAGTATCCGGGCGGAGTGGCCTTGAGATTCGCGCGCGTGAAGCGTTACCGTCCGGACAAGGTGGCGGACCAGGCAGATACCATCGAGCAGGTGCGAGCGTTTCTACCCCCTCGTCCGGTCTGAGCGTACCGCTTGCTACTGAGCCGCCCCTCCCGCCAGCCCTAGAAGCTCTGGCGATGCCCCTCCCGCTCATGGCCGCAAGATGGCGTCGAGCGGGGATTGGCTTTCGCTTGCCCGGAACATGGCTTCGAGGATGTCGGGAAAAATGACGTCGCCTGAGCTGCGGTCGAACAAGCCGAAGTTGTCTGCGCCACTGCCGGCTCCCCCGTTGTCCCAGTATATGGGCACGATGCCGCGCTGCCGTGCAGCTTGAGTGACGTACTCCATGTAATAGCGACGATACTGCTCCGAGCCGTTGATGTTTACGGCGCCATACTCACCGATGATCACCGGTAGTCCCTGGTCGACGTACGTCTGTTTGAGGCGATCGAACTGCGTTACCACGAAATCTTCTTGACCCCAGGAGTCGGCGCCTGCGTTACCTTGGCCCCACACCGTGGTTGAACCTTCGCCAGCGAACGTCCACGGATCGTAAAAGTGCACGGACAGCGTTAGCTTGTCGGCAGTGGGATCGTCTGGGGCTTCAAAACCCTCCAACGTGTAGTCGATGTTCGTATTGTACCCGGGGACCACCAAGTGTCGGGAAGCGTTGTTTCCACCCGTCGCGCGAACGGTGTCGACGAACGCCTGATTGAGACGGTTGATGATTGGATAGTAAGCGGGGTCTGGAGCGTCGTAGCCGTCGTGGATCTCGTTCATCGACTCGAACATCAGCCTGGAATCGTAGTGCGCGAAGCGTTGCGCGATCTGCTCCCAGACTGCTACGAATTGCGCCTCTACCGCCGCATTGTGCGTCTCACTGATGGCTCCAGTCGCGTCGTTCAAGCTCAACCACTCGACGCCGTCGAGGCCGTCCGCGCCGTCGTGATGGATGTTGACGATGGCGTGCATGCCGTTATCCAGCACGTAGCCCAGCACTTCCTCGACGCGCTCGAAGCGCGCCGGGTCGATCATGTAATCTGGACCGGGGCCGAGAAACAACGCCCAAGTAATGGGCACCCGCACCACGTCGAATCCGGCGGTCGCGACCGCTTGCAACAACTCGGGTGTCACCAAAGGGTTGTTCCAAGCCGTCTCACCCTCGGGCACATCCAGACTGTTGCCCAAGTTCCAGCCCAAACCAAAGCTAGCAATGAGCTCTGTAGCGGGCACATCGGCCGCAGGAGGATTGGGAGCAGGAGTGGGTGACGGCTCGGGCTCGTTCGGTGAAGAAGGCACAGTGCCCGCGTCATTGGAAACTGGAGGGCTCGGGGTCACCGGCGACGTAACCGTGGGAGCCACTGCGTCCGAGCTACCCGTAGGATTCGAAGGTGTCGCCGGGGCAGTCGACGGCGTGCTCACGGTCGGTTGTACCGGGTTGGAGGTCGCGGTCGGCGACGAATTGGAGGGAACGACGCTCGGCATCGACTGAAGCGGCGTCTGATTCGAAGGTTGCAGTGTGGGAGTGCCCGCGGCAACCGGGGAAGGCGCAACCGCGCCTGCCGGAGTCACCGGTGCAGGCGGTTCGCTTTTGGAAGAGGTGTCGGGGGAGGTGGAGCACGCGACACTCAGCGTTGCCCCCAGGATCGGGCACCAAGCACCGACACACCACCCGCTAGCTTTTTGCGCGGTCTTGTCCATCGTGGGCTTCATGCGTCTAGCCCGCGATTTGATCGCCGCCCGGTACCCAAATCCGAGCCTTTGGTCTTCAACGGCACATCCGCCCGAACAAGCGCGATCGACCAGCCAATGCACCCGCCCTGCCTGACGGCCGCGGCCGAAAAAGGCGTTTGCGTCGGAACCAGCTTCGAAAAACACTCGGCGCGCGGCGCCGAGAAAGCGTCCGCGGAGAATTGTTGGGAGCGGTGAGCACTTTCATTGACGGAAGTCGGTAGGGGGGATGACAGCGCACCATAGCTGGTCACAGACTAACACTGAACGACCACGGGTTCGTGAACGCGGCCACGTCCGGTCCACCGCGTATCAAAGTGATCAGCGTCCAAAGCTGCCGCGCCGATCGTCACCGCCAAACGGCGCACGCCTTCTGGCGGAAACTTGCCCGAAATGGTCGCGCGGGGATTGTGTGACTCAGTCCGCATGGCGCCGTCGCAATCTCAAACTCAGTCACAATCCCAAACTCAATCGTCGCTTTTCGCCTCGTATGCACCCCTTGCTGAAACGTTGGACGAATTCTTCGCGGCCAAGGGTGCACCTCGTAGCGGAGTGGGCTCGATCGTGGCCGCGCTCGATCGCTTGGGCGCCCATGAGCTGTCCAAACGGCAGCGCCTCGCCAACAGTGCATTCCTCAACGCCGGGGTCACCTTTTCCGTCTACTCGGATCAAAAGGGTGCGGAGCGCATCTTCCCGTTCGATTTGTTGCCACGGGTCGTTCTGGCGAATGAGTGGGCGCCCATCGAGCGCGGTCTACGGCAGCGCGTTCAGGCGCTGAATGCCTTTCTCCAGGATGTTTACGGTGACCAACGCATCCTGAAGGAGGGAATCGTCCCCAAAGAACTGGTGCTCGGCTCGACGGGCTACTTGCCAAAAATGCGGGGCGTCAGGCCGCCGCACGACAACTACATTCACATCGCGGGGATCGATCTCATCCGCGCGCCCAACGGTGAGTTTCTGGTGCTCGAGGACAACGCACGCACTCCGTCCGGCGTCTCCTACGTGCTCGAGAATCGCGGGGTGCTCAAGCGCGCTCTGCCAGTCATCTTTTCAAGCTTGCCGGTGAGAAGCGTCGACGAATACCCGATGCGCCTGAAGAACGCCCTCAACCAGTGCGCCCCAAAGTCAGCCGGGGAGCCGCGGGTGGTGGTGTTGACGCCGGGACCATTCAACTCCGCCTACTTCGAACACAGCTTCCTGGCGCGGCGAATGGGCTGTGAGCTGGTGCACAACAGCGACCTGTTCGTCGACCAGGAACGTGTCTACATGAAGACGACAGCGGGGCCTCAACGCGTCGACGTCATCTACCGACGCATTGACGATGACTTCCTCGATCCAGAGTTCTTTCGCGAAGACAGCTTGCTGGGCGTGCCCGGATTGGTCGGAGCCTACCTCGCTGGCCATGTTACCTTAGCCAACGCCATTGGCAACGGAGTGGCGGACGACAAGGCGGTCTATCCCTATGTGCCTGAGATGGTGCGCTTCTACCTCGACGAGGAGCCCATCCTCGGCCAAGTCCAGACCTACGACTGCTCTCGACCAGCAGAACTCAGCCATGTGCTGGCTCGGCTCGATTCCTTGGTCGTCAAAGCCGTCGATGGCTCAGGAGGGTACGGGATGCTGATGGGACCGACGGCCTCTCGAGCTGAGCGAGAAGAGTTCGCTCAGAAGCTGCGCCACAATCCTCGCGGGTACATCGCCCAACCGCGCATCGAACTTTCGACAGCACCCACCTGGTGCGGAGGCAAAATAGCACCGCGAAGGCTGGATCTCAGACCTTTCATCGTGACCTCCCCGCAGTCGACGTGGGTGCTCCCGGGAGGACTGACACGGGTGGCATTGGCCGAAGGGTCGTATGTGGTGAACTCCAGCCAAGGTGGCGGCTCGAAGGACACTTGGGTGCTAGGAGCGCAGGCATGATTTCTCGCGTGGCTGAATGCTGCTTCTGGCTGCTGCGTTACATCGAACGTTTGGAAAGCACAGCACGGCTGCTCGAAGTCAACCGAGACGTGGTGCTCGACACGTCGGTGTTCGACGCGGAACGCTGGAAGCCAGTGGTAGTGGTAATAGGCGAACAGCAACGTTTCGAGGACCTGCTAGGAACCAATGCCTACAGCAACGACGATACCTGTGAGCACTATCTCACGTGGGACGAACGCAACCCGGTGTCCATCCGTTCGTCGTTGCACTGGGCTCGAGAAAACGCGCGCATGACGCGCGAGGTCATCAGTCGCGAGATGTGGGAGCTGCTCAACCGTGCCTGGCAGTGGCTCGCGGGCGCAGGCAAGCGTCAGTACCGCACCGACCGCGCTAGCTTCTATCAATACCTGCGATCGATCTGCCAAGAGTTTCAAGGCTTGAGCTACAATACGTTGTCTCACGGCGAAGCGTTCGACTTCATGCGCCTGGGCAACCTCCTCGAGCGCATCAACCAGACGGCCCGCGTAATGGACGTCAAGTATCATTGGTTCTCGCCGCGCGACTCGGACCAACCAGAGACGCCGCTCGAAGCGGCACAATGGGTCGCCCTGCTACGTCTGTGTTCGGCGATGGAGCCGTTCTTCAAGCAGCACCGGGTGACACCGAACGGGGCACGTGTTGCATCCTTCTTGTTGCAAGACGAGTTATTTCCGCGGGCCGTATTGCACTGCTACGTGCGCGTGAACGAGTACTTGGCGCGCATCGAGAGTTTCACCCAAAGCGATTTACTGGCGCGGCGAGACGCGCCGAGCGAAGCCCGGCAGCTGGTCGCGACGATGACGAAGCACCTGCGTACGACTGGCGTCGAAGCCATCCTCGAGCGCGGACTGCACGAGGAGCTCACGGACGTCATCCAAAATACGGTCGACATCGGCAACTGCCTGCAACGAGAATTCTTCGATCCGCCGGTCGTGGCTCGGAGCGCGCGCGCCGCGGCCCAGTAGTGCCCGTTACGGGTGTGGCGCGCTGTTACCAGCAGGAAACACTTCCGATTCGCATAGCGCAAACAGCGCTTCGCGAAACAGCGGCTCGCCGCGGTGACCCAGGAGGGAAACACACAATCGCCGCTGCCTTTCAGTTTGGCGCTCAACCGCTTCCCTGCTGAAACGCAGCTTCGCCAACTCTAGAGCCTCGAGATCCCGCACATGGGGTCGGAAAGGAAGTCGGCTCGAACATGGCGACAACAACTTCAGACAAGGCAACACGCATCGACCTGCTTTCGCTCGGCACGGTGCAGATGCGCACGTTTCACTTGACGTGGTTTGCGTTTTTCATCTGCTTCTTCGGATGGTTTGCGCACGCACCGTTGATGACAGCCACCATCGGTCCCGATTTGGATCTGTCTCGGGCACAGAAGGTCACTGCCTTCATCGCGTCGGTGGGCGTCACGATCATCGCTCGTCTCGGGATCGGCTACCTCTGCGACCGCGTCGGTCCGCGTAAGAGCTACGTCGCGCTGCTCGTCTTCGGCGCGATCGCGGTCGCGGGTTCGTCGTTTGCTTACGACTGGCCAACGTACCTTTTCTCGCGCTTGTGCATCGGTGTGATAGGTGCCTCGTTCGTCATCACGCAATACCATACGAGCGTGATGTTTGCTCCCAACGTGATCGGCGTTGCCAATGCCACCACGGCAGGCTGGGGTAACCTCGGAGGAGGCGTCACTCAGGCCGTGATGCCGATGATCGCCGCCGCCACCCTGTCATTGGGGCTCGCCGACTCACCGCTGTCCAAGTGGCGCGCGGCCATGTGGGTGCCCGCTATTGTCATGCTGGGGGTGGCGTACTTGTACTGGAAGTACACCACGGATTGCCCGAAGGGAAACTACGCCGATCTGCCCGCCGACCGTCCTTCTGCCAAAGCGGGGGAAGGCGGGCTGTTTCGCGAAGCCATTGCGGACAAGCGCGTGTGGATACTGTTTGCCATCTACGGTGGGTGCTTCGGCATGGAACTGTTCGTCAATGGCCAGGCTGCTGAGTACTATCAAGAGCGCTTTGGTCTGGCCGAGGGTGCCGCCGGCCTGATCGCATCGTTGTTTGGTTTGATGAACATCTTTGCGCGCAGTCTCGGCGGATGGCTGGGTGACCGCTTCTCCGCAAGCGGTGGCTTGACCGGTAGAGTGCGCTGGTTAATAGCAGTCATGGTCGCCGAAGGTATCGCCTTGGTGTTCTTCTCGCGCATGGGCACGCTTTCGCTAGCCATCGTCAGCATGATCGTCTTCAGCTTGTTCGTGCAGATGGCGGAGGGAGCGACGTATTCGGTGGTGCCGTTCATATCCAAGCGCTGCCTGGGCGTGGTATCAGGCATCGTCGGCGCAGGGGGGAACGTCGGCGCCGTGTGTTACGCGCAGTTCTACATGCGCAGCGAGTATCCCCTCGAGCAGGTCTTTCTCACCTTGGGCTTCGTCGTGAGTGCCCTCGGTCTGATGGGCTTTGGCGTGCGCTTCTCCAAGGAAGCCGAAGCGGACGCGGCGCACGAGTACGCCCGGGGCAAGGGGATGCTCGCCCCTGCTCCCGCGGAATGATGATATCGGCCGACGATGGCGTCCGCGTTGGGGCGGGCGCCGCCCGTTCACTCGCCGGGCGAGGTGTCCACAAGTTCATATCGAACCTGTGGCGTTCATCAAACAGCGTCGTCAGCGCCTCTTCGCCGTCCTGCGCAAAGGACACATGGGCGCTCACCCCTGAGTGGCGAAAAGCGAGTCGCCACAAAACCAGATCGGCCGGCTCGTCCTCGACGATCAGTACCTTCGCAGGATGAGTGGCGAAGCTCGCGGGTACGGTGTCCGGCATGTTAGCTCGCGTTATCGGTTCTCGGCGCTCAGTCCGAAGCGTCGGGGTGCGGGGTGGTCTTGGGAGGAAGCCTCACCACTTGCAGCCAGAACTCGGTCAACTGTCGCACGGTGAGCAGTAACTCCGGGTAGCTGTTTGGCTTTCCGATGTAGCAGTTGGCTCCAAGGCGATAGCAGTCTGCGACGTCCTGACTGGCGAGGGAACTCGTGAACATGGCGACTGGCAGGTTGCGCAACGCCGCGTCGGCACGGATCTCCTTCAACACCTCTTTTCCGTTCTTGCGAGGCAGGCTCAGATCGAGCAGCAACAAGTCGTGGGGGCTCTCCGAACTACGCAGGTCCGCCAACGCCTGCTCACCGTTCGTAGCAAACGACAGACTGGCCGTCACGCCGCAGTCGCGGAACGCCAACTTCAGCAACGTGACGTCGGCGGGTTCGTCTTCAACGATTAGAATGCTCATCGCCGCACTCTGGGTCGTAGGGGTGATGCTCTTCATGACTCTCTTCTGGATGACTGTGGGTCGCTAGCGCGCCAACTTTGTGTCGGCAACTCGAGCACGAACTCGGCGCCGACGCCCGCTTGACCTCGTGCCTCGATGCTACCGCCGTGCAGCTCGAGGATCTTCTTGCACAAAGCCAGACCAATGCCGCTGCCTTCGTATTCCTCCCTTGTATGCAAACGCTGGAAAACCTGAAAAATGCGTTCGGCGTGTCCCGGAGCGATGCCAATACCGTTGTCCTTGAACATCAGGCGAGTGCTCGTTGGTAGGCGATCACCCCACACCTCAATCCGCAGTACAACTTCTGGCTTGCGAAACTTCACGGCATTGGAAAGCAAATTGGAAATCACTTGGCGCATCGCATCCGCGTCGGCCCAGATGCATGGAAGGTCGTCTCGCACACGAAGCTCTGCCTCGACGGTCGGTCGCGCCCGCAGCTCTTGATCCCACACGCGCTTCAGCAGGGGTTTCAGATCTAGAAGTTGAGGCTCCAGAGCCTGCGCACCAGCCGTCGACAAGGCCAACAGACCGTCTACTAGAATCCTCATCTCGTTGGCCGCACGCACTATGTACTTCAGTGCCTCTTGTGCGGCAGCGTTATCGTAGCCCCCCATCTCCTGCTCGAGAATGGCCGCGAATGAAGTGATGTGGCGCAACGGCGCCTTGAGATCGTGGGAAGCCGCGTAGGCATACTGCTCGAGGTCGCGGTTCTTGCGCTGGATCTCGAGCTCGGCCTGCTTCTGTTGCTCGATGTCGCGGATGAGAACCGCCATGCGTACGGGCTCCGAATCCCGCGGCGCAATCGGTAGGGCACTAACGCTCCAGTAGCTGCCGTCGGGGTGAGACGCTGTCTGAACGCGCACTTCGCGCTCCAGCACAGCCTGGCCATCGAGCGCCATGCGAAAAGGATGCTCTTCCTCGCGGAGCTCTGCGCCACTCGCCGGCTCGTACAGGTTCTGTTCTCGTAGCTGTTCACCCGCACGCTCTTGCGCGAACGCTGCCCCCCAAAGTTGGTGTAGCCGGGAATTGGTGTAGGAGGCGGTGCCGTCAGCTTCCAATACAATCAAGCCCTCTTGCAGGCTCTGCATCACGCCCTGAAACAGGTCCCGTTGCCTTTGTAGCTCTAGTTGACGTCGCTCGAGGGCCGCGAACACCTCGAGCTTGGCGCGCAGCACGACGGGGTCCACCGGCTTGGTCACGAAGTCGACGGCGCCCAATTGAAAAGCTTGTTGTACTTGCGCATCAGAGCTGCCGTGCGCCGTGATGAACATGACTGGTGTCTCCCGGTGCTCGGGATCCTGACGCAGGACGCTCACGAGTTCATAGCCGTTGATTTCGGGCATCTGGACGTCGCACAACAGACACGCGTAGCGATACCGCAGCAGAAAGCGAAAGGCCTCTTGCGCCGAACGCGCCAAATCGACGTGGTAGGACTCGGAGCGCAGTATCTGACCGAACGCATAAAGGTTCTCCTCGCGGTCATCGACGATGAGTAGGCGCACCGCGCGAAGCGAAGAGGAGTGCAACGTCTTCATGTGATCAAGCTCCCAGCCGTTCACGAAGGAGAAGCAGCAAGGCTTGGTTGTCCACCGGCTTGGTGAAGATGTCACAAGCGCCGGCCTCCAAGCTTTGGCGCCGATGCGTGGCGACCTCCTTGGCCGTCAAAGCAACGATAGGCACAGCTTGTCCGCGCGGCAGGGCCTTCAGCTTTCGCATGCACGCGTATCCGTCCATGTGGGGCATCATGATGTCCATCACAACCACGTCGATGTCGGTGTGCGTGGCGAACAACTCCAGAGCTTCCGCTCCGCTTTCCGCAGCCAACACCTGCATGCCGCGGCTGCTCAACAACGCCCGCAATGCGAATAGATTCCGGAGATCGTCGTCGACGACGAGCGCGGTCTTGTTCTCGAGCTGCCCGTCTCGCTCCAGAAAAACTCCGCTCACAGGCCTCCGGGCGAGGCCAACTCTTGCTTCCAGTTCGACTTCGGGGGCCGATCCAGTCCTCGATGACAAGCCGGGGTTCAACAATCCCGAGCGCCGCGCTTCAGTCCTCGAGCGAGAGAATTCGTTCACGCCGTCGACCGGCGCAGGCCACGGTGTCGACTCCAAGGTCTTCGTCCGAGGCGCGTCGGGAAAGGCGTAGCGCAGGGGTAAAATGAGTGTGAAGCGACTACCCTCGCCTTCCGTGCTCTGCACTTGCAGCTCCCCGCCCAAGTTGAGTGCAAGGTTATTAGAAATGGACAGTCCCAGTCCCGTTCCCCCGAAACGACGGTTGAGGGAGCTGTCCACCTGTTGAAAGGCT
Source organism: uncultured Polyangiaceae bacterium (assembly GCA_964577325.1). Classification (GTDB taxonomy): domain Bacteria; phylum Myxococcota_A; class Polyangia; order Polyangiales; family Polyangiaceae; genus SZUA-265. The sequence continues at coordinate 23,866 of CAZNZA010000042.1, forward strand.
TGAAAGATCAGGTTCTGCTTGTCAGGCGCGATGCCGATACCGGTATCGGTCACTTCGAAAAGGATCGCTGGCGCGCCACCCAGCTCAGCACGACTCACTGGCTGTTCAGGAGTCAGGAGACGCACGTGCAGCGTCACCGAACCCTGCTTCGTAAACTTGTTGGCGTTTGACAACAGGTTGCGCAAGATCTGCGAGAGCCGCAACGGGTCCGTGAAGAGCGTCGAGGGCAGGTCGGGATGCACGACGCAGGAGAATGCAAGCCGCTTGGCCTCCATCAAAGGCTGAAACATCTTTTGCAGATCGCGCAAAAGCTCCGAAAGCTGGACGGGCTCTGGCTCGAAGCGGAGCTTTCCAGCTTCGACTTTAGACAGGTCTAGAATGTCGTTGATCAGGTCCAACAGGTCCGTACCTGATGCAGCGATCACCCTCAATGATTCAACTTGCTCGGCACTCAAGTTATCGCTGCGGTTCTCCAACATCACCTTCGCCAAGACCAGGATGCTATTCAGGGGCGTCCTCAGCTCGTGAGACATATTTGTGAGAAACTCGGTTTTGTAGCGTCCCGTCTTTTGTAGTGCAGCGGCCTTTTCCTCGAGTTCCGCTCGTGCACGCAAGAGCGCCGCGTTAATGCCTTCGAGCCGCACCTTCTGTTCTTCCAGCTGCTCCTTTGCAGCCGCCGTCTCCTCCTGCTGAAGCTGTAGCTCCTCGGTTTGAGCGCGTGACTGCGCGAGCAAGTCACGGATCCTTTCTTGGTCCCACACCGAGCCCAAAATTGCAGCACACAGCTCGGGCAGCGTCTCCAGGTAGCGCATCAGCCGTGAATCCGGCAGGCGCGCAAGAGCGAGCTCGAAAGCAGCAATGGCCAAATCGTTGTAGAACAACGGTATCAGCACCAGGCACTTGGGATGCATCGCGCCGAAGGAGCTGTCGATGGAAAATTGCCCCGGTTCCAACTCAACCAGTCGCGTTCGTCGCTCGCGAACGGTCTGCCCCAAAAGCCCTTGTCCCACGGCAATCGTTGCCCCCAAGGTGCGGTCACTTGGTACGGCACTGCCAGCAACCACGCGCAGCGTCGCGCGCTCGTGTCCCTCCACCAGGTAGCCCACGGCGGCGATGGCTTCAGTCTGCGCTACCAGCGTGTCGATCAAGAGCTGACACGCGCCGACCAAGCTGCTCGCGCCGCGTGTCACGTCATTGAGCTCGAGCTGCCGCTCGGAGAACCAGCCCTTATCCTCCAGCTGACGATTCAGGTCTTTGAGCTCGAGCTCTTGTTGCCGCAGCTCGGAAACGTCGCGCACGATCCCGGTGAAGAAGTCGCGTTCCCCGATCCTGAAGTGGCTGACGGACAACCATGCCGGAAACTCGCTTCCGTCTCGACGGCGCGCGGCGACTTCGCGCCCGCTACCGATGATCTTGCGTTCGCCGGTTTGCAGGGTGTGTTTCAGATAACCATTGTGTTGCATGGCGATCGCGTGGGGCATCAGGCGATTCACGTTCTCGCCGAGCATCTCCTCTTTGCTGTACCCAAACAGACGCTCGGCCGCTTTGTTGAACGATTGCACCTGACCTTGGGCATCGATCGTGAGGATGCCATCGGCAGCCGTATCCAGCACGGCATCACTGCGCAACCGTGCGGCGTCCACTTCGGCTCTTGCGCGTACCAGTTCGCTGATGTCGCGGCACGTACCTACGAACACGCGACGTCCGACGACGTAAGCCTCACTCACGGATAGGTGGATCGGGACGAGTTCGCCCGTTTTCCGCAGAGCCGTTACCTCGCGACCGGAACCTATGATCTTGGGTTTGGCGGTGCGCCGATAGTTCTCGAGGTAGCCGTCGTGAGCCTCGCGATCCGGCGAGGGCATCAGAACACGTACATTGAGACCCACCGCTTCTTGGGCGGAGTAGCCGAAGAGTCTCTCGGCGGCAGGGTTGAAGCTCTCGATCGTTCCCCGCTCATCGATAGCAATGATGCCATCGATGGCCGTTTCGAAGATCCCTTCGAACAACCCATTGGTCTTCGTGTTCACGCGCCCCTTCTCCAGCTCGTACCCGACGTACAAGCGACCACCCCACGCTCCCTTTAAGGCATCGTTAGTACAATCGGACCGAGAAGGGATCCCAAAAACGCCAACGCCGGGGTCGGCCTCCAGGGGGAGGAGCCTCTTTCTCCTGCGGCGGCTTCCGCCCTGTTTCTGTTCAGTAGCGCTTCAGCAGTCGATGCAGAGGGAAATGACAGAAACGGTAAAAACCAGTACGACGCCGGTATGCGAGGGGAAAAAGCAAGGGCCGCGACAGCTGCGTGTGTCCTGGGCTGCGTGTTGCTGTCCGCGTGCATGGAAGACGAGTCTACGGTCATCGTCAAGGGACAGAATCCGCCTCAGCAGCCAGAGGAGCCCGAGTGGGACGCGTCGGGGTTAGATAGCCCCGGTGACGACGTCGTCGAACCTCACCCGGGTATGTGTTCCATGGGCTTGAACTGCGCGGAAACGATCCGCAATGAGCCCAAGGTTCCTTGCCGAGCTGTCATACGCGACGAAGGAGGCATCATCTATGACTCCTATGCCGGCGTCGAAAAACGAGGCCGTTCATCTCTCACCTTCGACAAGCCCAACTACGGCATCGAGCTGCGTGATGAAAAGGGCGACAACAACGCCGTGGACATCCTGGGCATGGGCAAGGAAGAGGACTGGATCCTCGACGGCTCCTGGGTCGATCGCTCGTTCATGCGCAACCAGCTCGTGTTCGACCTGTTTTCAGCTTTCGCGGCCGAGCGCTACGCGCCCGAAGCCCGCTACTGCACGCTGAATCTAAATGGTAAACACCACGGCATCTATCGCTTGGTGGAACGCCCCAAACGAGACGGGCAACGCATCGACATCCAAAGCGACGACAAGGGCCGAAGCTTCGTCATCCGTCAGGGCACCGGCGGCCCATTGGACTTCCCCTTGGGGAACGAAGCTGCGTGGGAGCTCACCTACCCGAATCAAAAGCAAGCCACCGACGAGCAACTGTTGGGCGTTCAGCAGTGGCTGGACGATTTAGCAAAAGCGTTAGAAGCGCGCACGGATGATGAGGACGAGGGAGTATTCGGCATGCTCGACGAGGCGACAGTCGTCGATTGGGTGATCATCCAAGAGTTCTCCCGCAACGTGGACGCGTATAAACTGAGCGTACACTTTTACAAGGACGTCGGGGGCAAAGGGAAGTTGGTGCCGTGGGACTTCGATCTGGCTTTCGGGCAACCGATCGTCGCGCCGAATGCCCCGGAGCCGGAGGGCGCGCACGAAAGCCACGGCTGGGTGCTGGAGCGCACGCCGTTCATCCGAGACCTGCTTGCCGTACCAGGTTTCGCACGGCGTATCGCTGAACGCTGGCGCGAGCTCCGCCAAAGCGAATTGTCCAACGACCATGTCTTTGCCCGCATCGACAGCTACCTGGACGTGCTGGAACCGGCGATCGATGAAAACTTCGAGCGCTGGCCAATCAAGCGCGCCCACCACCCCTACGGCCCCTACTCGCTGTACGAGGTGGATGACTTCGCCGACGAGGTCGCCCATTTCCGCGCCTGGATAGAGGAACGCCTGGAGTGGATTGACGCCAATGTCGACCACTTCGCCGATGACTGAGCCGCACAAAACTGGCCCACAGTGACCAATGTGCGCTTTTATCCCACCCTGTGGGACATCGAGCTTTCGGCGGACGCGGGCGGCCTCGCCCTACCCGCGCCTTGGGGACACTTGTCCTCGTCATCTGGCTGCTGGGTGCAGGGCTTCCGCGCAGCGCCTGGGCGCAGAGCGACCCTGATCCGGGGGCCGGCGGTGGCGTCGCCCGCGACGCCGGAGCCGTGGAAGGCACGCCGCCAAACGAGGAGGCTCGCAGCGAGGAGGCTCACAGCGAGGAGGCTCACAGGCAGGAGGCCCGCAGCGAGGAGGCTACGGAGCGAAGCCGCTCGCGCGTGGCGGAGCTCGAAGCCCAGGCGCGGCAGCTGACGGACTTGCTGGCAGACCGACTCAACGAAGACGTCGATCTCGTTCACTTGCTCGGCGTCGACCCCACCGACCGCCTCGCTGTCGCCGTGCAAGTGCGACAGTGGAAGCCGTTGCTCGATACCTACCGTGAGACATTTGCGGACGCGGGCGTGCTTGCAGCCGTCTTGCCGCCGGAGTCCGTTCCCTCGGCGGTGTGGAGCGCTCAGTTGTCGGTGGTGCGACTGCGCGCGCAGTTTTTTGCACTTCCAGCAAGTGAACAAGCCGGTCTCATCGAGCGCTACCAAGCGCGCGTGCAGGCGCGCGCCGCAAGTGTTGGCATTGCGCAACAGGGCATTGCCGCCGCAGACGAGCGTGCCGTGGAAGCCAGCAAAGCACGCGCACGAGCGTTGGCGGAAGCGCAGGCAGCCACGTCCGAAGCACTGCGTCTGCTGCGCGAGGAAGAGGCTAGGCTGCACGCGCTCAAGTCTCGCCAGGCGAGTTACGAGGCCGAACTCCTGCGGCGGGAAGAGGCCACCCAGCAGGCGGCCGAAAATACGCTGGGCTGGCGCCGCAAAGTGGCGGAGTTTGTCCAACAAAGTAACGGTGTTTCTTCGCCGAAATCCGACGCGCTGTACGACGCACTGCGCGTCGAGCTCGGTGCCGCGCGCGATCGACTCTCGGCCAAGCTTTCCGAACTCACCTCGGGCGACTCCGGGGTACCGATGCCGGGAGAAGATCGTGTCGACACCGAGGGCGTCGCCGTCGACCGCGCGCGCTACGATGCGCTGCGCGCGGAGGTCGCCGCTAGCGCCCACGAGCTGCAGCGCCGAGCAAGTGTCATGGCGTGGCAAGAGGCGCGTAGCCTGCTCAATCAGACCCAGTCATTGAACAAAGACCGGTTGCTTCTCTTTCCGCTTCTGTCGCAGGCGAAGCGGGACGCCGTGACCAGTTTCGGCAGTGCAGGACGCGACCAAGCCCGCGCCGAGTGGCGTCAAGTCAGGCTCGTGTTCCGCTACCACGTGCTGGTCACGTTGTCGTGGATCGCTGGCGGCGATTGGCGGCCCACGGGGGTGCTGGAAACGGCCTGGATGAAAGTAGCCTGGCTGAAACTGTCCCTCGTGCTGCTCTTGTTCTGGTCGTGGCGCCGGCGTGGTGAAGGGGCGCTTGCAAACCTCGAGCAGGACTTACGCAAGCAGCGTCAACGCACGGAGTTGCAAGAGCGGTTGTTAGCTTTGGTGGACATCTATCGCCGCGTTCGCCGCCCTTTCGAATGGTTGCTCCTGGGGTGGGCCGTCCTTCATTTGCTCGATCCTGAACTACGTGAACTCTTGGAGGTTCGAGTTTTTTGGATCGTCACGAGCTGGGTGTTGGGAGCTGCCACTGTCGTGCTTTGGCTCAACGCCCTGGCTGCGCGCCGTGCGGCGAGTCTTGGACGAGGTAGCGATGTGAGCGACTTGCGCTTGCGTTCGCTTCGAGTCGTGGCGCGCACGGTCGTGACGTTTGGATTGATCCTTTCGTTGAGTGCAGAGTTCGTGGGTCGCGGCACCTTGCATACGTGGGTCATCGGCTCGTGCTGGTTTGCTGCCATTCCCATCGGGCTGTTGCTCATCAACTGGTGGAAGCCCGTCATCTTCGAACGCCTCACCCCGCGCAAGAATCGCAATCGCGTGGCGCGTTGGATCGTGAGCACCCAGTCCGGCTGGCAGAGTTTCTTCGCAGCCGCCGTAGGCGGCATTTACCTGCTGGGGCTTGGAGTAGTGCGCATCGGCCGCGACTACCTGATCGAATTGGAACTCGTGCGCCACGTCCTGGCATATCTGTTTCAGCGCTCCATGAGTCAGCAGGCGCTGACCACGCCTGTCTTGCGCCCCCTCGATGAGACTCAGCGTAAGCTCTTGACGTCTCCTGATGGCGCCTGGATTGAACCCAGCCGCGGCAAGCCCTTCTTGCAACAGGTGTTGACCGCTCCCGGCAAAAGCGGAGGCGTATTCGCGGTGGTTGGGGAATGGGGCAGCGGCAAGTCCAGCTTGCTCGACCATCTGCAACAGGCCTCGACTCAACAGGGCGCAAGTCAACACGGCGCAAGTCAACACGGCCCAGCGGCAGGCACGGTAGTTCGCTTCCGGTGTCCGACTGGGGGTATCGAGGCCTTCCGGCAAGTCCTCGGGCAACACCTGGGGTTGAAAGATTGCGACTCCGACGCATCTTTCCGCAGGCAACTGGAAGCCTTGCCCGCGCACCCCTCCGCTTCCACTGGCGGGCCGCGCCTGATCCTGATTGACGACGCCCATCGTTTGCTGCGTCCCACGATCGGAGGCATTCAACAACTCGGAGAAGTCTTGGACGCCACCCGCTTAGCCGGAGCCATGACGTGGGTGTTTACGTTCGACCATGCATTGTTTACGTTGTTCGAGCGCGCCTATGGCGTACGTCCAGCCTTCGACGAGATCCTGCAGCTTGGACCATGGTCGGAAGAACAGATCCGCAGCTTGATCGAACAGCGAACCCAGGCCGCTCAGCTGCAGCCCAGTTTTCACCACCTGCTGCCCCGCATCGTCAGCGGCGACGAAATCGATCGCCAGGAGAAACTGGAACGTACCCGAACGGGCTACTACCGGATGTTGTGGAACTACTCCGCCGGCAACCCCGCCGTCGCCACCTTCGCGTGGGCGGACAGTCTGGGACGTGATGAACAGGGCGTAGTGTGCGTAGGACCCTTCAATTCCCCCCCGACGGCCGACCTCGAGGCGCTGCCGGACACGAGCTCGTTCGTCTTACGCGCTCTCGTTCGTCTAGAGCTTGCGAGTGAACAGGCTCTGGCTGAGGCCGCCAACGTCAGTCTAGACCAGGTCCGCTCCGTGCTGCGCTATGCTCGAAACAAGGGCTACATCGAGGTCGACGCAGAGCGTCGCGCCTTCATTGCCCCGCGTTTTTTCCGAGCTGTAACGCGGGTACTGCAACGTAAACACTTCCTGACGGCTCCTCTATGAATTGCTCGTTCCTCGCGCGTACTTACGTCTTAGCCTCGGCGGCGGGAGCCCTGTTGCTCACGGCGCCAACCGTATGGGCGCAAGACGTGCCTGACGTCACGCAGATCGTTGGCTTCATCCGGCTTGGAGGGGTTTTGGCGTCCCTCGGCGTCATCGTCGGCGCCGGTATCGTCGCGCGCTTCCTCAGCAACATCGTCGATTCGTTGGGACGACGCTTCGTGCATCGCCGCCTGACCTTCCAGAAGACCGAATCATTCCTGCGCTTCGGCATCTATCTGGCGACCGGTGCGGTGGTCATCGCGTTGAGCTTCCGCATCAACGACACGGTGCTAGCACTGGTCGGTGGCACCTTGGCGGTAGCGGTCGGCTTTGCCTTGAGAGATCTAGTCGCCGCGATGATAGCTGGGGTGACGATCATGTTCGATCGACCCTTTCAGGTGGGTGACCGCGTGCAATTTGCAGGCGAGTACGGTGACGTCACCGCGATCGGTTTGCGCTCGGTGCGCATCCAGACGTTGGACGACAACACCGTCACGGTGCCCAACAACAAGGTGCTCACTGATGTCACGTCGTGCAGCAACTACGGTGCTCTCTACATGAGAGTGACGATCGACTTCTACATCGGTATCGATCAAGACGTGAACCTCGCCGAGCGCCTGTTGCAGGAGGCCTTGCTAACCAGTCAATTCATCTTCCTACAACGACCTATAGGTGTGCTCCTCAAGCAGGTGGTCCGTGACAACTACATCGCGGTTCATATTCGCGCTCATGGGCATGTCATGGACACCCGCTACGAGAAAGCGTTCGAAACGGACGTAAGCCGTCGCACGCTCCTCGCTTTCCGCACTCACGGCATCCAGCCGCCGTCAATCCTGCTTCGCCGTTCCAACGACGCGCCCTCGTCGCCAGCTTCCTAGTGACGCCGTGTCTACAGATGAGGCCGTAGCTGCTCCGCCAAGACGTTGACGTTGGGAGGCGCCACGATCTCGAGGTGGTCACCGGGAACCTGAAACTCCACGACGCCACCGGCCACCGCGTCCTTCCAACCCGCCGCCGCGTCTACCCGCTTTCCGGCATATCCTTGCCTATCTCGAGCGTGAACGATGACCGCTGCACCGTCGTATTTTCGCAAGCGGCTCGCATAGCGCCCCACCTGCAGCTCGTGCACCTGATCGCGCAGCCATTCGAGCTCGGCCTCCGACCAGGGCGTTGTTGAGGGTTTACCCAGTCTAGCCCGCACGAGGCGCGCTACTGCAGAACGGGCGTGACCGCGTAGTACGATGTCTCGACCTTTTCTCAACCACTCTTTGATACGCCCCCCACCCACAGCTTGAGGGAGCAGCGCGTCCAGAAGTCCCAAGAGCACGACTTCTTCCCCAGCCGCACGCAATTGGCACGCGATCTCATACGCCACCACGCCCCCGAACGACACGCCGACGATGCGGTACGGGCCTTTGGGTTGCACGTCGCGGATTACGTTGATGTACAGGTGCGCCAATTCCTCGACCTGCGGGAACTGCAACTCACCGCGAGCGAGTCTTTCTTCTGCAAAGATTTGCGTCTCTACGGGGACGAACACCCCGTACACCGAAAGATGTTCGGGCATGGCTCGTGCCAGGTGCTGATACAACGCGACGCCGTAAACGCAGAACAGCTTGGCGTCCGAGGTCCCACCCCGCAGCAACACCACCCGGGGACGCTCGGGGTCGATCGGTTTGTCCCGCAGCGCTTTGGCTAAGGCGCGCACCGAAGAGGCCTCGAACAAAAGGGCAAGCGGGACACTCGTACCCAGGGCTTCCTCCAATTGGCGCACGAGTCTCACGGCCAGCAAGGAATCGCCGCCCGCGTCAAAGAAGCTCGTCTCGACGTTTACTGAGCGCACGCCCAACACCTGCAAGAACACGGCCTCGATGACGGCCTCGAGATCGTCAGTCAGCTCCGCCACTTCCTCAGGCGCCTCGGCGTCCGTCGCCGATGGGGCGGGCAAAGCCTTACGGTCTATCTTTCCGGATGGATTGAGGGGCATCGTCTCCAGGCGCACGAATGCCGAAGGGATCATGTAACCCGGTAGCGTGTCCTTCAGTTGCTGACGCAATTCGGCGCCGACGTCTCCGTTTCCTTCGGTGACGACGTACGCGACCAGACGTTTGTCGCCCGCTTGTTCCTCACGCGCCACCGCCACCGCCTCTTTGACTCGGGGATGCTGCAAGATAGCTGCCTCGATGTCCCCGAGCTCGATGCGGAAACCGCGGATCTTGACTTGGAAATCCACCCGGCCCAAGCACAGCAGCAGGCCGTCCTCGCGTAAGCGACCCAGATCGCCGGTCTTGTACATGCGCGCACCGGGTTGTTGCACGAACGGGTCAGGCACGAAGCGTTCCTGGGTGAGGTCTGTCCGACCGCGGTAACCTCTGGCCACCCCATGACCGCCTATCCAAATCTCGCCCACAGCACCCTGGGGAACCGGCTCACCACAGGGGTTGAGCAAGTATACGCTCGTGTTGTCGATGGGACGTCCGATCGGGATCGGTGTGGCGTTGTCATGTAGGCGCTGAACGGTGGACCATACTGTCGTTTCCGTGGGTCCGTACATGTTCCAGACTTCGGCCGTACGCTGCAATACCGCCGCCACCAAGTCGGGCGGAAAGGGTTCGCCACCGCACAGGATTTTCAGCCTTGGATTGCCCCGCCAGCCCGAGTCCAGCAACATGCGCCAAGTGGCAGGGGTGGCCTGCATGATGGTGAGACTGGGATCGCTCGCGCGGTGGCTCAAGCGCTGAGGATCGATACACGTCGCGCGGTCGCAGATTTCGACCGAGCCGCCCACGAAAAGGGGCAGCAATAGTTCCAACCCTGCGATGTCGAAGGAAAGGGTCGTGACCGAGAGGATGCGGTCCTGGTTCGTCATCCCAGGCGTATGCGCCATCGAGGTGAGGAAGTTGGTGAACGCTCGGTGCGCGATCTCGACGCCCTTGGGACGTCCCGTCGATCCCGACGTGAAAATGACGTACGCCAGGCCGTCCGGCTTCACTTCCAACGTAGGCCGTTCGTCAGAGGTCGACACGCCATCACTCTCATCAACCGCAATCACCGTGCAATCTTCGGGCGCCGGGCAGCGGTCGACCAACGCCTGCTGCGTGACGAGGACGCGGGGTGCGGCATCTTCTACGATCACCTGCACCCGTGAGTTCGGGTGCGCTGGGTCGAGCGGCACGTAGGCGCCGCCTGCCTTGTGCGTCGCCAGCAGAGCGACGAGCATGTCAATCGAGCGCTCACAATAAATCCCGACCAGCGTCTCGTGCTCCACACCGGCGTGCCGTAAGCGGTGGGCTAATCGATTGGCGCGACGTTCGAGCTCCCCGTACGTGCATGTGGTGTCGTTCATCACGACGGCCACTGCGTCCGGCTGAGCGTCGGCGTGTTCTTCGAAGCGCACATAGGCGGGTCGGCTGGCGTCGTACTCGCTGAGCGTCAACGCGCACCGAGACTGGGCAAGCTCGCGTTCTGACAGCAACGCCAGGCGGCCGATGGGCTTTTCCTGGTTATCCGGTAGCGCCTCGAGTCCCCGCACGACGGCATCGAGCAGCTGTTGAGCGGTGGTTTCCGGAACTACATCGACGGCAAACTCCAACCCAAGTTCTAGCCCGTCCGGCTCCGTCGACACGCATAGCGTCACATCGGTGCGTGCCCCCACGTTGCTGAATACATGCTGCTCGAAGGTTACCTCGTCTATCGTGCGGGGTGCCATCAGCGCGGGCATGGGTGCCACCGCCGCCTGGAACAGCGGCGTGCGCGAAGCATCTCGCGCTGGAGAAACGGCTTGAACCAAAGCCGAAAACGGAACGTTCATGGCAGCACGGACCTGGCGTGCCAGATTGCCCACCTGGCGCGCGGCGTCGGAGACGCTGACGTGGGGATCAAGCTGGATACGCAGCACGCCCACGCCTTCTACCGGCGCCACCCCGTCCCAGGGTCGCGAAGGGCCATACATGCCCAAGGTAAACTCATCTTGGTTGCACCAACGTTGCAAAACGGCGATATATGTCGTCACCAACAGATCGCCCCACGCTATCTCGAGCTCCGTCGCCATGGCGTCGAGGCGCTGCTTGGCACTTCTCGACAGCTGGCTGCGCAGCAGCTTACCGTAACCCGTGAACACCGGTGGCCGATGAGCAAGCACCGGAAGTTCGAGCGGTGGTAGCTCCCCGGCCAAGCGTTCCTTGGCCGCGGACAAGTGTTCCTGCCATTGGTCGTCAGCGTTCACCAGCCGTAAATACGCCTGCAGCCCGTCTCCGGCGTCGAGCGGCGCCGATGTCGTCGAGTCGTTCGCAGCTCGAGCGTAGCCGTGCACCACTTCCTTCAGCAGACGTTCCATGCCTTTCCCGTCACACGCGGCTCCCGGCAGGGCGAGTAGCAAGGCGTATTCATCCTTCGAGCGGCCCAAGCGCACCCGACCCCAGGGCTGTGAGTGGTCGAAGCGTTCGCTCACGGCGCGCTCCAACCAGGCATTGACGTCCCCTGCGATGGCCTCGACCTCGAGGGGGACGCTCTCAGTAGCGGGCACGAGCGAAAATTCCGTCGCGTCGGCATCCGTGGCCACGGCCCGCATCGCGTCGTGCCGACGACGTAGATTGTGCAAGGCTTGGGTCAAACGTCGCACGTCGAGCGGCCCCTTCATTCGCAGTGCCGCAAAAACATGGTGCGATCGCGGATCCTCTTGGATCCTGCAAGCGACCAGATTTCGCCGTTGCTCCGAAGTGAGGTTCATTTTTTCCGCTTCTTCGTTCATTGTGCCCAGGCTAGCCTCACCCCACTCCGCACGTCTATGCATCTTCGTTACCCGCTCCATCTCCTGGGCTCATTGAGCGCGCTCACATTGTGCGCGCAGCTCGCCTGCGCCGACAAAAAAGCCACGCCTGAGGAGCTCCCTGCTCCGGGAACGACGTCTGACGACGAATCGGAAGCACCCGGTGTGACGCCGAGCGGCTCGCCAGTTAGTCCGACGCAAGTCACTCCCACGCAGGTTACTCCTACGCAAGTTTCTCCCGGGCCCAGTGGCAGCGACGCCGTGGCCCCCGTCAACCCTTCGACAGCCCCCGATAACTCTACGCCACCAGCCGACTCCACGGCTGATGACACGCAATCGGATACGGGCGACGACACCCGCGCGGACGATACCAATACCAGCGCGGACGATACCGTCACGACGTCGCCTGGCACCGGCGAGGACACCACGAACGACACCTCAGACGACACCTCAGACGACACGGCGGTTCCGACCGACTCCGAGGATGCGGCCGTGGATGCACCGAGCCGTACCGTCGTGTACGTGGGCGGGTACGACTACGGCGGCAATGACTACCCGTTTCAGATTTACGATTTCGACAGAGCCACCGGAACCCTGACCCCGCGTGAAGAAACCGTCGACGCCGGGGCCAATCCTTCGTACATCGCCGTCGGCACCAACAACCTGTACGTGGCCAACGAACGCGATGATCAGCTCGGAGGCTTGACGGCGCTGCGCATCGAAAGCGACGGCGCCCTAACGCCTCTCAATCATCAGCCCGGTAGCGACGGCGGCTTCACCTACGTCGCGGTCGACCCTTCTCACCGCTTCGCGTTCGGAGCGAGCTACAACGGTGGGAGCATCTCACGTTTCCCCATCGAAGACGACGGCTCCTTGGGCGCAGAGGCCCAGGTCGTCGACTTCGGCCCCAATGCCCAGAGCCACGCGCTGGGTTTCGACACCTCAGGTCAATACGTGTTCGTGCCCAACAAGGGCAACGACGAGGTGGCGCAGCTATCGTTCGGCAGCGACGGAACCCTCTCCGCCAACGATCCGCCCAGCGTGGCCACCGCTGACGGCGCGGGTCCCCGCCACATTGCTGTCTCACCCGACGGCGCGTTCGCCTGGGTGATCAACGAGTTGGCCAATTCGCTCACCACCTTCCAGGTCGCGCAGAACGGAACGCTCACGGCAGGTGGAACCGTTTCTTCCTTGCCACCCGGATATGGGGGCGGAGGCACGGGCGCTCACGTGGAGATAACGGCGAATGGCCGCTGGCTTTACGCCTCGAACCGCGGCCACGACAGCATCGCGGTGTTCGCCATAGATGGCGCAAGCGGCGCGCTCACCCTGCTCGAGCACGAGGACTCCGGTGGCTCGACTCCCCGCGACTTCGACGTCGACCCCCAAGACAACTTCGTGATTGTCGCCAATCAAGACAGCGGAACGGTCGTCGTGCTCGCCATCCAAGACGACGGAACCCTGCAGCCCGTCAGCAACGTACCGGGCCCCCCCTCGCCCGCCGCCGTTCAGATCCTCGACTTGCCGTGAACCGAGCGCGGGGTCTCGTCTCGAGTCGTGACAACGCGCGCCAAGCAAACGCGTATCTCAATATGGGCGGCTCGGTCTGGTCTTATTGATGGTTGCCATTAGTAGCGAAGGCTCTGAAACCTTGCCCAGGGAGATTCTGGCGGACCAAACTGGCGCCGCGATGGTGTCTCGGTCTTATCCCATCTTCGATATCAAGTTGCCGACGGTCTCTCGCCGCATGAGGTCCGCCGAAACGATGGGGACCAAGGAAAAGTTTTGGTTAGAGCATCGGACCGCGCATCAGCGGGTGATGGTCAAATTTGCGCGAGAGGGCACTGGGGAGGACTGGAGCGAGAAGCTCGCTTACGAACTCGGCAAGCGCAGTGGCGTTCCTTGCGCCCGTGTTGACCTGGCTCAGGTGGATGGACAACCTGCCGTGCTATGTTGGGACTTCCTAGCTCGCCAGCGAGCTATCAGGGGTGATGCGAGCCTCATTCATGGCAATGAGTTATTGCTAAAGCGCGATCCCGAATACCCAGCGGATCGGTGCTACGGCGTACTGAAGCACACGCTGCCGGCGATCATGGAGGTCCTGCAAGGCTGCAGCCCCTCACCAACCCGCAACGCGCTCGATGGTGGGCATGACGCGTTCGACAGTTTCGTCGGCTACCTCATGCTGGATGCCTTGATCGGGAACACCGACCGGCATCACGAAAACTGGGGCGTCGTCAGCACGCGCACATCTGCGGGGCATGCGCTGGCACTAGCTCCAAGCTATGACCACGCCTCCTCTCTCGGCAGAGAATTGAATGACGTCAAACGCAGGGGGCGCCTTGATTCCAGCGGCCGCGGAACGTTGACACAGTATGTCCAGCGCGGGTACTCGGCGTTGTACTGTCAGAATGGCAGCAAACTCACTCCGTTTCAGGCGTTCCAGGAGGCGGGGAGTTTGCGCCCACGCGCTTTCACACACTGGCAAGGGTTGCTTGCTCGCGCCAAGATTGATTCACTGGCCGCCGAAGTCGACCATGTGCCTGCCTCCCGCTTGAGCCCACTCGGCAAGCGCTTTACGCAGGAGCTTCTACGCTACAACTACGACCGCATCATTCAGGCGCAACCGCATCATTGACCGCATGACCCGTCCCAACATCCTCTACGTTGCCTGGCAAGCCACGGAATCGCGCCGCATTCTACCGGTGGGACGTTTGCTGCGCACGGCAGACGGCTACGAGTTTACTTATATTCGTGCGGTCAGGGCGGCTCAAGCGCTTGGCTTTCTGCCGCTCATGACCTTTCCCGACTTGGACGAAGTGTACCGCTGCGCGGAATTGCCGCCGCTGTTCAGCAATCGCGTCATGAGTCCCTCACGACCGGATTTCCGCGCGCATCTGGCCGAGTTCGCGCTGTCGGTACAGGACAATGAGCCCTTCACCGTGTTGGCGCGCTCTGGGGGGCGGCGCACGACCGACAAGCTCGAAGTGTTTGCACCGCCGCAGGTAACGCCCGAGGGGG
>CAZNZA010000043.1:0-9789 GCA_964577325.1 uncultured Polyangiaceae bacterium
TCTTTCGGCCCAGAAGCGGGGATACACCTGCGTGACATCGCCTTCGAGTCCGCGACCAAAGCTAACAGACACGATACCTTCGGAGGCCTGTGGTTGGGGCTAGGCGTCCGCGCCGTGTTGGAGCAATAGCGAGTCGGCCGCTGCTCGTAGATGCTCACGGCTTTCTTTCGAAAGGTTGAACAGCTTGCCGTCGATTTCGAACATGTCTGGCTGAAGCAAAAGCTTTCGGCAGCCGCGCACTTTCATCTCGAACTGGTGCCCGCCTTTTGCAACCGCCGTCAATGGCGCTCCGGGCGGAAACGCCGCCGTCGAGTGGACGGTCACGAACGCGCCATCTACGCGCATGACCTGCGCCCGTCCGCCCCGACTCCACTCCCAGCTGAGTAAGCCCTCGGGCGATGGTACGGTGCCTGATGCAGCTTCATCACTCATGGCGCCCTCCTAGCCATTGCGCTCGAGCGCGACAAGCCCTCATCCAAGCTTAGCCTTGCGTATGGCGTCGCGGGCCTCTTTGCCGGCGTCTCGCTCCCGAAGCGTCTGACGCTTATCGTGCTTTTTCTTGCCGCGTCCGATTGTCACTTCCAGTTTCGCCCGACCGTTCTTAAAGTACAGCTTCGTCGCTACGAGCGTCGTTCGCTCCCGTTCAATACTCGCCCGCAGCTTGTCGATCTGGTCACGGTGGAGCAGGAGTTTTCGAGGCCGCTTTTCTTCGTGTCCAAACGCCGCGTGGGGAAGGGTCGGGATGCGTAGTCCGCGGACCAAGGCTTCATCTCGTACGATTTCGACCCAAGCGTCGGTGAGGTCAGCGGTGTGTTCGCGCAAAGACCGCACCTCACTGCCGATCAAGACCATTCCCGCCTCGTACGACTCTCCGAGCTCGTAATTGAAGCTTGCGCGCCGGTTGCGCGCCACGAGTCGGTCACTAAAGTCCGCCTTTCCCTTCTTTGACTTCGTTTTGCCCGACATTGGTGGGTGCTTACGTCGCTGACGCCCCACTACGCAAGACCTACCTCTTCCAATCGTTGTTGTCTTTTCGTGTCCCAGAACTACTCCCGCTATGCTTCCTCTTGTCCTGAAAGGCGCTAGAACCCACAACCTCAAAGGCGTCTCCGTGACTCTGCACGCGGGCGAAGTCACCACATTAACGGGCGTGTCGGGAGCCGGCAAAAGCAGTCTGGCGCTGCAAACGCTGTATGCCGAAGGGCAACGGCGATTCGTCGAGAGCTTCAGCCCCTATGCGCGGCAATTCCTCGAACGGCTGGAGCGGCCACCCATGGATGCTTTGGAGCCGGTACCGGCAGCAATTGCAGTGGACCGAGCGGCTCCGGTCAAGAGCTCGCGCTCGACGGTCGCCACCATGGCGGACCTCGCTCCTTTGCTCAGCGGCTTGTTTCAGCGTGAGGCATGGCCGGCATGCCCGGAACATGACGTCGAAGCCGTATGGCGCGATCCGACGGCGTGGGCGCACGCGCTCACCCAGGAAGGCGTCGACGCAACAGCCGTGGTGACCTACGCGCAACCCATCGAGGGTCCTGAGGATTACCTCGTCGTGCGTGACCGGCTCGCGAGCTCGGGGTACGCGCGCATCTGGCTCGACGATGAGCTGTCGTCGCTCGAGGGCGTCGCGCCTTCTGCCTTGCATGGCCGCAGTGCGATTGACGTCATCGTCGACCGCGTAAATTTGAGACCCACAGACGAGGCGCGCGTCGCGGAGGCATTTCAACAGGCATTCACGCTTGGCGCCGGCCGCGCCGCCGTGTTCATCGCCAGCGACTCGAGGCGCGTGCAGTCAGGTTATGCGGAACGCCGAGAAATCCAGGAGGGACTTTCGTGCCCCATCTGCACGCGTGCGTTAGCCCCGGCCGCAGCAGGTCTCTTCTCTTTCGACTCTCCGATTGGCGCGTGTGGAACCTGTCGCGGCTTTGGGCGCGTGATCGGTATAGACCTCGACAAGGTCGTTCCTGATCCAAAAAAGACCATCAAGCAGAGGGCGATACGGCCCTGGAGCGGCAAGAGCACTGAGTGGGAACGCGCAGAGCTTCGTAAGCTCTGCGCGCGGCACGACATCCCGATAGATGTTCCCTTCGAGCAGTTGTCGCCAGAGCAGCTGAAGGTGATATGGTACGGCGACGGCAGTTGGGACCGTGGGCGCTTCCCCGGCGTTTTGGGTTGGTTCTCCTGGATGGAAACGCGGACGTACAAGATGCACGTCCGCGTGCTGTTGTCGAAGTATCGGTCATATGACCCGTGCCCCGACTGCGGTGGAGCCCGCATCAACGCTACGGCACGCAGCTACAAGCTACGCGGCAAGAACCTGGCCGAATGGCATGCTCTCGAAGTCACCGACGCCCTGCATGAACTAGCTCAGTTGCAGACTCGGACCGGCCAAGGTCACCTGATCGTTCAACAACTGCAGCACCGCTTGCAGTACCTGGAAAGGGTTGGCCTCGGCTACTTGAGTCTGGACCGTCAGGCCCGAACGCTGTCTGGCGGTGAAAACCAGCGCGTAACGCTCACGGCTGCCCTGGGGACGTCGTTGCACAACGCACTGTTCGTGCTGGATGAACCCAGTGTTGGGCTGCATCCCTGTGACGTGGCCCGCATGACGGAGGTCATCGGAGCGTTAGCGGCCCGCAACAACGTCGTGCTCGTCGTCGAGCACGACCCTGACCTCATCGTGGCTTCCCAGCGTGTGATTGAGCTCGGGCCCGCTGCGGGACCCGGTGGCGGAAGCGTCGTTTTCGACGGCAGTGTGGCCGATGCCCGGCGCCATGGCGGCGCCACGGCTAGAGCACTTGGAGCTCTTGCGCGGGTGAAGGAGTCAGCGCGCGTGCCCAGCGATTGGCTGACGCTCAGAGGAGCGAGCGAGCACAACTTGCGTTCAGTCGATGCGCGCATACCGTTGCGTTGCATTACTGCCGTGTGCGGACCGAGCGGCTCGGGGAAGACGTCACTATGCGAGGACGTGCTGTATCGAGCTTTGGCGCGGCGTCTCAGTCAGGGCGGAGACGAGCGGCCAGGGCAATTCGCTGAATTGCTCGGTGGCGAGTTGCTGTCGGCGGTTACGCTGATAGACCAGTCGCCATTGGGTCGAACGTCGCGTGGTAACGCCGCCACGTATACCAAGGCGTGGGACCACATCCGGAAGTTGTTCGCGCTAGAGCCGGCGGCGCAGCAGCGTGGCTTCACCGCGTCGCACTTTTCGTTCAATGTGGACGTGGGACGCTGCAGCGCGTGTGCGGGTGAAGGTTATGAAACGGTGGAGATGCAGTTTCTCGCGGACGTTCAGTTGGAGTGTCCGGTATGCCGGGGCCAACGCTTCAAGCCAGAAGTGCTTTCGGTATCCTGCCGGGGTCACAACGTGGCGGACGTGCTGAATGCGACCATTGAACAAACGTTGCATTGGTTCGCGGACTGCACGCCCATCCTGCGCGCGCTCGGGCCGGTCAAACAACTGGGCTTGGGCTACCTGCGCCTGGGGCAACCCCTTTCGACACTGAGTGGCGGAGAGGCACAGCGCCTGAAACTCGCTCGCGCGCTCGGTGATAGCACCGCTAATCGCCTATTCATCGTCGATGAGCCCAGCGCATCCCTGCACGCCGACGAGGTCGAGCGCGTGATGCAAGCGTTCGAGTGGATGGTAGATGCCGGGGGAACCGTGGTAACTATCGAGCATGATCTTTCCATGATAGCTCGCGCTGATTGGGTCGTAGAGTTGGGGCCTGGGGGCGGGCGTCACGGTGGAAATGTAGTTTTTGCCGGCATTCCAGCGGCGCTCGCCGGTTCACCCACGGCGACCGGTAACGCTTTGGCACAGAGACTTCAACCCGTGCAACCGGAGACTGAAGCTCCGCGGCAACTACCGCGCGCGCGCGCCGTACTAGCCATCATAAACGCTCGCGAGCACACCCTGAAGAACGTATCCGTGGAAATTCCGCACCAACGACTCAGCGTGGTGACCGGACCAAGTGGATCGGGCAAAACGAGTTTGGTGTTCGACGTGCTGTTTGCAGAGGGACAGCGGCGCTTCTTGGAGACGCTGACGCCGTACGCCCGGCAGTTCTTGCCCACGATGCCGAAGCCAGACGTGGACGAAGTCACGGGTGTACCGCCAGTGATTGCTCTCGAACAACGAACGAGCAGAGCCGGTGCTAATTCAACGGTGGCAACCGTAACTGAGCTTTCGCACTATCTCAGATTGATGTTCGCCAAGTTGGGTACGGCCCATTGCCCCGAACATCTGCAGCCCATTGGCGCTACTAGCCGGGACGCCCTTTTGACTCAGCTGAGGAAGCTGCCGGGGCGGGGCACGGTCCTGGCTCCCGTCGTAGAAGGACGCAAGGGCACGTATCTGGACGTGTTCAATGGCGCTGACCGCGACGGCATCACGACGGCGCTATGCGATGGCACACGGGTGGACACGGCTTCTCCGCCAAAACTGGCGCGTTCGAAGGAACACCACATCGACCTCGTGATCCAAGATATGGTTCCCTTGCGGCGGCTCGAAGAGGAAGTGCTGGATCGCGCTTTGAGTTGGGGTGGCGGTAAGATCAAAATCGAAAATGAGCGCGGCGAGATCAGTCTATATGGCACGCAGAGCGCGTGCGATACCTGCGGTCTCGCCATCCCGGAGCTCGACCCGCGCTGGTTTTC
Source organism: uncultured Polyangiaceae bacterium (assembly GCA_964577325.1). GTDB lineage: Bacteria > Myxococcota_A > Polyangia > Polyangiales > Polyangiaceae > SZUA-265. The sequence continues at coordinate 4,654 of CAZNZA010000043.1, forward strand.
GTTCAATACGAAGCAAGGGGCGTGTCCGCGGTGTGAGGGTAAAGGTACGATCGAGGTAAAGAGCAGCGCGAAGCGCGGGGGTAGAGGCCGTTCGCGCAAGGAAGTCTCAACCGACGATATCGAGCAAAGGCTATGTCCCTCTTGCCAAGGATCACGCCTCGCGCCGATTCCAGCCAGCGTTCGACTGAACGATCTAAGTTACCACGACTGCAACCAGATGACGGTAGGCGCGTTTGCGCAGTGCGTGCGGAGCCTGCGCTTCAAAGGCCCGCAAAAAACCGTGGCCGAGCCGATTCTGAAAGAGTTGCGGCGACGGGCGGAGTTTCTGACGGACGTGGGCCTCGACTATCTGGCATTGAGCCGCCCCGCCAAGACACTCTCGGGCGGCGAGCTGCAACGCTTGCGCTTGGCCGCCCAGCTGGGTGCTGGATTAACTGGGGCGCTTTACGTGCTGGACGAACCGACGATCGGCTTGCATCCCAGTGATACCCACCGGCTGTTACGCAATCTGCGGCACCTCGTGGAGTTGGGGTCTACCGTTGTCGTCGTCGAGCACGACGCGGATGTCATAAGGGCGGCCGATCACCTGGTGGACATGGGGCCATCCGGGGGACGCAATGGCGGAAATGTGATTGCAGTGGGCAGTCCGCAACAAGTGATGTCTCACCCGGATTCGCCCACGGCCAAAGAACTCGGAGCCAGGCGCGCGCCCCGTATCGGCAGCCCGCCCAGTCCCGACCAGGAGTGGCTGCGTCTAAAGAACGCTCGCGAAAACAACCTGCGCGGGGTCGATTTTTCGGTGCCCGCACGCAAGCTGACGGTGGTGGCCGGCGTGAGCGGCTCTGGGAAAAGTACTTTGGTGCGCAAGGTGCTGTTGCCCTCCGTACGCCAAGCATTGAAGTTGGTGACGGAAACTCCGGGCTTACACGACGCGCTTACCGATTTGGGCGGGGTTCGACGCGCCTTGAGCGTTGACCAATCGCCCATTGGACGCACCCCACGCTCGGTTCCAGCGACCTTCTTGGGGATCTGGGATGCGATTCGTCAGTTGTTCGCCAAGTCACCCCAGGCCCAGGTCGCCGGCTACGGCGCCGCACGCTTTTCTTTCAATACACCTGCGGGAGGGCGCTGCACGACTTGTGGCGGGCAAGGGGTGGTCACTCACGAGATGAGCTTCTTGCCCGACGTCGTGCAAGTCTGCTCAGCGTGCGAAGGGCTGCGCTTCGAACCGCAAACGCTGCGTGTGCGTTACCGCGGGTTGTCGATTGGGCAGGTGCTCGAGTTGACGATCGACGAGGCGTGTGAGGTTTTCGAGAACCACCCCAAGTTGATAGCTCCTTTGCGCACCTTGGTAGAGCTTGGCACCGGCTACCTGAAGCTGGGTCAGGGCTCGCATACCTTGAGCGGAGGCGAAGCACAGCGCTTGAAGTTGGCGGCCGAACTTACCGGCAGCGTGCGTCATGAACCGACCTTGTACGTCCTCGACGAGCCCACGACGGGGCTGCATCAAAGCGACGTCGTTCGCCTGCTATCCGTGTTGGAGCGATTGGTCGAGCGCGGAGACACACTGGTGGTCATCGAGCACCACCCGTGGTTCATCGCGAGCGCCGACCACGTGGTAGAGCTCGGCCCCGGTGGTGGGGAGGCGGGCGGAACGATTGTGGCTACGGGCACCCCTACAGACATAGCAAAGCTGGCTACAGCGACCGGTCGTGTCTTGGCGGACATTGTGAAAGGGAAACAGTCCGGTCGCTCTCGCCGCGCCAGCTGAGGACGGAGCTAAGACGCCGCCGCATCACAACGCTGGACGCTGGCTCACAAAGCTGCTCTGCTCGACGGGGTGAAGGTGTGGGAAGTGCTGGGCGAACGCGTCGTGCTCGACCGACCCTGGCTAAGGGTGCGGGAGCAAAGCGTGCGTACGAGCCGGGGGGCGTGCATCCCCCAGTTCCACCTGATCGACGCCGTAGACTGGGCTTGTATCGTTTGCATTACGAACGAGCAGCAACTGGTGCTCGTTCGGCAGTACCGCCACGGCGTGGGCCGCGTCACCCTCGAGCTGCCCGCGGGCGCGCTCGACGTAAACGAGGAGCCGCTGTCAGCGGCCAAGCGCGAACTGCTGGAGGAGACGGGGTACGAGGCCGCGCACTGGCAGCTTCTTCGAGTGCTGGCTCCAGAAACCACGCGTCATTCCCACCGTGCTCACCTCTACCTTGCAACGGGGGCGAGACGGATAGCCGAACAGCGCCTCGACCCAACGGAGGACGTCGAAGTAGTGCTTGCGCCTTGGGGGCAATCCGTGATTGAGCAGGTCGATCATGGGATCCATCTCGCGGCGTGTCTGTTGGCTCAGCAAAAGGCGTGAGGGAAGCGCCGGACGACCTCGCGGTGTCTTGCTCCGAGCGGCCAAGACATGGTCGTGCGGTCTGGCAGTGGGCTGTATGGGGCTAACCACCAGCGCGTCCGCAGCTCCGGTGGCGCCCACGTACGTCGCTCGTGATCTCACGCTGCCTGCGCACGTGCTGCGCTTGGACGCGGGGCACCGCTTCCCGCGCTATGATGCCCAGTTCAAGCATGTATTCGTGCGCGACGCGGATGACGAGCAGTACATCAACCCCGGAGTCACGTACGGCGTTGCAGACGACGTCGAGGTGGGCATCGTGTTGCCACTGCAGATCGCTCCCGACGCTGCCTTCCACGACCCGCGGGCGCACGCCCTGTTTCAGTTTCACGACGACGAGGTCGAGCTCGGGGTGTTGGGGGTTCTCGACGTAGGGATCTGGGGCGGCACGACCCTGACCAGTGGAGTGCCGATTCTGTGGCACGCGGCGCCCGACGTTCGCTTGGATACCGGAGCCTTTCTCGAACTCGCGTTCGACGACACCTCGCGGGTCGGTCTCGTGATCCCGGCGTGGCTGCCCGTGCAGTTGAGTACGGCGTTTTTCATCGGACCGGAGGTGATCTTCGAAGTCGGTAACTTGTTTGCAGCTTCGGGGGTCGGTATCGATCTGGGGGGTGGCTTGGGTTACACCCTGCAAGCTTCAGATACGGCACTCGTCGACTTGTATGCGAGAGCAAGGGCGCGGGGAGTCAACGATGGCTTGCACCGGATGGAGCTCATGCTGGGCATGGAGTGGTACATCGGGCTGTAGCGACGCGTGTATACCGAGCTGGGCCGCGCAACAGCGGGGCCCGTGCAACAGAAGCACATATGTAGGGCAAAGTGGGGGAGGCAACGCGCACTTTCCGACGCTGCCTCGAGTTGATACGGCTGCGCTCCCTCGCGGCGGAGCGGCAGGCCACGATGCGGTGCCTTGGCACAGCAAAATCCCCTTGAACCTGAAATATTCCGGGGCGAGTGTCTCACAAGCAAGCTTGGTCTCTGGCAATGACAGACCCTGGCGATAGGGACCGGCTTGATAGCAGGAAGCGCGATCGCGCGTCGTTCGGGTATGGATCCAGGCGTGCAACCCGCTATAACTCTGCTTCGGTAATTTAGTTTCGGAGGTAGTGCATGAAGCCTGCAGATCGCGCGCTCAACATGGTGGTCGTTGGTCTTGGACAAGCTGGGGGAAACCTAGCTACTGAGTTCGCCCGTCTGGGCTATCGAGCCATTGCGTTGAACACGGCGCACACCGATCTCTCATCGCTCGCTTCTTCGGATCGCGCTGTTTCGTTGTCCTCTGACCAACGGATCTACATCGGCATCGACGGATACGACGGTGCTGGTGCCGATATGAACTACGGTCGGGAGTGTATCCGCGAGAACGCCGAGCGCATTAGAGAAGCCGTCGCCCGGCACGCGGAAGGGGCTGACGTGGTCATCATCACGGCAGGACTCGGCGGCGGCACTGGCTCGAGCGTCAGTGAGCTCGTCCACGTGCTTTCAGCCCTCGACCTACCTATGATAGCGCTTGCCACCCTGCCGAACGAGTACGAGAGCGGTATTGCGAAAGTCAACGCTGTGCGTGCGGTGAGCGACTTGGTGAAACACGAGAACGTGGGCTGGATATTTGCCGACAACTCGCGCTTGTCTCACCTGCACGGCGGGGTGTCCCTCGACAAGTACTTCGAGAAGGTCAACAGCGTCATCATTCGGCCCCTGGATGAGTTCAACCGTTTGAACGAGCGCAAGGGGATTCATCCCATTCGCACGCTGGACGGAGAAGATTTCCGAGCCCTGTTGTTGTCCAACGGAGTATTGAACTACGCCGAGGGAGTCTTGCCGGTACTCACCGTCGAGGCCGTCATCGAACGGGTGCGAGAGAACTTGCAGCAAAGCACCATGATGCCCCATGGTTTTTCGCCGGAAGAAGTGGCTTACATGGGTGTGGTGCTCGAGGCCGGAGAGGAAGTGCTGCGTGGCACACCGTTTTCGTTCTTCGAACAGCTCAACGAGCAGCTGAAGCACGAGACGGGGGGTGCGGCCATTTACATGGGTGTGTACCGGCTGGACAACGCTGTCGAAGGAGGTTCGGCCCGTATTCGCCTCATCGCTTCCACTCAATCGTTGCCGGAGGGCATTCAGGCCATGGTCAACGATGCGCGTCGCGAGGGCGGAACGCTCCGCGATAAGCTACAGCGTTCGATGTCGTCCCTCGATCTGGGTGAGATCGAAGAGTTCGACCTCTTTCGCACGACGCTGCGCTCCGGGCAGCACGGTCAGCAGTCTTCACGGCGCCGTCCACAGAAACCTCAGCTCGCACTGCCAGACCTCAACCTGCGCAGAGCCAGTGATCGTCCTTCACGGCAATCGAGTGCGATCCCCAGCACTCCCGCGGCGCCTGCTGAAGCAGACGCCGACCCTGACCCGGCCCCTTCAGCGAATCGCGTAGCTACGGCCCCGGGCTTTTCCCAGCACCTTGCCGCCACTTCCCAGCATGCGGGCCCAGTCGTGACCACGGTCGTGGGCATGGCCGCGCCCGAGCCTGAGGCAGCTTCCGCCTCGTGGAGCGGCTCGGGCCCAGTGCAGGAAGGCCCAGTGCAGGAAGGCCCAGTGCAGGACTCACCTCTGCCCCTCGCGCTCGAGGAGTTTAGCGACCAACACCCTGAGCGGGCGCTAAACGAAGCAGTGGGAGGGGAGGAAGCCTCCATCGTCGGCGACCTACTCGACGATTCGGAGTTCGTGGCTGAGGGAAC